>JBFIHF010000070.1:0-21549 GCA_041601915.1 Bradymonadaceae bacterium
CATCGCGCCCCTGCGCGCGGCGCGAAGCGCCAAGCGCTCGCCACATGCGCGAAGCGCTCGCCACCTGCGCCCGGCGGCGAAGCCGCCGGCGCTCGCCACCTGCGCGCGGCGGCGAAGCCGCCAAGCGCTCGCCACCGCGCGCGGCGGCTCAGCCGCCGCGCGCTAAAAGCCGCCGCCGAAGATGGCGTAGAGCTCGTGGATGCCGTCGGGGCCAAGGCCGCGGGCGTAGCCCAGTCGGAGGTTGCCGGAGAGGTAGTAGGCGAAGATCGATTCGAGGAGGAGCTCGGCGCCGAAGCCGGTGAGGAGCTTGGCGTCGGCGAGGAAGCCGTCGTAGGCGGTGCCGTTGTCCATGAAGACGGCGCCTTTGAGCTGGCGGAGGAACACGGGGACCGTCGAGAAACCGCGGTCGAGGTCGAGGATCGGGAAGCGGTAGGCGGCCTGGAGGACCTGGAACTGCGAGCCGGAGCGGGCGCCCGGCTCGAAGCCGCGGATCACGAACGTGCGGCGTTGTTGCTGCAGCACGATGCTCGTGAAGACGTCCTGCGGTGAGTTGCCGCCGACGGCGTAGCGTCTGGGGTTCGTGAGGTCGGACACGACGAGGCCCCCGTCGAGTAGCAGCCCGAACGAATGCCGCGGCCAGATGGGGTTCTGGATGAAGGCGTCGAACCCGTACCCGAACGTGATGCTCTGGAAGTCGCTGCCGAGGGCGGGGTCTTGCACCGCGAGGGAGATGTTTCCGGCCCATCCTTTCGCGGTGGTCACGGAGCGCGGATACGACTCGCGGCTCGTGTAGTTGAGGCGGACGCTGAGCTCGTTGAACCAGCCCTGCTGCGGGTAGACGGGCTCGAGGTCGGCGGGGTCGTGGGTGACCTCCGGTTCGCGGGCGAACATCGTGCGGTCGACTTCGTAGGCGACGCTGAAGGACAGGGTGTCGACGAGCTCGCGGAAGGCGTAGCTCAGCGACAGTCGTCCGGTGAACTGCCGCTGCACGTAAGGCACGTTGCGGCTCTCGACGAACAGGCCGCGAGTGCGCGGGTTGTCGCGGAATGCGCCCTGCAGGAACATGCCGATCGGCAGCCCGCTGTAGCCGTACAAGAGGGCGGCGTTGGTGCTGCGGTCCTCGAGTTCGCGGCCCGTCGTGTAGCCCGCAACGAGTTGGTACTGGTGGTGCGACGCGGGGTCGAACCCCGATAGCGCACCCCCAAAGCCGGCGCCGCGGGTCACGACGCCGAGCTGGGGCTGCAGCAGTAGTGGGCCGAGCCATCGCGCAGGAGTGTAGGGCCGGTCCTCGAACTGCGACGTGTCGATCACCGGGTACTCAATCGGGGGCAACGCGTCGATGATGCTGGGCTCGGCGGGCAGTCCGATGGCGGGCAGCTTGAAGCTCGCCACGTCGAAGCCCCGCGGCCCGTACGTGGATGCGAAGACGGTCCGCTGATCGGTGGCGAGTTGCGGCGAGAAAAGGCCATCGACGACATTGGAGACGCGCATGATCTCGCGCGTGTCGAGGCTGAGCGCGTAGATGTTGAAGATCCCGCTGCGGTCCGACGCGAAGTACACGAGGCCGTCGGGACCGAAATTGGGGTCGATATCGATCGCGAAGTCGTCGGTGAGGCGCGTCAGCTCACCGGTTTCAGTGTCTACGGCCCACAGGTCGCGATTGCCGTCGTCGGCGCGCCACCAGCTGAACACCAATGTGCGGCTGTCGGTGCTCCAGGTCGGTGTCGCGATCTGCTGCCAGTGGCTCGGATCGTCACTCGGCGTCGTGACGCCGCCGACCAGCACGCGCGCCTCGCCGCTGGGATGGCGGTAGTTCCGCAGCACGAGCTCCATCGTGCCGCCGCGATTTCGGACGTAGGCGAGCTTGCGCCCGTCGGGCGACACGGCCGGCTCACGCGCCCGCTCGCCCCACGTCAATCGGCGGGTGCTGCCGCTGTCGATCGTGCGACTGAACAAGTCGAGGTAGCGGTACGTGGACTTCCAGATCGTGGACTCGGTGAAGATCAGCTCCGCCCCATCGGGGGAGAAGGCGAACGGGCCGTTCGACGACTCCACCTCGAACTCGCGGGTGCGGTTCGCGCCCGTGGACAGAATCGAGCTGAAGTGTGGCGCGGTTTCGTGATCGAACTCGAAGAACCAGATCTCCGAGGTGTGGGGCCGAATGCGCGGGAATCCGCTGTTGCCGCCGTGCACGGTCACGGGACGGATCGCGGTCTCGCCCTCGGCGCGGATCCGCAGGCGGGTGGCCTGCGCGAGCGCCGACTGCGTCGCTGTCCACTGCCGCCACAACTCGTCGAACGTCTCGCCGGAGAGATCGTCGAGGATGAGGTTGAGTCCCCAGGGCAGCACGCGCCGGCCGTACACGTGGTTGAAGCGTGTCCCGAGATCGGCGCCGTGCTTTTCGAAGACGTAGTCGAGGAAGAAGCCGCCGTAGAGGTAGGCGGCGCTGCCGGAGGGCCACTCGACCGGCAGGCCCGACACGGCGCCGAGGTCGAGGAAGCTGCCGTTCAGGGCCGCCGTGCGCAGGTACATCTTGAACAGCGAGCTGTCGACGCGGCCGCCGCGCGTCACCGCACTCTCGTAGTAGGTGGCGAGGCCCTCGATGTACCAGCGCGGCATCGTCTGGCTCGGAATCCACTGGTGGCCGATGACCTTGTTCACCAGTGGCGGTATGCCGAGGACGGTGTCCAGGTGCAGGATGTGTACGTACTCGTGATAGACGAGCACCCGCAGCCAGTCGTCGTAGAAGCCGAGCACCGAATCGGACTCGGGGGGCATCCCGAAGACGTTGATCTGGCGACGTCCGTAGACCGTCGCAGAGCCGTTGGCCGTGTCGATCTTGTCGTTGACGACGACGTGGGTTCTGCCGCGCGGGGTCCAGTCCAGCAGCGGGACGAGCGTCTCGTGAGCCTGTTCCGCCAGAACGGCGACTTTGTGGGCCAGCGCCTCGGTCCCGGAGTGATAATGCACCCAGAAGTGCGGGGTCTCGATCGTGCGGTAGGCGAGGGACGGATCGTCCGCCGTCGCGGGGGCAGGCAGTGTGAAGGCGAGGATCGCGACGAGAGCGGCCAACCACAGATGTGCGAGACGTCGAGGCACCGCGCCACCGTACTGGCATCGAGCCGACCGTAGCAAGCTCAGTGGGCGCGCTCGCGAATGTACAGCGTACCGGATGGCCAGGTTCCGACGGCGACCCAATCTGGGGCGCTGGCGATGAGTTGGCCGACCTTGCCGAGCTCGGGGGTGACGATCACGGCCTTGACGTCGAGTTGGTGGAACACGCCGCGCAGAATCTCGCGATCGGTCTGCATGGCGCGCTCCGTCTTGGCGAGTTCCTCGCTGGCTGCGCGGTCGGGGACCGACCAGACGATCGCGGATGGCGTTTGGGGATTCTGCAGTTCGTAGAGCAGGTAGCCGCTGAGGTGTGGGGCCGCGTAGACGTGCGGCTGACTGCCCCAGCTCTTCAGCAGCTCGACGGCTTCGACGGGCGTGTTGGACGGGCCGAGTCCGCGGAGCGGGTCCGTCTGGCGGACCGCGTCCCCGAACACGGCGGCGGGAATCGAGCTGTGTGCATCGGACCAGGGCTGCACGGCGAGGGCGACGCACGCCATCCCCAGCACTGCCGCGATCTGTGGGGGTCGCGGGATCCGTCGTTCGAATCGCGGCGCGGCGCCGACCAACGGGGAGAGCGCGAGCGGTGCGGCGAGCAGCAGCCATGCCTCGCTGCCCGTACCGTTGAGCAACGCGAGGAAGATTCGAGTCCCGAGCGGCGTCGCCAGCATCGCGATCGGCGCGAGGAGCGCCGCGGCGATGTACCAGTTTCGTCGGCGCGGATCTCCGGTGAACTGCGCGACGCCCGCGAACACCGCGGCCAGCGCGACCGGAGCCCAGAAGTTGGGCGCGGTATTAGCCCAGAACGCCGTCGCGGCGACCGTCACGACCGGAACGAGCCACATCCGCTGCCAGGACCGCGAAGCCACGAACATCGCCGCGAGCAGCCCAAACAGCGGCCAGACGAACATCTGTGGACCAGCAAACCCACTGATCGCGAAGAACGCCAGACCGCCCGCGAGCGTCAGCACCGACGTGGCCACCGCGTGTCGCCCGCCGAGGCGATAGGTGCACCACGCGAGCAGCGCCAATGCGGTGAGAGCGCACAGGTTTCGGGCGAGCACGGTCGCGACGAGCCCCCCAAACTCATGCAGCGAGTAGAGCCAGTAGTCGCCGATCCAGGTGTGCAGGAACACCGACGTCGTGGGCGGCGCGGAGTACCCGAACACGTTGGTGGCCGGGATCGCGTGATGCACGTCGAGCAGGCGCCCCACGGTGATGTGGAACCAGTAGTCCCAGTTGCGCAAGGGGAGGGCGGCCGCGACGAGCGCGAGCACGAACCACGCGGCCGTAACGAGAACTACGTCGGACCGGTGTGAGGTCGAGGCGACGTCGGGGTCGGTCACATCCGTTTCCGCAGCGATGCCGCACCGAGGCGGATCGAGAACCAGCCGACGCCCAGGGGCAACACGAGCGCGAACGGAAAGAGGAAGTAGTGTTTGAGCGCGAGCGTCTTGCCGAACCCGGCGTCGAATGCCGTGCCGAAGTGCATCGTGAATCGGAACGAGAACACCAGGACCGACAACACGAGGAACATGCCGAGGATCATGTAGATCACGGCGCCGAAGCTCGACGCGATCTTCGCCGCGTTGGGGTTGTGGAATTGCGGGTACACCGCGCCAATCCCCACCGCCATGCCGGAGACGCCGAACGACAGCGCGAGAATGATGACGCTCGCGAGCCCGATGAACGCCGGGTTCTGCAGGACGAGGAGGTTCGAGGCCCAGATCAGGACCTGTCCCACGATGAGTACGGGCGCCACACCGCCGAGCCACTTGCCGAGCAGGAAGCGATCGAGCGAGATCGGCGCCTGAAGCACGAGCCAGAAGCTGCGTCCCTCGACGCTCACGGTCGGGAACACGAAGCGCCCGTTGAGAGCGACGACGACAAAGCCGCACGCGGCGAGGTTGAAGAAATACAGGCCCACGTCGCCGAGCAGCCGCTCATCGGCGGCGATCTCGAAGTACTTATAGTTGACGAGGTAGATGACCATGATCGCGACGACGACCAGGATCTGCGACCACTGGCTCGCGTCTCGCAGGAAGATGCGCTGATCCTTACGCACGAGCTCGCGCATCGTGCTCGCCCGTTGATCGGGCTTCGACTCCAGCCTCACGAGCCGCTCCTCGAGCGTTCGTCGCGCGCTGGCCGTGCGCTTCATCGCCCAGTCGCGCATCTGCGTGATCAGCGACTGGCCGTGGCGCCCTTCCTGCGCCTTCGAGAAGCCGCGGTAGTAGAACCGGCGGTGCAACCAGGCCGAGACGAAGTACAGGGCGAGCGGCGTCGTGATGAGCAGCGACAGCGACCACATGTTCACCGAGCTGCGCTGGTAGAGCAGCGGGACGATGATGTCCATGCACCAGTCGCTGGGCAGCCACACGCTGGTCGGCGCGGATAGCAGCCGCAACATCTCGCCGATCGACGAGAAGCTCTCGGGGTTGAGCAGGCGCTCCGGGCGAATCGACCGGATCATCACGAACAGCGTGGCGAATCCAGCGACGCCCATGAACAGCATCGCATCGCGGGTGCGGTTCGCGGCGAGGATATTGGTCACGACCAAGGCGAAGATCGACGCAATGGCGGTCGGAATCATCACGAACGGCAAGAGGATCAGCACCAGCACGATGTAGTAGTCGAAGCCGGCGCCGAGGCCGACCCCGGCGGCGAAGAAAATCGGGGCGCCGAACAGGAACACCACCCACGAGGCCTGCGCGAGCGACTCGATGAAGCGCGCCGTGAACAACGAGTCCTTGGGCACCGGCTTCGTGATGAGGAACTCGAGCTCGTCGGCGAGGTAGAACGTGGAGAAGACCGTCACGATGTTCGAGAACATCAGCAGGCCCAGGAACACGAGGAACGTGATCGAGAGCAGCTTCTGGACGAGCAGCTCGCCGACGGGCTGGATCTTGAGCGCTTCGGTCACGACCTTGTTCGACGAGCTGAACAGCATGACCCAGAAGACGAGGCTGAGGCCGACGAACGCCGGGACCCGATGGCGGCTCTCCTGCGTGGAACGCAGGCTGCCTTTCATCATCAGGAACTTCACCCAGAGCAGCCGGACAATCATGCGGCGTCCCCAGGGTGGTCGTCGGTCGGCTTCACGGTGGGAGCGGCCGCCGTCGCGACGGCGGGTGCCGGCTCGGGCCGTGGCCCGTCGCCGATGCCAAACCGCTCCGCGACCGCCTCGGCGCGCTCCCCGCGCGTTTCTTCGGTCAGTCGCAGGAAGACCTCTTCCAGCGATCCGGAGTCCTCGCCGGACTCCATGCGCAGTTCGGCCATCGTGCCCCGGGCGATGATGCGGCCGTGGTTGATGATCGCGAGGCAGTCACAGATCTCCTCGGCGACCTCGAGGGTGTGCGTCGACAGCAGAATCGTCATGCCATCGCGGTCCGTCAGGGTGCGGAACAGCGTCTTGATGAGGCGGTGGCCTTTGGGATCGAGGCCGACCATCGGTTCGTCGACGACGAGCACCTTGGGCTCCGGCAACAGCGCGCCGGCGAAGACGAGCCGCTGCTTCATGCCGTGGCTGAAGCTCTCAATCAGTGAGTCGGCCCATTCGGCGAGTTCGAAGAGGTCGAGCAGCTCTCGAATGCGGCGCGCGATCTTGGCGTTGGTCAGCTGGTACAGGCCGCCGACGAAGTTCAGGTACTCGTAGGCCGTGAGCTTGTCGTAGACGTAGGGCCGGTCGGGGATGAACCCGACGATCGACTTCGCCTCGATCGGCGAGCCCGCCAGCGAATGCCCATCGATCGTGATGGTGCCGGCGCTGGGCTGCAGCAGTCCCGTGATCATGCGCAGCGTGGTCGTCTTGCCCGCCCCGTTGGGGCCCAGAACGCCGTATACTTGTCCGTAGGGCACTTCGAGATCGATGCCGTCCACCGCCGTGAACGCGCCGTACCGCTTTGCGAGTCCCTTCAGGGAAACGATGGACCCGTCTCTGTCTGCAGCCATGCGTCCTCAGTTGAAATCGCTATCGGGGTCACCGTCGGCCACGTCGGGCTCGTCGGCGATTACTTTCTCGATCTTGATCTGTCCGATGATCGCCGCGAGTTCCGGTTTGTCGGGGGCCCCATGGGTGAACAGCTGAATCTGGTCGATGCCTGGCAACATCGTGGTCGACGTCGCGTCGATGTCGACGAATCGCTGGCCGTCCCAGTACTGCACCCATTGATGCAGGATGAATCTCTGGGCGTCATCGAGTTTCACGCCGCTGACGAACCGCGCCGGGATGCCGTGGTGGCGCAGTGCGGCGACGAGGACGAGCGCGAACTCGGTGCAATCGCCTTGACCCGCCGCGAGTGCGGCCGAGGCGGTTTGGATGCCGACCTCCGGCTTGACCTTCAGGCGCTTGCGGACGGCTCGCGCGATCGCCTCGGCTTTCATCGTCGCGGTCTCCGGCATGCTCTTGGGGAGCAGTTCACCGAACGCGTCGGAATCGGAGTCGACGCGGAGATCGGGGGCCAAGTACTGGTCGCCCTCGAACTGCGGTCCGGCGTCGCCTTCAAAACGTGCGGCGGTGTCGATCTCGGCGGAGTGCTCGTTCTTCTTCAGCACCCGCTGCTGCTGCGAATCGAGGTCGAACACCACCCCGTCGGGGATCTGCGTGATGCGGTAGAGGCTCGTGCGAACCCCAGACAGGTCGCCGCCCTTGAGCAAGCCGATCGTCGCCTCGAGGCTGAGGTCCGGTGGCTCGTCGCCGGTCTTCTTCTTCTTGGGGTTCTTGGCGCGCTCCTCGTACTTCTTGCGCATCGCCTGGGCGCGCGACCGGCCGAGGACCGTGGGGACGCGGGCGCCGACAATCCGCATCGGGAACTCTTGCAGCTGCACCTCGCCGAACTTGTCCACGTAGGCGTCGAGTTCGGTTCCACCGACGAGCTGTCGGAAGTGGAACGTGTCGATCTGCTCGTCGTAGACTTGGATTTGGTGCTCGCGAACGAACTCGAACGTCATCGACGTCATGCCCATCGTCGTCGGGTCGAAGTACTCTTGCTCGAACGTCATGCCGGTCTTCAGGTCGGGGTTGGCCACCAGCTCATTGAGCGCACTGTTCGACAGCCGCGGTGCCTGGCGGAGCTCGATGCGTTGGGTCCGCGTGGACCCCGCGAGGTCCATCGACATGGTGACGACGCTGTCTTCGACCTTCCCGCTGAGCTCGAACGTCGTGCCAGCCGTCTCGATCGCGGCGCTGAACTCTTCGAGCAGCGCCGCTTGATTGACCGTCGCCTTGATCTTGGTCTGCAGGTACTGGTCGCTGCCCATCAGCGACACGTTCATCATGAGGTCGTACTCCAGCAGCCAGCTATCGGTCTCCGCTACCTGCGTCCGCGATTCGTAGATGTAGCCGATCTCCGCATCTTCGCGGGTCAGCAGCATATAGCTCTCGCCCTCGCGGAAGATGGCGCCCCCCTCCAGGGTGTGCGACTGCGGGGCGACGTAGTGGTCGTAGACGAAGTAGCCCACGACCGACAACCATGCACCGACCGCGATCACGCCGGCGGCGTCGAACGCTCTCACGGGTTGTCCTTGAAGTGGTGATGGCGACTGGGCAAGATGGAGCCGTCTGTTTGACCATTGGGAGAATACTGGATGTCCGACGAAAATTCGACCCAGTTTCAATTTCGACTCGGAGGGATTGAGCTGGAGATCTCCGGGGATATGGAATTCGTCGAACAGATGTACTCACGGGTCATGCGGGACATCGAGGCGGCGCGCACGTCGGTGACCGAAGACGTGGACGCCCGCAAGCAGGCTGGCCTGCGCGAGAAGCAGATTCTGTGGGTGCACCGTTGCTCGCCGATGATGCACAAGATCTACATGTCGTCGCCCGCCGAGCTGGATAAGTCGGCGTTGATGCGGCAGTTCGAGACGACACACGTCAACATTGTCTTCGCGGACAAAGGCGTGTTCGGACGCGTCCTGCCGAGCGTCGAGAAAGGCGCGACCTTGTGGGCAGAACTCACGGAACGCGGTCGGCGACGTATTGCCGGCGCGGTCCCGGCTCCGGAGAAAGGATGATGAAGATGAGACAGATCGTGGGCATGTGCGCATGTTTGCTCGTCGGGGCGCCGTTATCGGCCTCCGCTCAAGATACGGTCCTGATTCCGTCGCAGATGGAGTTGAGCGAGGAGCAGCAGAAGGACCTGCAGGCTCACGTCGACAAAGAGTTGCTCAAGGTCGTGACGACATGCGTCGGCAAGTACGACCGCCCCGAGTTCTACACCTCGCTGAGTATCGGGTTCGAGCTGCGCAAATCCGGGGAACTGCGCGGAAGCTACGTGCCGGCCGGCGTCGTCGACTCGAACATGTTCGTGAAGTCCGACGAAGAGCGCGCAAAACTCGAAGAGGCGGGGTCGTTCGCGCGCCTGGTCGTGTCCAGCGATCGCGACCTCGAGCGCTGCATGATGAAGGCGACGCGCGAGTTCTCGACGAAGCTCGACGGCTACACCGCCGAGGTCGCGGCGACCTACAGCATCACGTGGAGCGGCAAGAAGCCGACGATGACCGCCAGCGAGTTTCTGGTTACGAAGAAGAACTGACCGAGCCGTCCGCCGCCGACGTCTCCGCGGCGAGTTCCCGAATCTCGGGGTCCGGATGGGTCCGCGCGATCTGGCCGAGCAGCTCCAGTGCGCGGGAATCACCAAAGTTTGCCAGGGCCATTACTGCCGTATCGGCGTGATACTCGCTCGAGCGGGCGATCGCCTCGATCTGTGGGCGGTACTGCTCGAGCCCCAGGGTCGCGATCAGCTCGATCGCGTAGCCGCGCGTGTCCTTGCGGCGGCCCGTCAGCATGCGCTCGAGATAGGTGGCGCCGTCCTGGTCTCCCAGCGCGACGAGCGCGGCGGCGGCCTCGACCTTGTTCAGCGGGTGGGCGAGGAAGCTCCCCATCGCCCGTTTCAGCGGGGCGACCGCACGCTGCGCCCGGATGCGCGCCAGCGCCTGGCACGCGGCCGCGATCGTCCGCTCGTTTCGCAAACCGTCGAGCAAGGCCTCGACGACCTCGGCCGGGGCCGCCTCGGGCTTAATGAGCTCGGACAGCGCCGCCGCGACGGCAAAACGATCCGTGCCATCGAGCCGCTGGAAGGACAGTAGAACCTCCGAAATGAGGTCCTCGAAGTGGTACTCCGCGGCGACCTGCGCCGCGATGACGACCACACCAGCGTCCACGTCACTGAGGCCGCGTTCGGTCAGGCCGTGAAGCGTGTCGCGGTCCGCGTTGCGAT
Source organism: Bradymonadaceae bacterium (assembly GCA_041601915.1). Classification (GTDB taxonomy): domain Bacteria; phylum Myxococcota_A; class Bradymonadia; order Bradymonadales; family Bradymonadaceae; genus JBFIHF01. Next base: position 10,332 of record JBFIHF010000070.1, read on the forward strand.
GCAGCGCCAGAAACACATGGTAGCGCAGGTTCTCGTCCGGGTCCGCAAACGCGTGAAGCAGGAAGTCCTGCGCGCCGGCGGGCAGCGAATCGGTCCGCGCGGCGAGGGCGGCCGTGCGACGGACCTCGATCGTGACGGGCAGCGGAAGTTGCAGACCGTCGAGGTCGCCTGCCGCGACGCGCGCCACGAGCAACGCCATCGAGTCGGACATCAAGTCCGCGAGTTCGTCGGCGGCGCGATGGCGCAGCGGCGGATACGGATCCCAGAACGCCTCGAACAACAACCGCTCGCCGTCGGGCGACTTCATCGCCTGATGCAGGAGCTCGGCGAGTCGCGCGTCCGCGTTGCCGATGATGGCGATGTCGTCTTGGTAGTTCATCAGGACACCCGGGTCCCGGGGGCGATCGCGTCGGTGTAACGCGTGAGCTCCAGCTTGCCATCCGGACGCTCCGCCGCGAGCAGCATCGCCTGGCTCTCGAGCCCGAAGATCTTGCGCGGTTGCAGGTTCGTGACCGCCGCAACGTGAGCCCCGATGAGTTCGTCGGGGGTGAAACTCTTCGCAATGCCCGCCACGATCTGGCGGGGGGCCGGCTCGCCGACGTCGGCCGTGATTCGCAGCAGCTTGTCCGCTCCGTCGACGAGCTCCGCGGTCAGGATCTTGGCGACCGTCACTTCGACGGCCAGAAACTGGTCGTAGCTGATGAACACGTCACGTGCGGTGTGCTCGTCGTCTGCCGCGTCGTCGGTGGGGTCGGTATCCTCGCCCTCACTCTCGTCCATCTCCGCCTCCGTGATGAAGCTGCTCAGCTCGAACTTTTGAAACAGGACGGGGACCTCCGCGAGGTCGACCGGCTCGAGTCCGCCCCATTCGAGGCTCTCAAACGAGATCGCCGCGTCGCCGGACAGGCCAAACGCCGACAGGATACGCGCGGACGTCTTGGGTAGGAATGCCGCGCCGAGCACGCTGACCCAGCGAATCCCTTCCAGCACGTTGTACAGCACCTGAGCCACGCGCTCCGCGTTGGCCTCATCTTTGGCGAGCTTCCACGGCTGCGCCTTCTGGATGTAGCCGTTGACGTCCGACGACAGGCGCATCACGGCGTCGACCGCGCGATGCGACTCGCGCGCGTCCATGAACGCGGTCACGTGCGCGAGGGTCTCCGCGGCGGAGTCGCGCAGGGCGACGTCGTCCTCGTCCTCACTCGCGAGATACGTGGGCACGGTCCCGTCGATGAACTTGCGGCTCATCGCGAGGGCGCGGTTCACGAGGTTCCCGAGGTTGTCCGCGAGCTCGGCGTTGTTCCGCTCCGCGACGCGCTGCTTGGAGAAGTCCCCGTCGTTGCCGAGCGGCATTTCGCGCAGCAGGAAGTAGCGCACGACGTCGAGGTCCCATTCGTCGACGAGCGCGAAGGGATCGACGAAGTTTCCGTCGCGCTTCGACATCTTGGCGCCCTCGATCGTCCACCATCCATGCGCATAGACTTGTTTGGGCGGCTCGACCCCGGCGCTCATCAAGAACGCCGGCCAGTACACGGCGTGGAAGCGCAGGATGTCCTTGCCGATGAGGTGCATGTCGCACGGCCAGTACTTCTGAAACAGTTCCTCGTCGTCGAAGCCTCCCACGCCGGTGAGGTAGTTCGTCAGCGCGTCCACCCACACGTACAGCACGTGCTCGGGGTCACCGGGCCACTGGATGCCCCAGTCGAACGTCGTCCGCGAGATCGACAGATCGTTGAGGCCGCCCGCCACGAACGAGCGGACCTCGTTGCGTCGCGAATCGGGCCGCACATGGTTGTCGTCGTCGCCGTACCAAGCGAGCAGCTTCTCCTCGTAGGCCGACAGCTTGAAGAAGTAGCTCGCCTCTTCGACCCATTCGACGGCGGAGCCGAACTCCTTGTGACGGCCGTCTTCGATTTCGGACTCGTCGTAGAACGCCTCGTCGGCCACGGAGTACCAGCCCGCGTACGTGTCCAGGTACACGTCGCCGTTCGCCTTCATGCGCTCCACGACCTGCACGACGGTGTCGTGGTGCTGTTTCTCGGTCGTGCGGATGAAACGGTCGTGGCTGAGTTCGAGGCGGTCGAACAGGTCGCGAAACCGCTGCGAGATGCGATCGACGAACGCTTGCGGCGTCTCGCCGAGCTTTTCGGCCTCCCGCTGCACCTTCATCCCGTGCTCGTCGGTCCCGGTCATGAAGAAGACGTCGAACCCCCGCTGTCGATAGTGGCGCGCAAACGCATCGGCCACGATCGTCGTATAGGCGTGCCCGAGATGGGGCTCGCCGTTGACGTAGTAGATGGGGGTCGTGATGTAGAAGCTCGACATCGGCCTTCTCCAAAGAAGTCGCAGAACCCGATACACCGGGTGGGCCATTCCCGCAATCGGCGCCGCGCAGTCGAGGTTTCACAAACGGGGGCCCGACGACTAGTCTGGCGACCGATTCCCCGTGCAGTAGGAGGAAGAGATGTCCAAGATCGACTATGACACCGTGGTGGAAACCATTGATGGCGAGCAGCAGACCCTGCAGGCCTACGAGGGCAAGGTGTTGCTCATCGTGAATACGGCCAGCGCGTGCGGGTTCACCCCTCAGTTCGACGGGCTGGAGAAGCTGTGGCAGGACTTCGGCGACCAGGGCCTCGTCGTCCTGGGCTTTCCGTGCAATCAGTTCGGCGCGCAGGATGCGGGCGAGAACGCAGAGATCGCTCAGTTCTGCCGCCTCAACTACGGCGTCACCTTCCCGATGCACACCAAGATCAAGGTCAACGGCGGCAATACCCATCCGTTGTTCCGGCAGCTCAAGAAGGGCGCCCGGGGTACACTGGGCTCCAAACGCATTCTGTGGAACTTTACGAAATTTCTCGTGGCACGCGATGGTCAGATCCTTGCGCGTTTCGGTGCCAAAGAGACTCCCGAGAGCCTGCGCGAACCCATCGAGCAGGCGCTCGCCACGTAGGTTCGCCGATGATGAGGTTGCACTACGACAACTTTGAACTCGACGGGACCCGGCCCACGGTGGTGTTCCTGAACGGGATGACGCAGTCGACGGCGCACTGGCGCTCCCACGGCCGTGCGTTCTCGCAGCAGTACGGCGTGATCACGTACGACGCGCGCGGGCAGGGCGGAACACCGGCTGGTGACGACCCGTTGACCCTCGAGCTGCACGCCGACGACCTCGCGGCGTTGCTCGATGAACTCGATGTCGGTGAGGCTCATCTCGTCGGTTTCAGCCACGGTGCGCGCGTCGCGCTTCAGTTTGCCAACCGCCACCCCGACCGGCTGCGCCGCCTGGTTCTAGTGTCGGCGAGCGCCTCACCGTCTGCGCTGGCGCGCACGATCGTGCGTTCGTGGCGCGAAGTGCTCGAGCGCGGTGGGCTCGAGGCGATGGCGTGGGCGTCGCTGCCCTCGATCCTTGGGGCCGGCTACCTCGCCCAATCGGAGCGAATTCTCGCCGGAATCATCAAGGCGTCCGTAGAGCGGAACGATGTCGACGGCGTGAAACGGTTGCTCGACGCGATGATCAGCCACCCAGACCTCGCCACGCTCGCCCGCGGCGTGCGGGCGGATACGCTGGTCATCTCCGCCGCACAGGACTTGCTCGTCACGGCCGACGGCGCGAGGGAGCTGGCCGTGATGTGCGGCGGCGAGCACGTCGAGGTCGCGGACTGCGGTCACACGATTCCGATCGAGAAGCCCGACGAGTTCCGCGCGATCGTGCAGCACTTCCTCGCATGACCCTCGCCGTGCTGTACGAGGACGGCGACGTGCTCGTGCTCGACAAGCCGTCGGGCCTGCTCGTGCACCGCGGCATCGGGCGCGACGATGTCGTCCTCGTGGACCTCGTCCGCGAGTACACCGGCGACACGCCTCGCCCGGTTCATCGCTTGGACCGTGGCACGAGCGGCGTGATCCTGTTCGCCAAATCGGCGGCCGTGTGTGCGGCGCTGCAGGCTGCGTTCCAGACCGGACACGTGACGAAGACGTATGTCGCGCTCGTGCGCGGGGTCGCGCCGGACGACGGCGTCATCGACAGCGCGGTCCCTCGCTCGGAGGGGGGTGAACGCGTCGACGCGTGCACGACGTTTCGGCGCATCGAGGTCTTCGAGACCGAGCCGCGCCACCTTTCACTGGTCGAGGCGAAGCCGCAAACGGGCCGCTTCCATCAGATTCGGCGCCATCTCAAGCACATCAATCACCCCATCATCGGTGACGCGAACTACGGCAAGGGCGCGCTGAACCGGGCGATCTACGAGCGCTACGGCCTCGACCGTCTCGCGCTGCACGCGTCGGACCTCGAGCTCGCAGACCCCGTGACGGGCGATCGCCGTCACTGGTCGGCCCCGATGCCGGACTGTCTCGCGGAGCCGCTGCAGCGGATGCGCAGCCGCTACTGATCGAGCGACGCGAAGAAACCCCAGATTGTTGCGGCCGACTCGAAGTTCGCCGGCTCACCGCTGCAACGTTCGAAGTATCTCTGCATCCCGAAGGAAAAGTCGCCCGCGCGCCTCCCTGGAGTGTTGGGCCAGCCGTGCCCTCCATCGAGGTGGCAGCTCACGTACGGCACCCGACACGACCATTCCGCGCAGCGACCGCCGGGCTGCGCCCTGGCAGTGGCCGGCGGCGACGTGCAGTCGCGCGCATCCGCGAAGCGTTGTTCCATGTCCTTGAGGGGGGCAATCGCGGTCGTTCTCTTTCGGCAGCCCGCGGGGTCGCCGCCGTCCACGGGATGCAGTGGGCTCTTCAGCGGCCACAGCGCGATGAGCGGAACCGGGTGGGGTACCGGACACGCGGCGGTGTGGTCGTCGATGTTGCGGCCGTAGGAGCTCACGCCGACGGCACGGACCCATGGCTCGCACGCCAAGCGTTCCGCCCCAACCGCCCCATGGCTGTGACCGACGACGAAGACGCGCCGCGGGTCGAGGCAGAGGTCCACGAACTCGCGGTCCAGCAGGTCGAGCGACTTCTCGACGATCCCGTCGTTGTAGTTGTAGTCGTCCATCGTTTCGGGTGCGATGAGCACGACCCCATGCGCACGGGCGACCTCGGGTAGACCGGACGACCTCAGGAACGAGCCCGTGTCTTCGTTTCCGCCGCGCAGCACCAGAATCACGGGGTGCGGGGTTTTGCTGTCATAGCTCGGCGGGACGAACCGCGTGAGACGTCGGGTCTCGAACTCGAAGCGATGCGTTCGCTCGCGCAGTCCGTATGCCACGGGCTCGCCGTCGCAGGCGCCGGCGGGGAAGCGATGCCCTCCATCGACGTGGACCGCGCTGTCGACGCTCGCCGCGACATCGGCCGGATCGGAGGCACCGGTCGAGGCGTCGCGCGTTGCGGCAGGTTGTGCCTCCGGAGCGGAGTTGATCACCTTGAGCGCGTTGGCGACCTGCTCATGCGAAATCGGTTGCTCCACTGGCGGTCGATCAAGCAGTGCGGTCAGTGTCGGGGCCGATGCCACCGCGAGGCAAGCGACCACGAGCGCGACGCCCCATGAACGCCCGCGTGGCTTGTCGACGCCGGGCACCGCGACGACGGGTGCCTCGTGGGGCCGTTCGAGGTGGCGGAGAACGGCGGTCATGTCGACGTACCGATCGGTGGGCGACTTCTGCAGTAACCGACCCACCATGCCGACCAGGTACGCCGGACAGTCCGGTCGGGTGATGGGTGGCGGCGCATCGGTCAGATGGGCCAGCACGATCCCGAGGGCGGTCGCGCCATCGAACGGACGTCGCCCCTCGATCAGTTCGTATAGGATCACCCCGAGCGCGTACTGGTCCGATGCCGGGCCGACGTGTCGCGAACCGCGAACCTGCTCGGGACTCATGTAGTACGGCGTGCCCAGCATTTCGCCGGTCTTGGTGAGGTCCGGCAGTTGCGGGGCGCTGATCTTCGCAATGCCGAAGTCCACGACCTTGATGACTTGCCGCCCATTTTCAGCGACCAACAAGATGTTCTCGGGTTTCAGATCACGGTGGATCACCCCGTGACGGTGTGCGTACGCCAACACATCCGCCAGTTGGCGTGCGATCTCCTCGATGAACGGGATCGCCAGGGGGGGCTCCCGAAGCTCGGCAAGCTCCACGCCGGCGAGGTGTTCCATCACGAGGTAGGGACCCGCGTCGGCCACGCCCGACGAATGGATGGCGACGCAGTTGGGGTGGCGGAGGCGGCTCAAGATCTCCGCTTCACGCGTAAACCGATGGCGCATCTCGGCGTCGGTCGCCTTGAGGAACTTGACGGCCACGACTCGCTCATCGCGCAGGTCCCACGCCTTCCAGACGATGCCGAACGCGCCCTCTCCCAGAACTGCGTCGAGGCGAAATCGACCGTCGATCGTCGTCCCCGAGTCCACGCTATCCTCGCAAGCGCGGCCGGCCGCGTTCGTCCATCTCGATCTGGGCCGACGCGATCGTCGGGTCGTGCTCGAACACGAGCCACCAGTCGTGGCGCGCGGCGTCGTAAAGGACGGCGCGCTTCTCCTCGACCGTGACCAACGGCTGAAGATCGTAGCCCATCACGTAGGGATCGCGCAGATGCGAGCTCGTGGGGACGAGGTCTGCGAGGTGCACCCAGACCCCGTCGGGCGTGGTGACCTTGACGATCTGCATCCCGAATGTGTGCCCGTTCATCGGGAAGACTTCGATGCCGGGCAGAATCTCGGCGGGTCCGTCGACGAGCTCGAGTTCGGTCTCCCCTCGCTCGAAGAAGTCGAAATCGATCGTGCGGTAGCTCCCCCCGTCGCGGGCGGACGGCGAGTTCGCCCACCCCCAGTTCTTGCGCTGGACCCAGTGTTTGGCGTTCGCAAAGGTCGGCTGGACCGCGCCTTCGGAGTCGACGTGGCTAACCCCGCCGGCGTGGTCGAAGTGCAGATGGGTCAACACGACGTCGTCGATGTCGCCGGGCGTCAGTCCGAACCCGCCCAGCGCAGTCGCCATCGCCGGGTCCTGCGCACCGATCTTGTAGATGCCGCGCTCTTTGTCGGACCACTTCGTGCCAATTCCGACGTCGACCAGCACGTTGCGGTCGGCGTACTGGACCAGCAGGCAACGACAGGCGAGGTCGATGCGATTGCCATCGTCCCCGGGGTTCGTGCGGTTCCACAACGGCTTGGGGATGATGCCAAACATCGCTCCGCCATCGAGCCCAAACATCGACTCCGTGAGCAGATGAACTGACTGAGGTGAAGACATGCTAGGTCCGTGGCTTGTGGGACGGGGTGCGCCGGTATCGTGCTTGAGCGGCGCCCGGCCCGCAACCCTGTCACGATGCGCGTTGACGAGCCTGTCTGCGTCCCCTAGAAACCGTGCGGTGATCGGGGCCTTCAGGATGAATGGATGAATCGCGTACTTCTGTTTCTAAAAGGCATCTGCATGGGCATTGCAGATGTGATCCCGGGCGTCAGCGGTGGCACGCTCGCCCTGATTCTGGGCGTCTACAAGGAGCTCGTTGACTCGATCAAGGGTCTGAATCTGCGATTCGTGCCGGCGTTGGCGCGCTGGCTGAAGACGCGAAGCCCGGAGCACCGGGCCGAGCTCGCCGAACGACTGCGCGAACTCAACCTCCCGTTTCTCATGACGCTGGGTGCCGGCATCGCGTGCGCACTGGCGGTCGGCAGCGTGATCATTCCCTACGTGATGGAGAATTTCCCCGTCCCGACGCGGGCGTTCTTCTTCGGGCTCATCGTGGCCAGCGTCTGGGTGCCGTTCCGCATGATCGAGTTCGCCGGATCGCGGTCCGTCGCGACGGTCGTGGTCGGCGTCGTAGTCGGGATCGGCGCGGGATTCGTGCTCACGAACCCCGGCGCGACCTACGAGTCGACGCGCGAGTGGTTCGAGGTGAGCTCCGAGGGCCAGACGCTCAAGGACCTGACACGGCTCGGGCCGTCCGCTCTGGCGAGCGCCGACGTCTTCTGGGATGACCACAACGCACCAATGCGGGACGCCGTTCGGCAGGCCGATCCGGCGAAGTTCGACGAGCTGAGCGCGCTGCACGCCGCGGAGACGAACCTCGTGGCGGACAAGGCCGCGATGAAGGCGCGCAGCGCGCCGTACGACGAGGTCGAGGTGCCGGCGGGGACTCCTCTCAAGGTCCCACGGCCCGAAATGTGGTTTGTGTTCATCTCGGGGATGATCGCGATCTGCGCCATGATCCTGCCGGGGATCAGCGGGTCCTACATCCTGCTGATCTTGGGGAACTACTTCTTCATCCTCAACGCGCTGAAGGGCTTCCTCACCACGTTGGCCCACGGGGCGGTGCCCCTGAACCAGGGGGCGTATGTCGTGGTGTTCTGCGCGGGCTGCGCGATTGGGCTGCTGGGCTTTAGCCGCGTATTGAGCTATTTGCTTCGCGAGCGGCCGGTTCCTACGTTGGGCGTGCTAGTCGGCCTGATGGTCGGCTGTTTACGTGGAATTTGGCCGTTTCGAGCAACCGTGGATGGCATTGTGACGAATGTGTGGCCCGGATCCGCCGACGGAGTCGTTGGTGCCGGGGGGATGTTTCTTGTGGGATTGGCCATCGTAGTCGCGTTCGGCTGGTTCGGTCGAAATCGCAGCGCAGAGGAGCAGGCGTGAAACGAACAATCGCAGCGTTCTTCACGCTCATGGTGGCCGCAGCCCCTGCGTTCGCGCAGGATACCGGCGCTGACGTTGGAGATGTGGGGATTAGCGCGGATGCGGGTCCCGACGTAGGTCCCGCAGACGCAGGGACCGATGGTGGCACCGATCTTGGGATGCCCGATGTCGGCCCCGATCTTGGGATGCCCGATGTCGGGGGCCCCACCGCCGATGCGGGCGCGGACCAGGGGACGGTCCCGGTTCCGCGGACGGCTCGCTTCTACGGCAACGTCACGCTTCAAGGGTCCAAGACGGCGCGTGATGTCGTCATCACGCTCACGAGCGGCGAGCAACAGTCCGGCGGTCTCACCGACGTCGACGGCAGCTTTTCGATTTCGGGGCTCGACCGAGCGATCTGGTCGGTCCGCGTGAGCGCGGGCGGCTGGCTCGAGGTCGAAGACGAGGTCGACCTGACCGCGGGGGACGTTCGCCGCGACTACACACTGTTTGTCGATCGAACGGGCACGCTACGAATCACGGTGATCGCCGACGGCGCATCGAGCGTCGACCTCGAGGCCGTGAGCACTCGCGGTCGTGTCTCCGACGAAGTCTCGCTGTCCGGTGGACAGGGCGTCTCGGAACTCGAAGTGGGCGTCGGCACGTGGACGCTGACCGCCAGCGCGGAAGGGCTCGCCCCGGTCGTGCGAGATATCGCGATGTCTCTCGATCGGGACGAGCAGGTCTACCCGGTCACGGTGCGACTGACGGCCGTCCCGCAGCCGACGGTGACCGCGGACCGCAAATGCTCGTGTTCGGTCGCGCGCGATACGCGCACCCCGCTGGAGCTCATCCTCGTGTTACTCGCCGGTCTGACCCTGATGAGCCGCCGTCGCCGGCGGCTTTTTGCCTCTGGACGCCGTTGGCCGCTGGTCCTGCTGGCGTTGGTCGCGTTCGGATGCACCGGGGCCGACGTTGATCAAGACGGCATCGCGGACGCCCGCGACAATTGCGCCATCGTGCCCAACGAGAGCCAGTCCGACACCGACGGCGATGGCATCGGCGACGCCTGCGACAACTGTCGCCGGGATGCCAACGCCGCGCAGGCCGACGAAGACGGAGATGGGGCCGGTGACGCGTGCGACAACTGTCCGAACCTGCCCAACGACCAGTCCGATGTGGACCTCGACGGCCTGGGCGACGCCTGCGATCCCGACATCGACAACGATGGCATCGAGAACGACGACGACAACTGTCCGTCGCATCCGAACCCCGAGCAGGAGGATGGCGACGGCGATGGCCCCGGCGACCCGTGCGACGTCTGTCCGGAGGTCTCGGACCCCGGCCAGGAAGACGCGGACGCCGACGGGGTCGGCGACATCTGCGACAACTGCGAGGAGATCCCCAACGCCGATCAGAGCGACATCGACGACGATGGCCCCGGCGACGCCTGCGACAACTGTCCCATTCAGTCGAACCCCGAGCAGGAAGACATCGAACGCGATGGCGTCGGTGACATCTGCGACAACTGTGAGTTTGCGGCCAACCCGCTGCAGACCGATTCCGATGGCGACACGCGCGGCGACGCGTGCGACGACGATCGCGATGGCGATGGCGCGGCGAACGAGAGCGACAACTGCCCAGACCTTTCAAACCCCTCGCAGCGCGACGGTGATGCCGATGGCGTCGGCGATGACTGCGATAACTGCCTCGAGGTCGCCAACCCTGGGCAGACGGACACCGACAAGGACGGAGTCGGCGACGCGTGCGACAACTGTCCCGCGAAGGAGAACCCCGCGCAGTCGAACGCGGACCAGGATGCCTACGGCGATGCATGCGATGTCTGCGTGACCGCGCCGAGCACCGACCAGGCCGACTCCGATGCCGACGGAATCGGCAACCAGTGCGACAACTGCCCCTCGGTCCCCAATGCGGACCAGGCCGACACTGACGGTGACGGTCGAGGCGACCTCTGCGACAACTGCGGCCGCGTCGTGAACGAGAGCCAGGGCGATCGGGACGGCGATCAGATCGGCGACTCCTGCGACAACTGTCCGGACGCGTCCAACACCGATCAGCTCGACTCCAACGGCAACGGGATCGGAGACGCGTGCGAATGCGTCGGCAACTCCGACCTCGACGCGGACGGGTTTCTCGACTCGTGCGACAACTGCCCGACCTTGTACAATCCGTTGCAGACCGACCAGGACGGCGATGGGGTCGGCGACGACTGTCAGCTCTGAGGCGAGTGACCCGTGGATATTAGCGCGCGCACGATGTACGGCCTCCGGGCGCTCGTCACCATGGCGGGGATGCGCACCGATCAGCCGCTGAGCATCCAAATCATCGCCGAGACCGAGTCTCTGCCGTCGAAGTTTCTGGAAGGCATCATGGCCGACCTCAAACGCGGCGGATTCGTCCGCAGCAAGCGCGGCGCGAACGGCGGATACCTGCTCGCACGTCCCGCCAGCGAGATCACGCTGCTCGACGTCATCCGCCACCTCGACGGCCCCGTCGCCCCGCTTCCTTACGAGGACCGCAGCGGCGTCGAAGACCGCACGACACGCCAGCAAGCGTTCCAGCCCGTCTGGTCCGAAGTCCGCGAGTCGACGCTCCGCATCCTCGCCCGCTACTCCATCCAATCCATCGCCGACTCCGTCGGCGAGACGATGGGC
>JBFIHF010000071.1:0-21204 GCA_041601915.1 Bradymonadaceae bacterium
CACGCGATCTATGACATCATCGTGATGGTGTTCCACTGAGAGCCGACACGCGCGATGAGCAGCCTCCCCGAAATAGTGATCATCCTGGTGATCGTGGTGATCGTCTTTGGCGTGGGCCGCGTGGGAAAGATCGGTTCGCACCTGAGCCGCGCCAAAAACGAGTTCAAGAAGGGGATGGCGGGCCCCGACCCCGCCTCAGCTCTGAAGGGCGAAGGAGTGATCGACATCACGCCGCCCGACGGGGAGCCGGAACCTTCGATCAATCCGAAGCCGGGAACGCGTCGGGATCCGGTCGAAGATGCCGACGTCGAGAGCAACGCATGAAACGCACGCCGCACCCCGGAGTATGCTGATGGACCCCTTTCTCGCCTCGTCGGCGATCACGTGGACGCCGGTCACGTTTTACGTGGCGAGCGGAATCGTCAACACGATCGCCGTGCTGCTCGCGTTTCGAATGCTACAGGTCGATGTCGAGCACAACTCGTTCATCGGCTCGGCGATCTCGGTCGCCATCTTCAGCGCGGTCGCCTACTTCTTCCGCGATGCCGGCGTGGTCGGTTTCATGATCACCTCCGCCGCCATCTTCGGCATGCTGGTGTTCGTCACGAGCGGCGAGGCGTTGAAGAGCGCCGCCGTGACACTGCTGGTCTTCGCCGTCTACGGGGGCCTGGGGAGCTTCATCGTGTCGCGGACCCCGCTGACGATGGACAGCATCGCGGGGATTCCACGCATGGTGGTGACGGGTGGTCTGGAAGCGGAACCGCTGACTGAAGAGAGCAACGCGAAGCTAAACGAGGCCGGAAAGGACACGAAACTTCCGTAGCCGGGGCGTACCGGGGCGCGGCGGAGACATTTTGCACGCTTCGTGCTTGCGTGCGGCCGACGGTGGATCTAAACCGGACAGGTACCCGCACCCAGTTGAGAACATGTCAGACAAGACGCTCGAACTGAACGAGAATCAGCTCAAGGCCCTCGCGCACCTGCTACTGGGCGCCGCATGGGCAGACAACGAACTGCATGGCCTCGAGACCGATGCCATCGATCGCATCCTGCGGAACCTCGTCAATCCGGGATTCGTTCCCGAGGAGATCACGGCCTACATGAGGGCGTTCACCGCCGGCGACGTCAACGTGGAAGAGGCCGTGGCCCAACTCGCGATCGACGATCCGGAAGAACGCCGCGCCGTGCTCGGACTGGTCGCGACCGTGATCGACGCCGACTTCACGTACGACTTCCAAGAGGGAGACTACGTCAAGGAAGTCGCGACGGCCCTCGGCGCGCCTCAAGAGGAGTTCCGCGACCACATCGTTCGCACGGTGCGCCTCAAGAAAGTTTCGCCCCCAGCCTGAAGCGTCCACATATGACGGAGCAGAAAGCTCTCGAGCTCGTCCAGATCGTTCCACCACCTGCGGAGCAGCGCGTTCGGCGAAACGCGACGTTCGCTGAAGAGGGCGAGAAGAAGACGCGCTATCACCTGCCGCGCAGCCTCGATTCGGCCTCGCCGATCGGGTACCGCACGCGCGTTTCACTAAGCGCTGCGGAAGCGATCTCGATCCTGCCACTGCTCTCGCTCGCCCGTCCGACGCGTTTCGTTCCGCGCACCGAGCCGGTGCGGGAGCGCGAGATCTTCGAAGAGTGCTCGATCGGGATCCTGAGTGCGCGGCAGTCGACGAACTTTCGGGGGCATCGCGAGGTGATCGTCGGTCCGCAGACGAGCGTGCGCGTCGCCGAGATTCTCAGCGCGATGCACGGCCTCGAGGCCGACATTCTCGACAATGCCACGCATACCCACGTCGTCCTTCGGCAGCCCTATCGAACGGCGTTCACGGCACTGTTGACGTTCATCGGCCACAAGCCGGTGTCGAGCCTCGTGTCGGTCCCGAAGCGGGCGTTCGACAAACGCGTCCGGCACACCAACGACATCCCGACGGTCGGCTACCTGCCGCACTTGCACCTCGGGATCCTCGCTGACGCGATGGAGCGCGCCGCGCTCATCGCCTCGCATGGCCGTCGAATGGCGCAGGTGTTCATGGGGCCGTTCTGCGGGGACCCGGGCGAGGAGAACGCCGATGCCATTCGGGAACTGGAGCAGCTCGTCGGCCTGACGGCCGCTCAAAAGACGAATGGTTGGCGTATCGCGCTGGTTGCGCAGGTGGGGGAGGTCGCGGCGGAGGAGCAAATGCGCGACGTCACGCCGGGCGCGTGGCGAAAGTTCGGGGCCAATCTGACCGCGTTTCGTACGGAGCGCATCCAGCCGGGGGTCAACGCCGAGCCCCAGGCACCGGCGGAGTACCAACAGCGCCAGACGATGGACGTGCCCGACGAACTGACCGTGCAGTGCGGCCGGGCGGGCTACAATGCGTTCGTGCATTGGACGCGCTGCGAGCGGGAGCGCTCCAAGGAGCTGTGCCTGCTGGAGCGGGTCGATGTTCTGACGCCCAATGGCAAGCAGCGCCTGCGTGAGGTCCGGCAGGGGCTCGACGCGGTGAGCGATTCGGTCATCACGAACATCCCGCTGTGGGCGGACCTCCCGACGGGCAAGGCGCTGAGTCGCAACGCTGCGCGGGGCAAGAAGGCGTTCGCGCTGGCCGGTCAGCGGATCTACATCGGTGGGCTCGACGCGAACTGGGTGTCCGAGACGGGCGTGGACTGGGAGCTGGCGCTGCGCGCGTTTGGCGCGGCGATGGCGCGAAGTGCCTTATACGCCGAGATCATGGGCGTGGTGGAGATTCCGCCGGACTGCGACTTGCTCGCGGGCGTCTGCCTGATGGCGGGGCCGGTGAACCAGAATGACATCGGCAAGGAGTTCTACGGCCACGAGGACCTGCTCGTGCAAGAGCATCCCGATCACGAGCCCACGTCGCTGCTGGTGTGGACGCTCAAGGCGAAAACGGTCGCGGACCCGATCGGCAACGAGGAGCAGCTGCTGAGCGCCGAACGCAAGGGTGCGCTCGTCGATCTGCGACCGGCGCCGGCCGACATCATCGAAATCGAGGTGGACGGGCGACGCACCCCGTTCCGCCCGGACAACACGGAGCGCGCGTACGGAGACGTCGCGAACTTCGTCATGAGCACCGACGGACAAGAGATCGTCGGAAACCGTGGCACCCCGTTGGACGAGCACCTTGCCGAACTACCACTCTGGAGCTGAATGAGAATCTCACACGCTTGCCTCTGCTGCTTCGCCCTGACCGTTATCGGCTGTAACGGCAACAACAACATCGGCTCTGAAACGGGCAACAGCTGTGGGGTCGTGGACGACTGCTACAAGGACCTCGATCCGGCGACGTTGAGCGGGGCTGTGATCTGCCTGGACCGCGTCTCGGACGGGTACTGCACCCACCTGTGTGCGGTGGACGCTGATTGCTGCGGCGCGGACGGCGAGTGTGACGACGATGCGGCCCCGCAGGTGTGCGCTCCCTTTGAGAGCACCGGGCAGCGCATGTGTTTCCTGTCCTGCGAGGGCGAGCCCGAGGACTATTGCGGGGAGTACCTGTCCAGCGATTTCGGCTGCAGCTCGACCGGCGGCGGCAGCGAGAATCGCAAGGTATGCAGCCCGAAAGGGTAGCGCGGCCGAAAACCTCGCGCTCTTCAGACTCGCTTAAGAAGAGGGCCGTATTGTCCGAGTGAGACAGACGACCGTGTCATATGACGACGACGGTCGAACCACGAATCAGCAGTTCACTCGACGCGAGGTTACTCCGTGAAACGACACATCAAGAAATTTGCTCTCACCCTCATCTTGGCCGGCGGCATCGTTGTAGGCTTCGGCGGCATCGCGCTCGCCGGTGGCGGGGGCCATGGCGGGCAGTTCGGCGGGCCGGGGATGTTCAAGAAGCTCGACGGAATGAGCGAGCAGGAGCGGCTGGAGTTCCTGGAGAACAAGCTCGACGAGCGCCTCACGCGGATGACGAAGAATCTCGAGCTGACCAAGGATCAGCAGCTCCGGGCTCGACAGGTCATGGCGGACGCCCAGACACAGCTGCTCGAGATCTACGAGAAGAACAAGGCCGTGGACGACAAGTCCGCCGCCAAGACCGAGGCCCACGTCGTGCTCAAACAAGCACGGCAGGACATTTCGGACCTGCTGAGCGATGAGCAGAAGGCAAAGCAGCGCGCCCAGCGGGACGAACATGCCAAGCGCTTCAAAGGCAAGATGGTCGATCGACTCGATGAGAAGCTCGAGTTGAGCGACGCGCAGCGCGCGAAGGTTGAACAGATCCTCGAGCGAACGCACGCCAAGATGAAGGCGAATCGCGACAAGCCCGGCGACGACAAGGCTGCGCGCGCCAAGGGAAAGAAGCTGATCGTTGCGGCGGCCGACGACATCAACAAGGTCCTGACGAAGGACCAGCAGACGAAGTTTGCGCAGATGCGCGAGCGCTTCGAAGACGGCCGCCGCGACCGCAAGGGCCGCGGTGCCTTCTAATCCGCGGATCCTTCTCGTCGAAGACGACCCGCGTCTGGGCGCCGAGATCCGAGACACGCTGGTCGGTGAGGACTTCGACGTGACCTGGCTGACCGATGGCGCACTGGCGATCCGCGAGGATCCCGGTGCGTTTCATCTGGTGGTGCTCGACCTTATGCTGCCGAATAGTCACGGGTTCGACGTGCTCAAGAAGTACCGGGAGACCAGCGACGTGCCGGTGATCATCCTGACGGCGCGGGCGGACACGCACGACAAGGTGCGGGGGTTCAAGCTGGGCGGTGACGACTACCTGACGAAGCCGTTCTGGCCGGAGGAACTCGTCGCTCGGATCGGCGCCCGCCTGCGTCGGCCCACGATCGAAAGAGACGCGGACCGGACGATCGGCCCGCTCACGATCGACTTCGATGCGCGGACGATCACGACCCACGGGCAGCCGGTCGATCTGACCCGCGTGGAGTTCGACATCGTCGCGACGCTGGCGCAGCGACCCGGCGCGGCGGTGTCGCGCCGGCAGCTCGTCGAACGCTGCCTCGACGAGGAGCGGGAGGGCACCGAACGCACGCTCGACGTTCACGTCTCGCGGATCCGCAAGAAGCTTGGGGAGTCGTCGGATCTGGTGCAAACGGTGTGGGGCATCGGCTACAAACTCGCTGATCCGGGGCCCTGACGTGGGCTTACGTGCGAAGGTCGCATTCCTTCTGGCTGCAGCGATCGTTCCGATCTCGATCGGCTTCAGCGCGTGGCGCATCGCGGTCGAACACCGCGAGATGACGGAGCGGCGTGTGGACCGTTTCGCGGCCCGCCTCCAGCGCTTCGACGACGGCTCGTGCATGACGATGGGTCGACGCGGTGAACAGCCGCGACGACGCGGGCGCGCTGGTGGAGGCCCGGGGCTGCGGCCCGACTTGTACTCCGACGAGCTCGTACCGCACGGAAGTGCTCCTGCGTTTCCACCGGAACTCAGTGGCGTGTTGGACGCCGACGAACCCGTGCACCGCTGGAAGTTCCCGGGCGATGCGACGCTCGGGGTCACCGCGGTGCGCCTCGCGGAGCGGGGAGAGTGCGCGATCGCGGTCATCCGGTGGCGCCACGACGAAGTGCCGCGGGTCGCGATTCGCAGCGCGGCGCTCCAAACGATCGGACTGGCCTTCGTGCTTGCTCTGCTTGGCGGGCTGGTGGCGCTGCCGATCGTGCGACGGATTCGACGCCTCGAGGACGCCGTGCGCCGCGCGAGGGACGAGGACTTTGACCTGACGCTCAGCGGTGCCGACGAGATCAACGCCCTCGCCGACGCGTTCCAGGAGACGCTCGCGGCGGTCCGGCAGCGGGAAAATGCGCTGGAGGAGTACATCGCGAACACCACGCACGACCTGGCGATCCCGTTGACGGTCTTGCAGCACCGACTGCGGAAACTGATCGACACGCAGCCGTCCGACGACGCTCGCGTGGCGCTGGAAGAGTCGCACTACATCGCGGGACTCATCGCGAACATGCGAACCTCGGCGAAGCTGGATCGCACGGCCGGAACGCAGCTCGAGCATTCGGTCGATCTGGCGGAGCTCGTGGAGCGCGTGGTGCAGCGTCACTCACCGATCGCGGAGCAGCGCGGGGTAGAACTGAACTATGCGGTCCCGGAGAACGGGTTGGTGGTGCAGGGCGAGCCGACGCTGGTCGAGCAAGCGCTGTCGAATCTGGTGCAGAACGCGGTGCAGTACAACGCAGCGGGCGGGCACGTCAGCATCGTGCTGGAACCGCAGGAACAGGGTTTCGAGCTCACCGTGGCGGACGACGGTCCGGGGATCGCGCCGTCGATGCGCGATGCGGTGATGCAGCGGGGCGTTCGCGACGACCACGCCCGGACGCGCAACGTGGGTGGTCAGGGATTCGGCCTCGCGATCGTGCGACGCGTCGTTGACCTGCACGGGTGGTCGCTGACGATGGAGCACGAGGTCGGACTGCTCGTCCGCATCTCGGCGTCACGTCTTCATCGATAGAAGTCGCTCCTCGACGAGCGTCAGTTCGTTCTGGCGTCCCAATCGGTCCCAGTGGACACGCGCGAACTCCCAGAACTCGTTTGCGCGGCGAAACTCGCCGGCGCGGCGGCAGAGATCGCCCGCCTGCATCAACAGGGCTGCGACGTCCTGATTCGACATTCGACGCTCGGCGGCCATCGGTGAGACCCGACGGATGAGCTGCTCGACCTGCGCCCAGCGTCGTTGGCCGGCCGCGCAGACGAGATCCGCGAGATCGACGTACACGAGTGCGCCGACGCGCCCCTGCCCCTCAAACGAGCTCCGGGCCCGATCGAGCCACTGGCGTGCGGGATCCCACGATTCTGTGGCGATGTGCACGAGGCCGAGGTTGAACTGCGCGACCCCGACTTCAGAGTGCTTGCCGGGCAAGATCTGCAAGGCCTCGGCATAGACGGCCAAGGCGTCTTCGAATCGGCGCTGGGCGCGCAGCCATTCGCCCTTCTCGTTGTAGGCGCAACCCAGCGCTCCGTAGCTCCGCGAGTGTTCGAACGATGACGTCGCGGACTCGAGATGCCGCACGTAGGCGGGCTCATCGCCGGATTGCTTCGCTGCGGTGGCGAGGCCGAACTCGCACCAGCCCAACTGGAACTCGTCACCGAGCTCCTCGAACAGCGTGCGTGCGGCGCCGTACCGCGCCCGCGCTTCGTCGAGCCGGCCGAGGCCGCGATAGAGCTCGCCGAGCGAGCGCTGCACGAGGGCGAGCAACTCACGATCGGAGGTGCCTTCCAAGAGCCGCAGCGCCGCCTCGGCGGGCTCGACGGCGGCCTCGAAATCGCCGCGATGGCGAATGAGTCGCGCGCGAACGAACAGCGCTTCGGCCCGCAGGCCGGGGTCGTTGACGCGCGAAATCTCGGCTTCGGCCGCGGCGAGGACAAGCTCCATCTCCTCCACGTTGGCAGCGAAGAGGGAGTTTCTGACGCGGTGCAAATCGCCGCGGATCCGCGCGGCGGTCGTGTCGCCATCCACGAGGTCCAATGCGGCATCGTACCAGGCGAACATTGCGCGCATGCGATCGAACTCGCCGACGCGGGCATGGACCTCAGCGGCGACAAGAATCCGCGGCAGGGCGTGCTCGAAGCGCAACGCCGCGACGAGGTGACCAGCGTGACGCTCAGCGACTTCGGGTCGCAGTCCAGACGTCGCCTCGAGCTGATCGGCGCAGTAGGAGTGCCATTCGTCGCTACGCCCCTCCGCACGGGCCGTCGCCTCGATCGCCTCGCGAAACATCGCGTGACAGAAACTCCAGCCGCCCTCCTGTCTCTGGATGAGACCGTCACGAGCGAGCGCATCGATCAACGCGGGCCTCGCGGGCAATCCGGCGCGGTGACACACATCGCGCCAGGCGGCATTGGACGGAGACTGGCCGAGCGCTGCACCGATTTCGATGCTGAACCGCGCGGCGTCTGGTTCCTCACAGAACCCCAAGAATCGCTGCAGGCGGCTCGTCCAGATGACCCTCAGCTCGTCCGGAAGGTCGGCCGATGCGCCGGCGGCGAGGACGAAGCCATCGTCGCCGACCTCGAGGAGGCCGCGCTGGATCCAGTCGTCGGTGAGTTGCACCGCAAAGAGCGCGTTCCCCTGGCTGCGCGCCGCGACTTCAGCAGCGAGTGGGGGCGAGAGGTGGAGGAGCCGAGTCACGAGGTCGAGTTGATCGGCGTCCGTCAATGGCTCAAGCCGCACATCGCGCGCGGCCGAAGCCTCGAGCAGCGCCGCGAGTCGGGCCCGCTCGACGGGTCGCTCGCTGAGCGCTTCCTCGCGCGCCGTCAACACGAACAGGATCGGCAGGGTCTGGGGTCGCTCGAGCACCTGCGCGACGAAGGCGAGGGATTCGGCGCCCCACTGGACATCGTCGAGGACCATGACCAACGGGCGATCGCGGGTCGCAGGCTCGAGATATCGCAGCCAGGCGTCCATCCAACGTTCCCGGGCGTCCGACGTCGCCGTGATCTGGCCGTGGGTGGCGGTTTCGATCAGCTCGCTCAACGCGTGCACGTCCACGTGGTGGTCGACATGCTGAAGGGCCTCGAACTCGGCGCGGATTCGGGCCTGCGTGGCGCTCGCATCGAGGCCGTGTGCGCGGAACCACCTCGCGACGGCTCCCGAGAGGCCATCGTGTGCCGCGCCGAGTCGCTCATGGCGCGCGATCATGGCGTGTGCGGCCCCGAGCTCGAGGGCCCGCTCGACGAGCCACCGCGACAGCCGCGTCTTGCCGGTGCCGGCCGCCCCTCGCAGGACCACGAGCCCTGGCTCTCGCGTTCGATGGACGTCTCGAAGCGCCAACCACAGCGTGTCTCGTTCGGCCTGTCGGTCGACCATCGGGATCGGGCGCAGTCCCCAGAGCCCGAGCCCGGCGCCCACGAGGGACATCGGCAGGGACGGGGCCTCCGGTTGAGCCCACTCCCGCGGGGGCCGGGGCCGGGGTTCGAGGCGCATCGGCATCGCAGAGGTCTCGAAGAGTGCGTAGGAGGACGGCTCATCGAGACCGACGGGTTCAACCTCGAACAGCGCGGCTTCCAAGACATCTTCCGGCGACGTGTCGACGTCGTTCACCGGGCCGGTCGGCTCGTCGGAATCCACCCAGATCTTCTCGGAGAACGAGAGCAGATCGTGGGCCGCATCGGCCGCGACTCGGTAGCGGTCGCTGGGGTCTTTGGCGAGCAAGCGTCTCAGCCATGACTCGATGTCGTGGGGCACAGCGATGCGGCTCTTCAAGCGCGGAATCGGATCACGCAGATGGCCGCTCAAAATGTCGTCGACCGAGCCGGCATGGTAGGGTGGTCGATAGGTCAGCAGCCAGAACACCAGACAGCCCACGCCGTACAGATCGGTCCACGGGCCCTGCTCGCGTAGGGCGCCTCGAATCTGCTCGGGAGCCATCCAGCGCGGCGAACCTCCGCTGGCAAGCGCCGGATCGCTTCCGCGCGCGCGGGGCGCACTGCGGTAGGCGAGGCCGAAATCGGCGAGTTTCAAGCGCCGGTCCTCCATGACGAGGACGTTCTGGGGCTTGAGATCGCGGTGGATCACATCTCGAGCGTGTGCGTGGGCCAATCCGCTGAGGATCTCGACCACGATGTCGCGAACCTCGTGCCAGGTGGCGATGGGCACGAGGTCGGCCAACGTCCCACCGGACGCCCACTCCATCGCCAGATAGGGTGCGTCGGGTCCAACCCCGGCCGGCGCGGAGCGCCCCGCGGCTTCGCCGTAGTCGAAGACCATCGCAACGCTGCGATGGTGCAACGCGGCCATGGTTTCGACCTCGTTTCGAAATTGCGCACGATAGCGAGCGTCATCGGCCCGCTTGCCGGTCACGAACTTCACCGCGGCCGCAGCGTGGTGATGAACGTGCTCCGCTCTCCACACCACACCCATGCCGCCGCGCCCCACCTGCTGCAGCAGGCGAAACGCGCCTACGACGGACTCTTCGCTCATCACCGCATCGTAGCGCGTTCTCCTTGGTGCCGCATCGCGAGGTGGAACCTTCGGGCGACGGCGTTGTCCATCAGACGTCAACCAACCCGCAGCCGGAGAGAAAGATGAAGCGTCACATCCTGTCACTCGTCGTCGTGAGCACCGCATTGGGTGCGTGCGACCAAGCGAAGCCATCACCCGAGGCCGTCGTTTCCAACATCCGGGTCGCAGAGATGGACTCCGCGGAGGAGGCATCGGTCGCACCGAGCCCCGCCGAAGTTCCCGAGGTCGTGGTCGCATCCGGGGATGCGGTGGGCGAATCCGGGCCGACGGCCGACGACCTCGCTGAGACGCGCCTGGAAGTGAAGGGAGATAGCGCGGGGAATCTGCAGGACGCACTGGACACCGACAAGGCCGGCTCGGCCGCACTGGCTGGCCTGGGCGTGGGCCTGCACGGAGCCGGTGTCGGCGGCGGCGGTGCTGCGGGAGTGGTGGGACTCGGCAAGATCGACACTGGTGGCGGGAGGGGCGGCGGCGGCAAGTCCAAACGTCGAAGCCGCAGCGGCAGCGGCGAGGGATACGGGCGAGGCGTCTCCGGACTTCTGTCGCACACCCAGCACTCGATCGGTTGGCGAGGCCCCGCGCAACCGCGTATCGAGCGCCCCGAACCGGTGGCGCGAGAGTCCTACACCCACCATGGCACCAACCGCTTCACCGATCCGACCGAGGATCGCTTCTCGACGTTCTCGATCGACGTCGATACGGGCAGCTACACGATCGCGCGCCGCAAGCTCAACGACGGCGGGATGCCGCCGACGGCGAGCGTACGAGTCGAGGAGTTCGTGAACTACTTCTCCTACGACTACCCGAAGCCCCAAGCCGACGCATTTCGTGTCTCGATGGAAGCCGCGCCCAGTCCGTTCGCGACGGATGGCCGGACACACCTGTTGCGGGTGGGAGTTCAGGGCCAAACGATCGCGAGCGCCGACCGAAAGCCCGTGCATCTCACGTTCCTCGTCGACGTCTCGGGCTCGATGCAGCGGCCCGACAAGATTGGCCTCGTGAAGAAGTCGCTGCGTATCCTCACCGACAATCTGAAGGAGGGTGACACCGTAGCGATGGCGACCTACGCGGGCCGCACCGAAATTCTGCTCCAACCGACACGCGCGAAAGGCCAGATCATCGACGCGATCGAGCGACTCAGCGCGGGCGGCTCCACCGCGATGGCGAGTGGCCTGGATCTCGCGTACACGCTGGCGGCGAAGAACCTCGAAGCCGACCACGAGAATCGTGTGATCGTGCTCTCCGACGGCGACGCGAATGTTGGGCGCACGGGGTGGAAAGAGATGCTGGACCAGATCTCGAGTCAGGTGAAGCTGGGGGTGACCCTGTCGACGATCGGCTTCGGCATGGGCAACTACCAGGACAGCACGATGGAGCAACTCGCGAACAAGGGGAACGGCAACTACTACTACGTCGACTCGGAAAAGGAGGCGTTCAAGATCTTCGGGGACCAGATCGACGGAACGCTGCAGGTGATCGCCAAGGACGTGAAGCTCCAGGTGGAGTTCAACCCGGAGGCGGTGCGCCGCTATCGCCTGGTCGGGTACGAAAACCGAGACATCGCCGACAAGGACTTTCGCAACGACAAGGTCGACGCGGGCGAGATTGGGGCCGGCCACACCGTAACCGCCCTGTACGAGGTCGAGCTCAAGGACGAGTTGCCGGAGCGCATCGCGACGGTCCGGGTCCGCCACAAGGAGCCGCGGGGCTCCGACACGGCCCGCGAGCAGCGCTTCGGCTTCGATCGAGACGAGCTCCGCACATCGATCAGCAAGTCGTCGGCGGACTTCCAGTTCGCGGCGGCCGTTGCGGCGTTCGCCGAGAAACTGCGAGACTCGCCGTACGCCAAGAAGCTGACGTACGCATGGATTCTCGAGATCGCCGAGGGGGCGACGAAGGGAAAGTCGGATCGGAAGGAGTTCGTGAAGCTCGTCAAGCGAGCGGAGCGCGCCTAATCAGTCGGCGCGTTTGGGCGACTTGGGTTCCCGCGGGACGCTCGTGCGGGGCTGGGTTGCGAACGCGACAGCGATCCCGGCGTCGTCGGCGGTCACGGCAATGCGTCGCCCATCGTGGGGCCCCGCCTCGCTCACCAGGAGGCGTGAGATCGGGGTCAGCACCTGCTTTTCGATCGTGCGCTTGAGCTCGCGCGCGCCAAAGCGCTGGCTGAATCCGTGGCGCGTCAACCACTCGCGGGCGGCGTGGTCGGCCTCGACGAGGATGCCACGCCGTCGAAAGCCGCGCCGGTCGAAGGCCATCTTGACCTCCAGATCTACGAGCCGATGCATGGCACCGGCCGTCAGCGGCGCGAACACGAGGACCTCGTCGAGCCGATTGAGAAACTCGGGGGCGAAGAACTCGTCGAGCTTGCGGTTGATGTGGCCGGTGAACACGCCGCCGTCGTTGTCCGACTCGAAGCCCAGCGGGGACACGCTGGCGCGCGATGCGCCGAGGTTCGAGGTCAGAAACACCAGCGTCTGTCGGAAGTCGGTCGTGCGTCCATTGGCGTCGGTCAACCGACCCTCGTCCAAGATCTGCAGGAAGAGGCTGAAGATCTCGTGGTCCGCCTTTTCGAACTCGTCGAACAGGAGCACCGCGTAGGGTTGGTTGCGCACGGCCTCCGTGAGCAATCCCTCACGGTCCTTGTCGTGAGGCGAGCCGATGAGCTTTTCGACCGCGAACCGACCTTGATACTCGGACAGGTCAAAGCGCAGCATGCGGTCGCGATTGCCGAACAACCGCTCCGCGACGAGCTTGGTGAAGTACGTCTTGCCGACGCCCGTGGGACCGACGAGGAAGTAGACGCCCAGCGGCTTGTCCATGTTCCCGAGGCCCGCCTTCACCAACGCGAGCCGGTCCACGACGGCGTCGATGGCATGCTCCTGGTCGATGAGTCGCTCGGTAAACCAGGTGCGCGTCGCTTCGAGATCCAGCGGTACGCTGTCGTCGAGCAGATCGAGGCTGATCCCGGTCGCCTCGGACAGGCAGGGGGGGATCATCTGACTGGTCAGGTGCAGCGGCTTGCTGGCGTCGCCCTCCTCGGTACGGGCGGCGTAATCCACGAGAGCGTCCATGAGGTCGCAGGCGCGGCCAGGCCCCGCGGCGCGCGTATAGAAGCTGCGCGCGAAGTTCACCACTTGATCCAGACACCCGGGCTCGGCGGTGACCTTGCGCTTGCTGACCTTGATCCCCTCGAGACGCGCCTGCAGAACGCTGAGCGACTCCGCGTCGGTCATCTCGGCGACCTTCACCTGCCGAAACAGCCGCAGAAACCCCGGGTCACGACTCAATCCGTTCTTGAGACCTTCTTCGGTGCACTCGGCGATCATGCGCAACTGCCCGCGGTGCAGGTACGGCTTGAAAAAGTCGGCGAAGTTCTCGTCCGACTTCGAGTGCGCACCTGCGCCGAGCAAATCGTTCGGATTGGTGAGATACAGCAGCACCTTATCGAACTTGAGGATCGCCTCGGTCATCTCCTTGAGCTTCGTCTCCCAATCTCCCAGATAGCGGGTGCCGCTGATCAATTCCGAGGTGTTCGTCTCCAGAATCTGCCAGGTGGAGTCACCGGCGGACAGGCGTTGCGCGAACTCTTGAATGATGGCGGTCTTGCCGGTGCCTGCCTCGCCGACGAGAAGGATCGATCGCTTGCCCTCGGGCAACGCGAAGTGGCTCAACAACTGCTCAACCACGTCGTCGCGGCCGTGGGCGCGGCTGAGAAACTCCTGCTCTTCGGGCAGATTGAGCAGCCGTCCGTACTTGTCGAGCCCGCGCTGCTGCGGCGCGGTCTTGCTCACGACCTGCAACCGCTGCCACAGCGTGCCGTAGACTTCCTGCAGGTTGCGCGCCTCGAGATAGTTCAGAACCAGACGTCGCTCGCGCGGCGAGAGCTGTTCCTGAAGTCGCTTGTAGTGCTCGCGCGTCATCTTCGGGATCAGACGGTCGAGGCACTCTTCGGCCATCTGCTGCATGTCGGGCTCGCGTTCGAGCAACGCGCGCAGGATCGACGGCATCGCGCGCGGCGTACCGACGGTCCGCAGCTGCGACAGGGCCTGCTCCCGAACCCCGTACGCTTCGTCGCCCATCGCGCGAATGAGCACGTCTTCCAGGTGGGCGTACCCGAGATCACCAAGGGCCACGACCGCGCGATAGCGCACGTCGGCGTCGTAGTCCCCCAACGCCGCCAGGATCGGTTCGACGGCAGCGACGTCGCCGAGGATGCCGAGCGCGAACAGCGCCATCT
This sequence comes from Bradymonadaceae bacterium, assembly GCA_041601915.1. Lineage (GTDB taxonomy): Bacteria > Myxococcota_A > Bradymonadia > Bradymonadales > Bradymonadaceae > JBFIHF01. The sequence continues at coordinate 14,171 of JBFIHF010000071.1, forward strand.
CGCGGACCCCGGGTTGGGGGTCGTTCAGCAGACCCACGAGCAGTGGCACCGACTTCGCGTCGCGCAGCCGCCCGAGGTTCGTCGCCGCAGCCATCCGACGACGGTGCTGCTTGCTCTCCAGCTCGGCACGCAGGATCTCCACGATCGCGGCGCCCAACCCATACAGTTGGTCGCGCAGATTGCGGTAGCGATCGTCGTCCTCGCAGTCCTCGATCTCACCGAGGAGCTCTAGGGCGAGCTCGTCATGTTCCGCCATTCACCGCTCGTCGTGAGGTGCAGCCGTTGCGTACCGTTACGTAAGACGCACACCCAGTGTAGCGCCAGCGAGCCCACGAGTACAAATCACCCGCTGGCGAGCGCGGCTACTCGTCGTCGACAGCGGGAGCCATGCCGAACTCCGCCAACGTCTCGTCGACGGCCGATTTGAGGCGCTCGAAGTTGAGCCGATCGTCGAAGACCACGATCAGAAAATCTTGGCCGGCTTCGACGAGATACAAGTTCTCGGACGGGCCCTTTTTCGCACCGTCGGCGATCGGTGCTCCGGCTTCTTCGGCGCCCAGTCCCTTCAACGACAGCGCCGAACCGCGTTTCTCGATGATGTACCCGCGCGTGTCGACGAGCACCGCCGCCTTGACGTTCGGGTTCTCGAGCAACGAATCGAGCAGCAGCTCACCTGTGGCGACTTTGACCGCCATCCTCTCTCCTATGCGACGCTTCTGGGGACCGTAACACCTTGTGTATCTCCGCGGTAGTCACCGAGCGCCGGCGGTGGTGGTAGACCGACGACGCGACGCGGACGCGGGCTTGCCGACGGCCGGGTGACGAACTAGGCTCAGTACTCCTTCTGCCAGCTGAGGCTCATGGCAAAGCTGCATGTGCCACCACCGGAGGGCGTTGATGACCGCTCCGACGTCAACCTCGCGATGCTCGCGATTCTGTTCCTGCTCTTCGTCGCCGGGATCGGGATGGTGCGCGCCGCGAACGCCCACAACAAGAAGGTCGCCGTCGACGTGCCGAAGGACGTCCCTCGGGACATCTATGACGATATCGCCGACCAGCGAGCGCTAGCCAAGAAGGTCGGTCGCCTCGACGCCGCGGCCCTGCAGTCGCGGACGTGGACCGACGACGAGATCAAGGCCGTGATGCGGTTCGGCCCGCGCGAAGCGACCGAGGCGGCCTGCGCGACGCTCGCGGACGGGATTCGCGCCAACACCCTGTCGAAGCTGGTCCGACTGGAGCTCGAGAAGACCCTCGATCGACGGACCGAATTCGCGCCGTGGACCTGCATGATGCGGTTGCACCTCGACAGCGCGATCGCGGACGCGTCGCTGCAGGCCGAGATGAACGAGTGGTTCACGCAGATCAACGAACATCGCGGGAACGAGCGCATCGTGATCTCGGTCCTCGAGGAGTTTCGAGCACGGCGAGAGCGGCCAACGAACGCGAGCTTCTACACGTGGCTGCGGCTGTGCGCGCTCGACTTCGACTACGGGGTGCACGCCGAATGTCAGAAGTTGCTGTTCCAGATGTCGCCCGAACAGGGCGACGACCTGCTCGGCATGATCGAGAAGCACTGGGCGGACGTCGGGATCAAGATGGCCGACACGCGAATGATCATCAAGGGCCTCGGATACCTGGCGCGAAACGGTCAGCCGCACAGTTGGAAAGTCGCGGAGACGACCGCGCTGCCGGACTACGACGTCGATTTCCGCCAGGCGACCGTCGGCTATCTGTGCCGGATGATGAACACGCCGACTCCGAAGGAGCGCGGTGGAGTCACCAGCGAGCTCGATGACGTGCCGGCGCTCGCCGGCGAACAGCTCGGAAAGATCGGGTTGGTCGGCGCACGCGCCTATGAAGAGAAGCTGCTGATGCGGTGGCGCGAGGCCTGCCGGGTCGCGCTGGGCGGCGGCACCAACGAGGAGCGCACCGAGGCGGTGCCCGTGCCCCTGCTCGCGGTGTGGGACGGCGACATTGAGACTGCGGCGAACTTCAGCGTGGCCAGCGCGGTGAAAATCGGCACCTGTAAACTCGTGGACGGCCACCCACAGTGGTACTGCCTCGCGGCGAAGTGGACCGACGAGGAGCGCACCCTGGACGCTGCCGTCACCCATGCGTTTGTGCGTACGCGCTACATGGAGTGGGAGGACGATTGGGACTCGCCCACGCCGAAGCCGCGCCCGGAACCCAAGCCCGAAGCGAAGCCGAAGCCGAAACCGAAAGAGAAGCTGGAGGCGAAGCCGAAGCCGAAGCCCGAAGAGAAGCCGAAGCCCGAAGAGAAGCCGAAGGTTGCGCCGGCGTCGACGAACGGAGCGCCGGCGGAGTAGGCCTCAGCGCGCGTGAACCCGCATCGATACCGGGACCACAGGGCGCAACGTCACGGCGGGTTGGGTGACGATCGGACCGTCCATGATGTTTTCGAGGTCGAAGCTCTGCGCCATCGTAGCGATCATCAGCATCGCCTCCATCATCGCAAAGTGATTGCCGATACAGACCCGTGAACCGCCGCCGAACGGGAAGTAGGCGTAGCGCGGCAGCGACTTCTCCAGATCGCCGCCCACCCACCGCTCCGGACGAAACTCGTACGGCTCGTCGAAGTAGCGCGCGTCGTAGTGCATCACGCATTGCGGAGTGAGCACCTGGGTGCCTTTCGGGACGAACCACCCCCCGACGTGTGTGTCCTCGGTCGCCTCGCGCCCCACGATCCACGCCGGCGAGTACATCCGCAGCGTCTCTTGAACGACCGCTTTGAGATACGGGAGTTGGTTGATGTCCGCGGCGGTCGCACGCCGATCCCCGAGGACTTCGTCGACCTCCTCGAAGAGCTTCCGCGTCACGTTGGCGTTCAGTGAGAGCAAGTACCACGCGTAGGTGACGGCCAGCGCGGTCGTCTCGTGTCCGGCGAGGAACATCGTGATCACCTCGTCGCGAAGCTGCTGATCGGACATCTGGTTGCCGTCGTCGTCGTTTGCGATCAACAGCCGGTAGAGCAGGTCATCGCCCTCGCTGCCATCTGCACGGCGACGCTGGATCATCGTGAACACGACGTCGTCGATGCGACGCAGCGCGCGATCGAACTTGCGGGACAGGTGGGTGGGCACTTGCTCGGGTACGAAACGCCACAGTGTGTGTGTGGTCTTGTGGAACACCTCCATCGCGTCGTCGATCGCCGCACCGATCTGGTCGACCTGGTCCTGCATCTCGACATTGAAGAGCGTCTTCACGACGATCTTCAGCGTCAGCCCCATCATCGCGTGGTGCAGCTCGAGCTCGTCGCCATCCGCCCATCCCTCCAGCTCGCGCTCGGTGAGCTCGACCATCCAATCCGCGTAGGCCTCGATCTGGCGTCGCTTCAACGCCGGGGCAGCCAGCTTGCGCTGCCGACGCCATGTCTCGCCTTCGCTCGTCAACAACCCCTGGCCGAGCAGGTTTTCGAGATCATGGGTGATGGCGTCCTTCACGAAGACGCCGTTGCGGTCCATCAAGACCTCCTCGATGAGGTCGGAATCCGCGAAGACATACGTTCGGAACGTGCCCAGCCAGAACGCCGACGCCGACCCCCAGCGATTGACCATCGTGCGCATGAACTCCACCTGGTTGCCCCGCATGAAGTCGAGTTGGGTCCTCGCGTACCCGAGCGGGCCGGGACCGGGTGGGGTTTGGCGTTTGGCGGAGAGCTGGGCGTTGATAGCAGTCGACATGTTCAAGACTCCTCAAGTGCGATAGAATGTGAGCGCGGACTCATGTTTCTAGATAATATGAGCACGCGCTCACATTTCAACTCGCATTTGACGACGGTCGGTGATGAGCAAGGCTTCCCCAAGAAAACAGCCCACGCAACGGCGTGCGAAGGCCACCGTGGCTGCGATTCTCGAGGCGACAGCTCGCCTTTTGGTGACCGAGGGATTTCATAACCTGAGCACGAACCGAATCGCGGAGGTCGCGGGGGTGAGCGTCGGTTCGCTGTACCAGTACTTTCCGAACAAAGAGGCGATCGTCGCCGCGGTCGTCGATGAGTTCGCCGATCGGCAGTTTGACACCCTCGCCGCCGAACTGGCGGACATCGACTTCGACACCGACATGGAGACCGCGGTCTTCAAGCTGATCCGGTCGATGCTGGAGGCCAAACGCCAGGAACCGGAACTGAGCAAGGTGCTCTTCGAGGAGCTGCCACCGGTCGGTCAGATCGACGTACTCAAGGAGTGGACGCGGCGCGCCGTCGAGATCGTGACGGCGACGCTGATGATGAAGCCGGACGAGATTCGACCCAAGAACGTGGACCTCGCGGCCTACATCCTCGTGACGGCGTGCCACGGAATCGTGCACACCACGGTCATCGATCGTCCGGAGCTCTTGGAGACGGACGAGCTTGCGGAGGAGACAGCGGAGCTAGTTCTGAGGTACATCAGGGCTGAATGAAGTCTCTCGTCGTCATCAGCCTCGTGCTCGCCGCCCCCCAGTGCATGGCGGAACCCTCCGGGGCGCCCGCGTCGAAAGTTCATGCCCCGGATGCAGGGGTCGTCGCGTCGACTGCCGATGCGGGAACGGACGCGTCCGACACCGCGAATGATCACGTCGCAGCGGCTGCGGCGCTGCTGCGGGTCGGGCCGGCGCCGTTCACGGTACCGACGCATCGAATCGCATGGCCGCAACATCGCGCGATGATCCTGGTGCCCGAGGGGGCGCGGGTGGACGGTGACGGAACGGGGGCGACGGTCGCCGTCGGCGAAGGCCGCAATTTCAAGTATCGGCTGAGCGCCTCCGGCGGCGACCGACCGGACCCGGCGTGGCTGCAATCAGAGACGACGGACACTGAGCGCGAGGACGGGGCCATCGTCTGGCGCGACGAAGACCGGTGGTACTTCCGGGCCCAGCACGACACGTTCTCGTGTTGGAACCCTCTGGCGTCCAAGCACAATGCGGCGGCCGTGGAGATGATGATCGCATCCTGTCTGAGCATCGAGACCGCGGAGGCGACTCCATGACCGACGAACAGCTGACGGAACGCTGCGCGAGAGCCGGGTTGCGGCTGCGCGGCGTGCAGCGGCGTGGGCCGGTGCTGCTGCTGGTCCCCGACACGACCGTCGACCTGCCGCCTCCGGCCGAGCTGCGCGCGCTGGCCGCGGAGCTTCAAGTCGACGAAGACGTGCGCTGGGTTGCACTCGAGCTAGAGGAACCTCATGACGTCGATTGAGGGGCATCGAGAGGCGATCGTCGCGCAGATGCGCGGGTACGGCCGCATCGTGGTCGCGTTCAGCGGTGGCGTCGACTCGGCGGTCGTCGCGGCGCTGGCCCACGAGGCCCTCGGGTCCGACGCGGTTGCGGTCACCGCGGTCAGCGAGACGCTGGGGCAACGTGAGCTCGACGACGCGACTCGGATCGCGCTGGAGATCGGGATACGGCATGAGTTCGTGCAGTTCAGCGAACTCTCCGACGAACGGTTCGTCGAGAACACGTCGTCGCGGTGCTTCTTCTGCCAGTCGATGCGTTTTGACCAGTTGCGGGCGTTGGCCGATGCGGTCGACTGCGACGTGCTGGCGAGCGGCACGAACGTGGACGACACCGAGGATGACCGCCCGGGACTTCAGGCGATGAGCGATCGGCACGTGTACCAGCCGCTGCTGGAGCACGCGCTTCGCAAGCAGGATGTTCGCGACCTCGCCCGCCTGATGGGCTTGTCCGCGTGGGACAAACCGGCGAAGGCATGTCTGTCGTCCCGAATCCCGCATGGGCTCAGCGTTACGCACGAGCGGTTGCGGCGAATCGAACGTGCCGAAGACGCGCTGGAGGACCTCGGATTCCGCCAGTTTCGCGTCCGCGACCACGATGGCCTCGCGCGGATCGAGGTGGCGCTCGATGAGCAGGAGGCGCTGTTTGCGCAGCTCGCCGCGGTCTCGCGACACGTTCGCGCCGCAGGTTTCGGGTCGGTGAGCGTCGACCTCGCCGGATATCGGAGCGGGAGCCTCAATGAGTGAGCATCTACGCCGTGTCCTGCGCGCCTACGAGGCGGGCGAGATTTCCGAGGACGAAGCGCTGCAACGGGTGGTGCGTCAGCCGTTTGAGGAACATCTCGTGGGGAAGTTCGACCACTTGCGCGAGACTCGTACCGGAATTCCGGAGGTCGTGTTTGCCGAGGGCAAACGTCCGGAGGTCGTCGCGGACCTGTTCCAGACCTACGTGGGGCGCGACGAACAGTTGATCGCGACTCGCGTGACACCCGAGATTCTGAACGCCCTCGACGTCACGAGTCTTCAGGTCTGGGAGCGCGCGGGGATGGTCTCGGTGAAGGGACCCGTCCCGGATCCGGCGCGCCCGCGCGTGCTCGTGGTGTCGGCCGGTGCGTCGGACGAACGCGTGGCCGAAGAGGCGGCGGTCACGAGTGAGCTGCTCGGTAATCCGACCGAGCGGATGTACGACGTGGGCGTCGCGGGCATCTCGCGGCTCGCCACGCAGCTGTCTCGGCTCGATGAAGCGGGGATCCTGATTTGCGTGGCGGGCATGGACGGCGTTTTGCCATCGCTGCTGAACGGACTCGCGCTGCAACCCGTGATCGCGGTGCCCACATCGGTCGGCTACGGCTCGGCGTTCGAGGGCATGTCCGCGCTGCTGACGATGCTCAACGCCTGTAGCCCGGGGCTCGGCGTCATGAACATCAACAACGGATTTGGCGCGGCGGTGCTGGCGACCAAGATCAATCGGCTGGTCGCCGCTCACGCAACCTAGTTGGACCTCATAGGTGACCAGAGAATCCGCTGGTCCGCTGGTCTGCTGGTCTGCTGGTCCGCTGGTCGCCGGTCAAATTCAAACTATGACCCACACTCGGTTCATGGAGCCACCACGCGAAGCGTCGAGCGAGCCTGCTGGTGAACCGCGGCCGCGCCCGTGAAGCGCGAGTGCCTCGGGCGCTTCGCGTGGTGGTTCGCTAGTTGGTGTGGGTCTTAGTTTGAAGTTGACCAGCAGACCAGCGGACCAGCGGACCAGCGGACCAGCGGATTAAGTGATCAACTATGAGTTGGACCTAGTTGAGAATCCAC
>JBFIHF010000072.1:0-20922 GCA_041601915.1 Bradymonadaceae bacterium
GCAGCTGACCGGCGATGGCCGCATCATTGGCACGCCGCGCTACATGTCGCCGGAGCAGATCCTCGCCGAACCGCTCGACCATCGCAGCGACATCTACAGCCTCGGCTGCATCCTGTTCGAAATGCTGTGCGGCGCCCCGCCGTTCCAGCAGTCGAGCACGACCGCGCTGATGATCTCGCACACCCAAGATCCGCCGCCGGCGTTCGCCGCGCAGCTCGACGTCAGCATGCTCTCCGCGATGCCCGGCGGACTCGAGCGCGTCGTGCGTCGAGCCCTCGCGAAATCGCCACACGACCGACCGGACGACTGCGATCAGCTGCGCGAAGAACTCGAAGCCGCGATGGCCGGCCTCGCCGAAGACGACCAGGACTCCTTTGAGACGGTCGGCGCGATGCCGCTGACGACCGGAAGCCGCGCGCTGAACACCTCCACGGGCCCGCTGCCGGCGCCTGCGGGAACCTCGGACGCCTCCGCCGTGACCCCGGCCGCCGCCAAGAGCAGTACGGGCCTCATCGTCGGGATCGGCGTCTTGGTCGCGGTCATCTTGGCGATGGTGGGCTGGAGGATGACGCTGGGTGGCGATGCCGCTCCCGTCGACGAGCCGCAGCCGATCGTCGTCGAAAAGCCGGTCGCCCCCGACCCTGAACCACCGGAGCCGGAGGATGAGGAAGTTGCGGTCATCGCTCCGGTGGAAGCCGGCGTCGCGGTCGCGATCCTCAAAATCGACACCTCGCCCACGGGAGCGCGCCTGTATGAGGGCGAGTCTCTGCTCGGGCGCACGCCAATCTCGATTCCCGTCGCGGCCGAACTGAACAAACACACCTATCGCCTCGTCTTGAAAGATCACGACGAGCTCGTGGTGACGGTCCCTGTCTCTGCAAGGAACAAGGACGAAGAGGTCATCCGCGAGTTCGAACTGAAGCCCACCAAGAAGAGGTCGCCATCGAACGTCAAGATCAAGCGTCCGACTCCCCCAACCAACGTAGAACCGACCCCGACGGTGGAACCCAAGGGACCCCCGGACGTGAAGTTGCTCGGGGACGGCCCGACCGCGGAAGTGCCGCGCCTCGAATGAAAGTCTGCCCCCAGTGCCAGCTCGAATACGAAACCGAAGTCGACTTTTGCCCGTCCGACGGCACCAAGCTGCGCGCACGGCGAGACGAGACCGACGACCCGCTCATCGGCCGCGCGCTGGACGGTCGGTGGGTGATCGAAGAGAAACTGGGTGAGGGGGGCATGGGGGCCGTGTATCGCGGCCACCAGAAGAGCGTGAGCCGCACCGTCGCGATCAAGACGCTCCGCCCCCAGCTCGTGGACAGCCAAGAGTTCGTGGACCGCTTCTTTCGGGAGGCGAAAATCGCGGCGACGATTTCGCACCCCAACTCCGTGACGATCTTGGACTACGGCGAAGCCGAAGACGGCACGTTGTATCTGGCGATGGAGTTCCTCGAAGGGCGGCTGCTCACCGACCGCATCGAGGCCGGCCATGTGTCCGTGCGCGAGGTGCTCGAGATCGGCGTGCAAGTCGCCTCGGCGCTGTCTGCCGCGCACGCCAGCCAGATCGTGCACCGCGACCTCAAGCCCGACAACATCTTCCTGCTCCACGTGCCCGGCGGGGGCACGTTCGTCAAGGTGCTCGACTTCGGCATCGCGAAGATGCTCGACTCGAACACCCAGGTCACAAAGACCGGGATGATCTTCGGGACTCCGGAGTACATGAGCCCCGAGCAGTGTCGCGGCGATGTCATCGACGGGCGCGCGGACCTCTACAGCCTCGGTTGCATCATGTACGAGCTGTTGGGCGGCCGCACGCCGTTCCGCGGCACGACACCGATGGCCGTGCTGATGGCTCACGTCAACCAGGCGGCTCCCCCGCTCGCCCCGGCCGACGTGGCGCTCGAAGTCCCCACGGACGTCGACAGCGTGATCATGAGGCTGCTGGAGAAGCGACCCGACGACCGCTTCGCGTCCGCCGAGGAGCTACGCAACACCCTCGAAGCCGTCCTCCAATCGCTGGAGAGTCCGCACTCCCGCGAGATCGTGCGGCCGGTCCCCTCGCGCGAGACCGTCGCACCCGAGGTCAACATCGGGTTCGACTCCACGATGGGTATGCCATCGACGGGCCCGGCAGATGCCGTCGAGGCGCGGCGCGAGAATCCGGCCACCGATAGTCTGGCTCCCGCGCGACGCAGCAGCGCGCTTCCGATCATGGTGCTCGTCGTTGTCCTCGTGCTGCTCGCGGGCGCCGTTGGGGCCCTCGTGATGGTCCTCGACGACGGCGGAACCCCCGACGCCGTGGTCGAGACGGCGCCGCCCGTCTCCGCGCCGGAGGTCGTCGTCGAGGCGCCGATCGAACCGCCGCCGGTGGTCATCGCCGAAGTGCCGGCTCAGACCAACGGCACGCCGGACGCGGGCGCCGTGGCTGAAACGGAGGCGGAGATCGAAGAGGCCGTCGCGGCCGTCGACCCTGCTCCAAAGAAGCGGGTCAAGAAGCCGTCCAAGAAAAAGCGGGAGCCCGAGCCCGAGCCCGAGCCCGAGCCCGAGCCGCCGAAACCCGAGCCCGTGGTCGTCAAGCCCGCGGAGCCGGAGCCGGTTGTCGTCGCTCCGAAACCAGTGCCCAAAGTCGAGCCGGAGCCGGCCAAGACGGAGCCCAAGACGAAGCCGCCGAAGAAGAAGTCGAAGAAAGGCCTGTTCAAGACCGTGGACGAGATCAACAAGACGGCCGAGTCGATCACCGACATCTTCAACTGACGGCGAGCTCGCCATGCGCCGCATTCTCCTGCTCGTCGTCGCCCTCATCCTCGCCACTCCAGCGACCGCCGTCGCACAGGACGACCGGGCACGTTCGGTTCAGCTCATCGCACAGGGAAACCAGGCGTCCGACACGGGCGACTTCCGAGGCGCGCTCGAGGCCTATCGCGATGCGTACGAAGTCAGCCGAGATCCGGCGATCCTGTACCGCATCGGGCTGACCTACGAGAACCTGTCCAACTACCAGCTCGCGCGGGAACACCTCGAGTTGTACCTGCGGGCCGAACCTGATGCCCCGTACGCGGCGCGGGTGAAATCCAAGATTGAGAATCTCCGCGGCCACGAAGCGAGCCTGCAGGCGGCGGTTCGCGTGGAGACGACCCCGCCCGGCGCGCGGGTGTGGATCGACACGGACACCGGACGACCCGCGGGCGTGACGCCGGTTCGCATCCCGGTCGGACCTGGCGCACACACCGTGCTGATCCGAAAGAGCGGCTTCGACGACGTGCGCGACAGTTTTGATGCGCAGAAGAGCGAGACCGTGCTGAAGAGCTACACCCTCCATGGCGAGGAGCCGGTCGCCGAGACCCCCACGCCCCCCGAGGCGCAGGAACCGGAGGCCGTCGCCGAAACGGTCGTGATCGATCCCGCCACGATCGGCCGCCACACCCCGGTGCGCGTGGGCCCGTCGCTGGGACTCGCGGTGCTCGGCTGGGTCAGCATCGGTGCCGGGTGGGCGCTCATCGTCACGTCCGGCGTCACGTCTCAAGTGTTCGGCGTGTCGAAGACCGTGGTGGGTGCGACGTTCTTCGGCGGTGTCGGCATCGCCGCGACTGGTGCCTATCTGCTCTGGTTTCGCGACTACAGCCCCGAGCTTCCCCCGGCGGCCGCCCGTGTCCTTCAGGCCACACCCCCGCAGCGGATCGTCGGAATCGGCCTTCAGTTCTAACGATCTCGCAATTCCGCTTGTTAAAAAACCGAGCGGCGATATAGTGGCGCCGCAAATTTGTAATGTTCCTGCAGTCGCATAGCACCGTGTTGTGTGGCCCTCACCGGATTGTTCGCAAGGTCAGATGGTCTGCAGGAAGATGGGCGCCTCGACCGAACAATCCAGCCGAATAAGGAGTTCAATGGCACGCTTGATGTCCAGCACCGAACTGGCCCAGCGCCTCGACGAAGATGGCGAGAATCTCATCCTCAGTGACGTTCGTGACCCCAACGAGTTTACGAAAGAGCACATCCCGGGCGCGATCAACATCCCGCTCGAGAAACTGGGCGAGAAGGCGAAAGAGTTCAAAAAGTCGCAGCGGATTGTCGTGTACGGCGAGACGCATACGGATGGAACATCGAATCGAGCGGCTGAGATGCTCGAGCAAATGGGTTTCCGCAAGGTTTCGGACTTCGACGGTGGAGTCTACGCCTGGAAGCAGGCCGGCTACTTGACGACGATCCCGAACTGACCTGGCGGCGCGCCTCGCGCTGACAATCAGACATGAAGAAGCCGCGCTGCTTTCGCACCGCGGCTTTTTTGTGCCCGAAATGTGCTGGCCGGACGAGCTAGTCGTCGATCGACGCTTCGACGCGAAAGATCAGGACGTCACCGTCGGAATGGGCGAGCACGGCATTGTACTCGCTGCCGGGGCCCTCCTCCGCTTTCGTCCAATTGGACAGCAGGTCGGCGGCGTTGTCGGGGTCGTGGAACGCCGCGATCGCGGCGCTCTCGGCCTCGCGGTCGTAGCGCACGACCAGGTTGACCGTCTCATCCGAGATCTCCGAGGCCTGCAGGTACGACCCGCCTTCGATCGGTTCGATCTCCTCGAGGTCGACGATCTCCTCGTGTCCGTCGGACAAGTGACGCACGACGATGCCATCTTCGGCCTTCGCGACGATCACGACCTCGTTCGCCGCGGCCATCTCCAGATTCGCGCGACCGCGCTTCTCTTCGTCGGCGGCGAGCAGGTAGATGCGGTGGGGCGCCATCCCCCGCGTCTCGAGCAGGTGCTGGAGTCGATCGTTCTCCTCGCACAGCTCTTGATAGTGTTCGGCATCGCGCAGATTCGTGGTGCGGAAGACGACCTCGCCGTCCCGGTCCACAATCTTGCAGTGGCGTTTACCCTTCTCGATTTTCAGACCTCTTCTGGTGCTCATGAGACTCCTCGTTGCGGGGCTCTCCGCGAAGGCGATAGCTTTTAGCACACGAAAGTGCCATGTAAAGAGCCGGCGAATGAAAAGCCCTTTGGGCGTGTTATGCCGATGTCTTAAAGCAGTCCTTCGCTTCCTGAGTGCCCCATCATGGCGCGTAATTCGAAAACGCTCCCGCTCCTCGTCGGCGCCGCGCTGCTCAGCGCCGCGTGCCACGGCCCGCTGAAACCCGGTCTCGATGCGCTCGCCGAGGGGAACTACCCCAAGGCCGAAAAGCACGCGCGCTCGGGCCTTCAAAAAGACCGCCAGGACCCTGATCTCAATTTGCTGATGGCCGACGCGCTGGTCGGAGAGAAGAAGTTCAAGCAGGCGCTGCCCTACGCGCGTCGCGCGTACGAAGCTGGCGCGGCACCGGGCCCCGCGGCTCGGACGCTGGGCAAGGTGCTGTGGGAGATCGACGAGACCTTCGAGTCGCTGCGCGTCTGGCGGGTCGCACGCGAAGTCGACCCGTCACTGGTCCCCGATGCCGATTACATCCGCGCCCTCGAGCGCGCGGTGGCTGTCGCGGAGAAGAACGCCGACGCCGAGACGGAGCTCGAGTTTCGCAGCGAGCTCCGGAGCATCGCAGCCGATCACGCCGAAGCGACCGACGCGCAGATCATCGCCACGCGCGAACGCGTCGCGGAAACGCTGGTGCGCGAAGGCAACTACGAAGCCGCGATCGCGGTCTACGAGGCGCTGTCCGCGGAGCGTGAGCAGCCCAAGTACCCCTTCGAGCGCGGTCGCCTCCTCGCGCGATTGGGAGAGGACAAGCGCGCCATCGCCGCCTTCGAGCAGTTCATCGCGATCGGCGATGCCGACGGTCGCCCGCAGCGCATCCACGACGTCGCCGTGAAGGCCGAAACCATCGGCGCCTTCAGCGTCGCGGTGTACTTCTATGAAGAGGCGATCAAAGCGCTACCGAACGAGCCATCACGCGGCCGCGCGAGAATCCATCGCCGCGTGGGCGGCCTGTTGCTGTCCACCGGCATCAAGGACCTCGGCGAGCGTCATCTGCGCGCCTACGTCAGCGACATGACCGCGGTCGGCGGTGACCCGGTGTCGGCCGAGGTCTACATCTCGGCGGCGACCGTTGCGACGGGCAACCGCCATCCCGATCTGGCGCTCGAGTTGCTCGAAGAAGCGACCACCAAGGCCGGACCGAGCTGGAGCGCCACACGACGCCTCGTCGAGCTGTATGCGCGCCGCGCGAAGACCCAAGACGTCGAGCGCGTGCTGCGCACCTACGTCGACCGCGCGAGCAACAAGTCCAACGCCAAGATTGTGGTGGGTGAGTGGGCCGCCAATCGCCGGAACTTCGAACTCGCGAGATTCTTTCTCGAGAGCGCCGTCAGCGACGATCCCGGCGTCCAGCCCGACGTGTGGCTCCAGCTGGCCCGCGTCTACTCGGCGCTGGGCTACCTCGATGAGGTGCGGCGCTGCCTCAACACCTACGCCACGAAGTCTAAGGACAAGCGACGTGCGCAGCTCGACGTCGCGACGATCTATCGGGCGCAGCGCATGTACGATGAGGCCGAGAAGGCGCTGAAGTCCGCGCTCAAGTCCGAGCCGGAGGACCTCCTCGTCGTCAAACTGCTCGAGGACTTGTATCGCGAATGGGGCCGGCCGAAGAAGATTCACGAGGTCTACGACACCTGGGCCAAGGTCCGCGGGAACAAGCCGGGCGACTTCCAGTTGGTCGGCGAGCGATTCTTCCGCCAGCAGGAGTGGGACAACGCCCTGCCCTACCTGATCAAGGCGGCCAAAGCCGGCGAACACGATGCGTGGCTGCAAGTCGCCGACATCTACAACCGGCAGCGAAAAGAGCGCGACATGAAGGACGCGCTCGCGACGTACTTGTCGACCTCGAAGGACCGCGCACGCGCGCTCAATGCGGTGCTCCAGCGCTATCGCGTCTCGAACTGGAACTACGAGGCGATCCCGATCCTCGAGGAGCTTATCAAGCTCGAGCCGCGGAACCTGCTGCACTACGAGCAGCTCAGCCAGCTCTACTTCGAGCAAGGCCGCGACGTCGAAGCGTTCGAGCTCTGGAAGCGATTCATCGCGCTCGCCGACAATCCGATCGCGGCGCTGGAGACCATGGCTCGCCGGTTCCAGCGCAAGAAGCATCAGGACTGGATGCTGCAGTTCCTGCACCAGGTCCTCGAACGCCAGACGACGCCGGATCCGCGCCTGTTCCGGCTCTTGGGAGACACGTACGCCGACCTGTGGGCGAGTCGCTCCCAGCAAGGCGCATCGAACGCGATCTTCACGCAGGAGAACAAGGCGAAGCAGTACTATGCGCGCTACCTCGCGGAGGCGAAGCCGTCACACGGCGAGCTGCAGAGTTTCGCGCAATCGATGCAGCACAAGCGCTACTGGACCATCGCAGCGCGAGCGTACGAACAGCTCAACGCGTTGAAATCGCTGCAGTCTCATCAGATGCTAAACTACGGCATCGTGCTCCTGAATCTGGGCCAGGCCGACGAGGCCGAGGCACAATTCCGAGCGTTCTACGAGAGCCGACAGAAGAGCGTCGACGCCGCGACGGCCATCAGTGACCACCTCTACACGGCGCGGCGCTACGTGGCCGTCGAGCCGTACCTCCGCGCGATGATGCAGGAAGGCGAGGAAGCCGTGGTTCGGCAAGCGTTCATGCGCCTCGCCGAGGTCTATCGAAACTCGGACCAGACGGCCAAGATCCCGGCGCTGATCGCCGATTTCCTCGACCGCGCACAGGACCCTCAGGAAGCGCGGCGCAGTGTCCAGGTGATGCTCGAGGCTGCGGGCATGTGGGATGCCGCATCTCAACAGCTCGAGACACTCGCCGAGCTGCAGGAAGAGGCGGGATTCGAACTGGGTCAGAACCTGTTTCGCGCCGGCCATCGCGACCGCGCCGACGACGCGTTCCGCGACTACGCCGCGCAGAACCTCAACCCCGCCGAGGCTTGGGCTCGCGTCGCCGAATTCTACGAGGCCCGCGGCGCCGTGGAGAAAGCGCGGAACGCGTTTCAGAACGCAGCCAACGCCGCGCCGCAGAGCGAAGTCGCGCATGCCGAGCTCGGGCGCTACCTGATTATCACGGGGCGCATCGATGAAGGTCGCGCGGCGTTCGAGCGCGCGCGGTCGAACGTCCCCCACGGTCAGCGCGGCAGCCTCTACCGCACCGAAGTCGAGGCGCTGAACAGCTCCGGACATCTGGCTGAAGCGCGACAAGCAGCGCGCGAAGCACTCGGCGTCGCGTACCTGGACCGCGAGTTCTTCTACGGGGTGCTCGCGCCCGCCGAACTCGGCAGCGGAGACCCCGTACGCAGCCAGCGCATGGTCGACGAACTGACCGGCGCGAACTTGCCTCTGGGAGCGCTCGTCGCCCTGCTGCGCAACGCCGGCTACCTCGAAGAAGCCGCCGCCCTGATCGACAAAGAGGTCGTCGGTGGCGACCACATTCTGGGTGGAGATGTCCTGTTGACGAACGCGAGCATGTTCGGCGCGATCGGCGGCATCAGCCGCCTCATGCGCTCCGCGCAGCCGCTGCTCGAGCGCACGAACCGCGACCCGCGGGTCCCGCGCGAACTGGGCGCGTTTCTGGTCCGCGAGGGTCACCTCGAACGCGGCGCGATGCTGCTGCGTCAGGCCCTCGAACTCGGCGATACCAGCCTCAGTTTCACGCTCGCAGAGCTCTACGCTTCGCTCGGCCACCACAGCGAAGCGTTCGAGATGGTCCAAGCCGATCTCGCCGCCGCACCGGATTCGGCCCGCCGGGTCGTGGCGCTGAACGCCGTCGGCTACCGCTACGAAGTGCTCGGCGAGCGAGAACGCTTTCGGGAGTTGTTGGAGCACCTGACCCGCGACGACCGCTTCGCCGCCGATGCGATCCCGTACCTCATTCGCTATCTGACCGAAGACGGCGAAGTCGCACTGGTCGTCGAGACCGTCGAACGCTTGACCGGAGCGCGGATCTCCGAAGCCGCGGTGCAGCTCGACGACCAGGCCGTCGAGACCGCGATCGCGGCGCTGATCGCGGGCGTCGAAGAACTCGCCGTCGCGGGGTTCGGACAGGAGGCGATGAGCCTGCTGGCGTCGGCTCGCCCCGATCTTGCAGAACGCGACCAGGTGCGCGACCTGCGCCTTCGCATGGCGGCCTTCGGTCCCGGAAACGCGCCGGAGGCCGAGTTCAACCGCGCCCTGGCCGAACTCAGCGAGTCCAGCGCCGAGGCGTCGTGGCAGCGGCTGCGCGTGGCCGAACTCGCCCTCGCCGCGGGGCGCTATGCCGTGGCGACCGAGATCTCCAAGCCCGCGCTCGACTCCCCCGACTTCGGGGTCAGCTCACGCGCCCTCCGCATCGCGCTGCGCTCGGCACGTGCGGCCAACGACCTCACATCCATCGACGCGACCATCGCGAAGTACATGGCGCAGAACGCGGACAAGATGAGCGCTCGCGCCACGGCTCACTCGGAGCTCACGCGGCTCGGACTCGATCGACGCGCGCTGCTGCTGGCCGAAGAACAAGCCACGAAGGTGCCGATCTACAGCTACGTGCGCGATGCGCTCATCGCGTCGCAGCGTTTCGGCGACCCGGCGCGCATCGAAAAGTGGGCGACTCGCCTGCTCGAAGTGGATCGGCAGAATCCGAACGTCTCGCTGCAACACAGCTTCTACACGTGGACGCTGCGCCAGGACGACTCGCTGAACGCGCCGCTGCGCAAACTGCTCGCCGGCACCTACGACCAGATGCAGTTTGGCGTGACCAACGAAGCGCTGAACCTGTATCGCAATGGCGAGCCGTTCCGCGCGCGCGAACTGCTGCGCGCACGGCTCGAGGCGAGCAAGTTCGACCCCGAGAACGTCGAAGACATCATCGCGACGCTCTCTCAGCTGAAGCTGTGGGGTGAGGTGGCTCGTGTCGTGGCCCGCTGGGTCCCGCCCGAGAACCTCACCGTCGCGGCGCGCCGTCTCATCGGGCTCGCCAACATGTCGATGGGCTTTGACAGCGACGGGCTGCGCGAGCTGGATCAGGCCGTGGAAGCGGCACCGGACGCCGCGCACGAAGCCACGCAGATCGCGGACTCGCTGCTCGTGCGCCGGCGGTACGACACCGCGCTCCGCTATGCGGAGCTCGCCGTGGAGAAGCGCCCCGCCCGGCCCGATGGACGTCGGGTTCGTGGATTGGCTCGCCTCGCCGTCGGCGACATCGACGGCGCGCGCGAGGACCTCGACAT
Organism: Bradymonadaceae bacterium; assembly: GCA_041601915.1. GTDB lineage: Bacteria > Myxococcota_A > Bradymonadia > Bradymonadales > Bradymonadaceae > JBFIHF01. The sequence continues at coordinate 10,152 of JBFIHF010000072.1, forward strand.
CGCGCTGCTCGCCGGCCTCGACCGGACCAATCTTCTGCATCGCGCCGCGGTGATCGCGTTGCGCAACGGCCAAGACGCCGCCGCAGACGGGTTCTTGAACGACCTGCTGATGTCGCACGACGAGTCGCACAACCTCAACGGCCGGCGCGTGTTCGACGCGTTCACGCGGGCGGGCAAGGCGGACGAGGGGATCACGTTCTTCGAGTCCAAGCGACCCCAGATCGCGGCCGGCCTCGGCCTCGCGGGGTCGACCTACGTCGCGTCGTTGTCGCAACTCTACGAAGCGGCGGGCAACACGGATCGAAGCTTCAGCGTCTACGCACAGGGGATTCGGCGACTTCAGTTCACGAACCCGCTGAGCTCCGAGCTCGCCACGTATCGCAACAACCTCGCGTACGGCTACTCGACGACCAACCTCAACGTCGCCGAGGGTTTCGACCTCGTGCGGCGCGCGATCGCGCAGAACCCGGATCGCGAGCCGAGCTACATCGACACGCTGGGTTGGCTGCACTATCGCGAAGGCGACTTCAAGTTTGCCGAGACCGAGATTCGCCGCGCGATTCGGTCGTCGACCGGAGGGACGGTGGAGCTCACCGAGCTCTATCACCACCTCGCCGTGCTGCGCGCCGCGCAGGGCTATCACGGGGAGTCCGTGTGGTTTCAGATCTTCGCGGACTCCGTCGAGCCGATGACGGACTGATCTCGCCTGATTTTGCGAGATGAAGGCCGACCCGGTACTCTGAATCGGTCCGCTCTCAGAGATCGCATGCGAACCCTCGCCTATCTCGCCGTCGCGCTGCTCACGTTTGGCTGCGCTGAAGGCAGCGTCGACAACAACGGCGCTGGCACTGGAACGACGACATCGGGTGGACGGGCGGATTGCATCGACGGTCAAACCTGTGTCGACCCGGATTGCGTGGACCTCGACGGCGATGGGTACGGCACGGGCTGCTTTCTCGGCTCCGACTGCGACGATCTCGACCCGCAGGCGGCGCCGAATCTGACCGAAGTGTGCGACCTCAAGGACAACAACTGCAATGGGCGGGTCGACGAGAACGACGTGTGTGGCTCGATGCCGCCGCCCCAGAATTCGTCCAATCCGCCACCCAACTCTTCGAATCCACCGCCAAACTCCATGACGCCCGATTGCGTGGATGCGGATGGAGACGGCTACGGGAACGGGTGCCCGGCGGGCGTCGACTGCGATGATGCGGACCCCGAGCGTTTCGACGGTGCGCCGGAGGCGTGCGACAACAAGGACAACGACTGCGACGGCACGCGCGACGAAGACTTCTCCGTCGGGACCGCCTGCACCGCCGGGCTCGGGATCTGCGAACGCGCAGGCACCCTGCAGTGCTCGGGCGACGGTACGCGCGAGGAATGCTCGGCGAGCCCAGGCGCCCCGAGCACCGAGGTCTGTAACAACCTCGACGATGACTGCGATGGAGTCGCTGACAACGGCCTCAACTGCAACACGTGTGTCGAAGATGCCAACGAGCCCGACAACTCGAGCACCGCGGGCACGAGCATCAACGTGGGCGGCAGTGTCAGCGGACAACTCTGTCCGGGCAACGTCGACTGGTTCCGGCTCGGCACGTACTCCGCGGGACAGTCCGTCTCCGTGACCGCCCAGTTCAGCCACGCCCAAGGCGACATCGACATGGAGATGTACGTCGGCTCGACGTTTGAGGTCGGCGCGTACTCGGGGTCCAACAATGAATCGATCACGCGAACGCTGAGCAAGTCCGGCGCCGTGACGATACGTCTGTACTTCGGTGCGGCAGCCGGCGTGACGGGGAACTCGTACACCGTCCAGCGGTGACCGAACTGGCCTGAGCGCGACACGCGCCGCCGCTTTACAAAGCGACGCCCAGCATTTACAAAGCGCGCCTCTCCGGGGCCCACGCATGATTGAGAACAACTACATCGCACCGGCGCTAGACCGGTCGGTCGGCCTGCGTCGTCAGGTGACGTTCCAAGCGATGCGGGTGTTCAGCGGGTGGGGCTATCGCGAGATCCAGGTCCCCCTGATCGACTATTTCGACTCGATCCGCGGAGCGCTGGGCCAGGAGCAGATCGAACAGACGTTCCGATTCGTCGACCGGCAGGGCAACGTGATGATGCTCCGGACCGACGTGACGCCAGCGATCGCCAAGGTCGTCGCCTACCAGCTCAAGTCGCACACGCTGCCGCTGCGTGTCAGCTACGCGAACAAGATCGTGCGCATCGATCGCAGCCTCGAAGGCTCGAACCTCGAGAGCTACAGCCTCGGCGTGGAGCTGATCGGTCTGCCGGCGCTCGTCGGCGAACTCGAGGTGATCCTGATGGCCCTCGAAGTGCTCGAGAGGCTCGGCCTGCGGGACTTTCAGTTCAACGTCACCGATCACGGCATTGCCGCGTATCTGTTGAGCGCGACCGGGGCACCGCGCCGTATCCGCGATCAAGTTCGCGAGGCGATCGTGGCACGGGACGCCGACGAGGTGAGTCGCATCCTGAGCCAGCTCGGCATTCGCTCGCAGTTCGTCGAGGCGATTTCCGCGCTCGCCGGGCTGGAGGGCGGCCTGTTTCAGCTCAGCCAGATCGAGCGCGCGCTCCCCGACGACCGTGACCTCGTGCGCCGGCTCGACGAGATGCGCAAGCTATTCGGCGTGCTCAGTGAGCTCGGGTACAAGAAACAGATCCGGCTCGACATGGCCGAACTCGGCGGAGCGCCCTACTACACCGGCATCGCCTTCAACATCGTGTCCGAACTCGTCGGTCGCTCGCTCGGCCGGGGTGGACGCTACGACGACCTCGTTGGGATCTTCGGTTCGCCGGCCCCCGCTGTGGGCTTCTCGCTGTCCGCCGAAGCGCTCGTCGAACTCCTGCATCCCGTCACCGACGGCGACGAACGCTTCGACGATGTGGGCGAAGCCGTTCCCGTCGACATGGGCGAACCATCGACGGGCTTCGAGGAAGCACTGCGGCGCCGCAGGTTCAACAAGAGCGCCGTGATTGTGAGGACCGATGATTGACGCCGGCCCCGCACGTATCCGAATTGCGCTCCCTCGCGGAGCGGAGCTCGCGCGCCTCGTCGGCCATTTCGACGCCGCTGGCTTTGCGCTCGGGATGCTGCTCGACGACGAGGAATTCGTCGAGGGCGGCGACCCGCTGGAGACGGGATTCCAGTTCGACTTCGTCACCCTGTCGCCCCAGGATGTCGGCACGTACGTCGAGCACGGCATCTGCCACGCCGGAGCGCTCAGCACGGACCTCATCGGCGAACGGGATGTCCAGGTCTGGCGCCCGTTCACGTTCAATTTCGGCTCCTACCCGCTCGTCCTCGCCGCCCCCAAAGGCACGACGCTGCACATGCTGACCGCGAAACCGGTGTTGCGACCGGCAACGTCGCTGCCGCGTTTCGCCAAGGATTGGTTCACCGTGCGCGGCATCCCGAACGAGCTCATCACGGTCGTCGACTCCGCGCCAACTGCGGTCAAGCTCGGCCTCGCGGATTGCTGGGTCGACCGACTCACGGACCCCGACGACGTCGTCGCGCAAGGGTTCCGCGTCGTCGAAGCGATGGGGCGCAGCTACCTGAAGCTCGTGATCAACCCCGCGGCGGCCTCGCGTCGGCGCGCCGCACTGCGCGTGCTCATCGGTGCGCTGGAGAAACATCTCCCCGAGCCGCCGCCCCGCATCGAAATCCCGTTCGACATCGACGATCCCTGAGGAGCACCGAGCCCTCGATCCCCTCGATACTTGCGCCCGAACGACGTCGTGGATATCTTTGGCGCGCCTTCAGTACGGGCCCGAATGACCGATTCTCCCAAATCTGATCTGATCGATCTCGTGCACCATGAGCACGATCACATGACGAAGCTCTTCGGTGACCTGCGGGCCACGTTTGAGCAGCTCGCCGTGGACGAAATCGACGACGCGGACAAGCGCGAGATCGTGGAGACCGCGCGTGAAGACCTGCGCGCGGCGTTCGACGAGCTTCTGCATCACTTCGATCAGGAAGAGGAAGTGTTCTTCGTGCGCATGGAGAGCCGGTTTCCCGAACTCGCCGCACAGATCGCGACGCTCGTTCAGACCCACGAGTTCGTCTGCGACCGCACCCGCGACCTCCAAACGTTGCTGCAGCAAGATGTGGGCGTCATCGCCGCCAATCTGGGGCGCGTCGGCGAGACGCTGACGACGCTGCAGACCACACTGCTGGACCACACCAACACCGAGAATGAAATTTTCGGGGCCGCGCTCCGGCGCATGACGGCCGGTGAGCGCGAGGCCTTGCTGCGCGAGATGCGCGAGCTGGCGTAAGCAAGTTCAGCGGAGCTTGCGACGCGTGTACACGGCGCTGCGCGCCTCGCGCGGGCGCCCGTAGCCGTACATCCGCACTTCTCCGTCGACACGATACTCCCAATGCCCACGTTCGCCGGCCTCGGGGGCCTCGTGCAGAAGCTCGATCTTTTTCGTGTCCACGTCCCACTCGGCTATGACTTGCATCCCGCTACTCCGTTTCGCGCGAGCGCTACTGCTCACTCGATCTGAAGATGCAAACGACCTGCCAGCGATTCGGATTTACGATTTCGGCCCATAAATAGGCCTCGATCGCGGCGACGACCACGGGCGGCACTTCCGGGGGTCGGACACGAATGTCAGTCGTGGGCGCGGCGCGTCAGAAAGCGCCTTGTCGTTGCGAAAGTGTAACGATAATCTCCCGCCGTCTTCGCTTTCGTACACGGAGCGCCGCATTGAGCTGGACTGAAGCCACGTTCACCAACCGGTCGGGTAAGAGCCAACGCGTGTGGGTCGACACCGACGAAGACGGGACGCCGATCGTCTCCGATGGGCGCGTCGCGATGCGTTATGCACCCGATGACGATGCCACGCTCTACAGTGCCCACCCGCGGAACATCGTCGTGGGCGCCGCAAGCGGCACGCCGGCACCGGCAGCCAAGAACGGAGCGAGTTCCGCCCCGGCCGTCAGCGTCGACGACAGCGTGTGGAAGACTCCCGCCGGCGAACGGGTCCTCGCCCGTGAGGTCCCGCCGGAGTTGCAGTCCGAACCGCTGCCGCAGATCGGCACGATCGACGTATGGACGGATGGCGCATGTACCGGTAACCCGGGCCCCAGCGGCTTCGGTGCCATCGTGCGTTTCGGGATGACGTATCTCGAAATCAGCCAGTACATCGGCATCGGCACGAACAACATCGCGGAGCTCCTCGCGATCGGCGCCGCGATGGAAGAGGTGCGCGACATCGATGGCGCGGTCCAGATCCATACGGACAGCACGTACGCGATTGGTGTACTGAGCAAGTCGTGGAAGGCGAAGGCAAACGTGGAACTGATCGGCTGGATCAAAGGCCTCATCGCCGGCCGTGACGTCAAGTTCGTCAAAGTGAAGGGACACGCTGGAATTCCGCTCAACGAGCGCGCCGACCGACTCGCGGTCGCGGCTGTCGAACGGCGCGGTTAACCGATGGTAGAAGTATGGAAGAATTAGCCAAACCACAGCCCCCCCCCCAGCCCGGCACCGGCGCGAACTCGTTCTCCGAGCGCGTCGAACAGCACAGCGCGTTCGTTCAGCGCGTCCGAGATCAGTTGGCCCGCGTCATCGTGGGGCAGTCCTACATGATCGAACGGCTGCTGATCGGGCTCGTCACGGGCGGACACGTATTGCTCGAAGGCGTGCCGGGCCTCGCGAAGACACTCACGGTGAGCTCGCTGTCGGATTGCTTCCAGATGGACTTCCAGCGCATCCAGTTCACGCCGGACCTGCTCCCCGCGGACCTTGTCGGCACGATGATCTACGATCAGTCGACGCGCGAGTTCGCCCCCCGCAAGGGACCGGTGTTCACGAACCTGCTGCTCGCCGACGAGATCAACCGTGCGCCAGCCAAGGTTCAGTCCGCGCTACTGGAATCGATGCAAGAGCGCCAGGTCACACTTGGCGCGACGACCTATCCGCTGCCCTCGCCGTTCCTGGTGCTCGCGACGCAGAATCCGATCGAACAAGAAGGCACGTATCCGTTGCCCGAAGCGCAGGTCGACCGCTTCATGCTGATGCTCAAGGTCGGCTACCCGACGCCCGCCGAAGAACGGCAGATCATGGACCGCGTGACGGACCGATTCGCGATGGAGACCTGCCAGGCCGTGGCGACCCCCGACGAGATCATCGCCGCACAGAAGCTGGTGCGCGAGATCTACATCGATGAAAAACTGCGCGACTACATCGTCGAGATCATCTGCGCCACGCGAGACCCCAAAGCGGCGGGGATGCCGCGGCTGGCGGACTGGATCGAGTTCGGCGCCAGCCCGCGCGCCACGATCTTCCTGAACCTCGCCGCGCGCGCTCACGCGTTCGTCAATCGCCGCTCCTATGTCTCGCCCGAAGACATCAAGGCGATCGCGACCGACGTCCTGCGCCACCGCGTGATCCTGACCTACGAAGCGGAGGCCGACGAGGTCACCCCAGAAGATGTCATTGCCCAGGTGCTCGAGACGATCGAAGTCCCTTGATCGGTTGAATCGATGATTCCAAAGGACCTCATCAGCGCCGTGCGGCGCCTCGAGATCGTGGCGCGACGCGCCGTGAACGACCAGCTTGCTGGCCAGTATCACAGCGTGTTCAAGGGCCGCGGCATGGACTTCGACGCCGTCCGCGAGTACCAGCCGGGCGACGACCCGCGCATCATCGATTGGAACGTCTCCGCGCGCCTCGACTCGCTGTACGTCAAGCAATACGTGGAGGAGCGGGAGCTCACCGTGATCCTGCTCGTGGACGCGAGCGGCAGTCAGACGTTCGGCAGTCGGTCGCGCCGCAAGCAGGAGACCGCGGCGGAACTCGGCGCGCTGCTCGCGTTCACCGCGATCAAGAACAACGACCGCGTCGGCCTCATCACGTTCACGGATCGGATCGAGAAGTTCGTGCCGGCGAAAAAGGGCCGCAAGCACGTGCTGCGCGTCATCTCCGAGATCTTGAGCACCGACCCCGAGGGCCACGGCACGGACATCGCGCTGGCGATCCAGTACCTCACTCGCGTCGTGCGCAAGAAGGCGGTGGTGTTCCTCGTCAGCGACTTCATCGACGAGGGCTTCGAGACGGCGCTGAGCATCGCGTCGCGGCGTCACGAGATGATCCCGTGCTGCGTGAGCGATCCGATGGAAGAAACACTGCCCAACATGGGGTTGGTCGACTTCGAGGATCCGGAGACCGCGGAGATCGTCACGATCGATACGACCTCGTCCAGCGTTCGTGCCGCCTATGACCGCGCGATGAGTCGTCGACGTACGGAGCGGGATCGGATGTTCCGCAGGTTGCGCATCGAGCCGATCACGGTGCGGACCGGCGAAAAGTACATCGAGCCGCTCATGAACTACTTCCGACTGCGCGCGCGACGGATGTGATGAGGAACCTGACCCGCATAGCGCTGGCCGTCTCGCTGAGCGCGCTGTTCGCGTCCGTCGCGGCTGCGCGGGACGCCGGGGCGCGCGCGCCGGACAGCGCGGGCGCAGCGACGAACAACGCCGCGGTCGCGCCGAGGTTCGAAGCCACGCTGGCCCAGCAGTTCGACACCAGCGCCCCGATCAAAGCCGGCGAGACCGTGGACGTCACGTTCCAGATCACGCATCCGGCGGGCGCCACGGTGTCATTCCCGACCGCCTACTCACCCGAGCGCTGGGTGTTGATTGGCGCCGAACGTCTGCCGACCGCCGAAGGCGAGCGCGCCACGAAGTCCGAGTGGCTCGCCAAGTTCGGCATCTACCGCCCCGGGATGACCACGCTCGACTCGTTCGAAATCACGGTCAGCACGCCGGACGGTCAGACGGTCCTGCTGCCGACCGAACCCGTCGAGGTCAAGGTCCTGTCGATCTTTGCTGATGCCACGAGCGAGCCGGAGTTCATCGAGCCGCGGCCTCCGGTCCCGGTGTGGGTCGAAGACTACACGCTCGCCTTCGTTGGTGGTGGGGCGCTGGCGTTTGCGCTGCTCGGACTTGTCGCGTGGGGCGTGCGTAGGCGTCAGCTGATGGTCCCGCCCCCTCCCCCGCCGCCGCGCGCGGCGCACGAGATCGCGATCGAGAAGCTCGGCGCGCTCGCCGCGGACGATCTGGTGGAGCGCGGCGAGTACATGCTGTACTGGGTCCGCCTTTCGGAGGCGATTCGCGAGTACCTGGGCCGCTCGTACGGCTTCCCGGGCACCGAGTTCACCACCACCGAGATGCTGGTGATCCTCGAGCGCGTGGAATGGCCCGTGGGACTCGGATTGGACGACATCCACCGGTTCCTGAGGCGCTGCGACGAAGTGAAGTTCGGCGGCGCCGAGCCCAATGTCGAGGAGTCCACGGCGACGTTGCGCCGGGCCTTCTCGTTCGTCGAGCTGACGAAGCCGCGCCTCGCCCCGGCCGTCGCTCTGCCGACGGCTGGCGGACTGGGCGACGGCGATACCGAGGTCGAAGAAGAAGGCGTCGCGACGATCGCAGATAGCGCCGAGGCCAAGCCGCGATGGGCGCCGCCCGCAGAACCCTCCGACCCTCAGGAGGAGGAATGACCTGGGAGTTCGCCCACCCGGAGGTGCTGATCGCGCTTCTGACGCTGCCGGTCGTGGCGCTTTGGCGGTGGCTTCCGTCCCTACGCCGGCGCCGTGTCGCGACGTTCTCGTTTCCTGGCGTCTCCACACTCGCGCGCGGCAAGCGCGGCATTCGGCGCTACTTCGATCCGCTGCCCGACGTGCTGTTGCTGATCGCGGTGGGCCTCGTCATCGCTGCACTCGCGCGCCCTCAGTCGGTGCAGCCCGAAGAGGTTGTCGTCGAAGGCATCGACATCTACCTCGCCCTCGACATGAGCGGCTCGATGCGCGCCATCGACCTCGAAATGGCGGAGCTCCGCAATCTCGAGCGTCTCGGCAAACAGCCGCTCAACCGCTTCGAGTCCGCCGTGGCGACCCTTCGGGACTTCGTGCGAAGCCGCGACTGGGACCGCATCGGCATGGTCGTCTTCGCCAAGAACGCGTTCCTTCAGTTCCCGTTGACCCTGGACCGCATCACGATCCTCGACATGCTCGAGCGCCTGCGGCTTGGCGATGTCGACGTGGGCGGGACCGCGATCGGCAACGCCATCGGCCGCGCGGTCGCGGGCCTCAAGGACTCCGACGCGCAAACGAAGATCATCATTCTCATCACGGATGGTGACCGCCGCGGCGGCAACATCTCGCCCAAGCAGGCGAGTGCGTTGGCCAAAGAGCTCGGGATCCACATCTACCCGATCTTGGTCGGCAAGAAGGGCACCACGTTGGTGCCCGCGGGCCGCGAGATTTTCTCCAACCGGCTCACCTACCGAGAGCAGGAGTTCCCGGTCAATCCGGAGCTTCTGCAAGAGATCGCGACGATGACCGGCGGCGAGTACTACCGCGCGACCGATCAGGAGCGCCTCGAACAAGACCTGCACCAAATCCTCGACCGGTATGAGCGCACACGCATTCGCGACGCATCCCAGGTCGATCCGGTCGAGATGTTCAAGCCGTTCATCGCGTGGGCACTCATCCTGCTCGCGCTGCAGTTCCTCCTCCGCTTTACCCTCTTGCGGAGGTTTCCCTGATGCAGTTCGCTCAGCCTCAAAATCTGTGGAGCCTGCTGATCCTGCTGCCGATGCTCCTCGCCTACGGATGGTGGTGGCGCTGGAAGCTGCGGCTCATGGATCGGCTCGGCGACCGCGGCCTGATGCTCGAGATGGCCCATACGCAGTCCGCGCGCCGCCAGATTGCGCGCGCGGTCCTCGCGCTGTTGGGCACGACGCTGCTGTGTATTGCGTACGCACAGCCCCAATGGGGGCAGACGAACCGGCCGATCAAACGGACCGGCGTCGATGTCGTGTTCGCACTCGACCTGTCGTCGTCGATGAGCGCGAGAGACGTCGCGCCGAACCGCCTCGAAGCCGCCAAGAACGAGATTGAGACGACCCTCGAGGTCCTGCGCGGGGATCGGGTCGGACTCGTCGTCTTCACGGCCGTCAGCTTCGTGCAGACCCCACTCACGACGGACTACGGCGCGATTCGCTTCTATCTGGACCGCCTCGAACCCGGCCAGATGCCGCTCGGCGGGACATCGCTGGGGCGCGCGGTCGTCGACAGCGTCGAGCTTCTCACCGGGAAGCGACTCCAAGACGACGAAGGCGGTGAGGTCAAGATGCGACGCGCAAAGAATCAAGTCGTGGTGCTCATCACCGACGGCGAGGACCATGAATCGGACCCCCACGCAGCGTCACAGCTCGCCCTCACGAACAACATCAAGATGGTGACGGTCGGCTTCGGCTCCGAGCAAGGCGAACGCATTCCGATCTACCGGCCGGACGGGAGCCTCAGCGGCTACAAGCGCGACCGCGCGGGCAACGAGGTGCTCACGCGCCTCGACGCGACGACCCTGAAAACGATGGCCGAGGCCACCGGGGGCGCCTACGTGCACTACTCCGGGGAGCACAGCGTCGCCAACGCGCTCGTCGACTACATCAACGCCCTGGAGAAGACGGAGATCGAGACGATGCTCAAGGAGCGCTACCGGGAGCGATTCCAGTTCTTCGCGCTGCCCGGCGTGCTGCTGTTGCTGCTCTCGATGCTCTTCGGCGAGCGACGTCCTCGCCGGACACCGCGGCGCGCGATCGCGTTGATTGGGATGCTCCTGCTGGTCTCCGGCTGCGAACGCGCCTTCGAGGACACCCTCTCTTCGGTCGATCGCGGAAACGCGCACATCGCCGCCGGTGAGTTCGAGCCGGCGCTCGAGGAGTATCGGGAA
>JBFIHF010000073.1:0-20855 GCA_041601915.1 Bradymonadaceae bacterium
ATCGAGCCGGGCTGCGTGTCCGGGTTTTCGTTGCATTCGCACATCCCGAGTCAGGGGATTGCCACGCGCACCAAGGCACTGGCGCTCGCGGTGCTCGACGCGAAGGCGCAGATCGGCGTGACTCAATTCAGCAATCCGTCGATTCGGGTTCATGCGCGCTTCGGACCGATGGAGGTCTTGATCCACCGCCCCGCCATCCATACCCACGCCGAGGACACGTTCGTGTACCGGTTGCACTTGCCCGAGCTGCAGGCACTCGAGGCGATGGCCCGCGAGGTCGTGGAGTTCGGTGACAGTCGACGGCCCGACGGCGTGCCGTGGACGTTTGATCCGGCCGACGAGCGCGCACACATTCGACTTCGCACACATCTGAGTGATGGCGGACGGGCTTGGATCGTCTCGCCGGGGTGGCGCGGCACGACCGAAGGCTGCGAAATCGATATGATCCTTGGGTAATCGCGTGAAAGTCTGGAGCCTCGTCGCGTGCGGGCTGTTGTGGGGTTGTGGCGCGAAAGAGACCGGTCCGGAGCCGGCCCAGTGCCGCGCTTTCGCGGCGGGCGATTTCGACCGCGACTCGGGTTGGGACAGCGCTGGCTACTGCGACGCGGCGACCGACCTCGGGTGTTACCCGTGGCACGAATCCAGCGCGGATACCTGCGGCCCGTTCACCACGATGCGGACATCGGCGACCCCCGGGCCCTCGGCGGAGGCGTGCCGGGTCCTGCTCTCATCGCTGAACTGTGGCACGTACCGCTCCGAAGACGGCGATAGCGAACTCGGCTTCCACATCCTCGAGGCGGACCGTTTCACGATGCGCGCCACCGGCAGCTATCGAGGCCGCGCGGTCGACACGACGTTCTTCTTCAACCCTTGCCATCAGGCGTGCCAGGCCGCTGTGACGCTGGTGGCGTTGGACGACAATCAGCAGACGATTTGCGACATCCCGCGCCAGGGGAAACCGGTCTGCCTGTTCCCCGAAACCGCGCACAGCCTGACTTTCGTACGTGCCGACGGCGGCAGCGTCGTGCTGCGCACCGCCGGTAACGAAACCGCGCTGGCGAGGGTCGTCGATGCGGAGTAGCGCTCTCGCGGCCGCGACGGTGGTCCTCCTGATGTCTGGGCCGGCGCTCGGTGAGACGTTGACCGCCGACGAGGTCGTCGCGACGAGCGTGATGAAGAACCCACGCATGGCGGAGCTCGGGCTGACGCTGCGCGAGGCGGAACTCGACGCTAGCGCACAGCAGTCGCTGCGCCCATGGAGTCTGCGGGCCGATGGCGGCGCGCAGTTCGATGAACAGCCCAGCGTCGGCGTGATCGACACGGGCGTGCGCACCACGACCACCTACCGCAGCTCCGCGGAGCTGCTCAAACAGTTCGTCACCGGAACGTCGCTGAGCTTCCGGATCGACATGAGTCGCACGGTGTCCGAGGTTCCGTTCAACGTCCCCGACCTCAACATTTCGGAGACGCGGCGCATCGGGCCGAACTGGTTCGCGTCCGCGCGTCTGCAAGCGAGCCAGCCGTTGTTGCGCGGGCGGTCTCCGCGGGTGAACGAGTTGCCGGTGACGATCGCGGCCCAGCAGCTCACGATCGCGGAGCTTCAGCGCGTCCAGGCGGCGAACGGACTCGTCGCCGAGGCGCTCGACGCGTACTGGCGCTGGGTCGGTGCGCGGCTCGCGTACTCCGCACGCTCGTTGAGCCTCGAACGCACGAAAGTGCTCAGCGCTGCCACGATCGCCCAGATCGAGGCGGGACAGCTCGCCGAGCTCGAGCGCGATATCGTCGCGCAGCGCATTGCCGCCGCCGAGCAAACGCTGGTCACGGCTGAAGCCGCGATCCTCGACGCCGAAGAGACCCTGCGCAAGACGATGGGCGAGCCGATGACGGTGGCCCCCGGGATGCAGCCCCCGGCCGTCATCCCGGCGGACGCGGCGGACATCCCGAGCGTGGAGACGTCGCTGGACGCCGCGCGTCGGACGAGCCCCGACGTCGCGCTGCTCGACCAGCAGATCGAGGCGGCGAAGCTTTCGACGGTGCGGTCCAAAGATCAGACGCTGCCCCAACTCGACGCCGTCGCCAATCTGACGCAGTTGGGGCTCGCGGAGGACTTCGGCGCGGCGCTCGAACAGGTCGGCACCCTCGATTTCACGAGTTTCTTCCTCGGATTCACGCTGGCGATCCCGCTGGACAACGGGCTCGCCCGCCGCACGCTCGAAGCGGACGAGGTGGGCGTGATGGTCGCCCAGGCGCGCCGCGACGATGCGATGCGCGAGATCGAGCTGCGCGTCCGTCAGGCGCGGCGGCTGCTGGAGACGCAGCGTCGACGGCTGGCGCTCTCCGAGACCGAGATCGGGCTGGCGACGAAGAATCTGGGCGCGATTCAAGCGAAATTCGAGGCCGGGCTGGCGAGTTATCTCGAGGTCCTTCAACTCGAAGAAGACCTGTCCGCCGCGGAGCAGCGCTACAATGAGGCCCGAATCGACGTCGTCACCGCGCGGATTGCGCTGCAGCGCATCACTGGCACGCTGCTGGATGCGTGGGGGCTCGAGCTGAATTGAGCCAGCGTTTCCAAGGCTTCTTCCTGCCACGTGCCGCCGTTCGGCGCCCCGTCACGGTGACGATGCTGCTCATCGCGAGCATCGTGATCGGGCTGGTCGCCTACGACCGGATCCCGCTGCAGCTCCTGCCGTCGGGGTTCACGCCGCCGTTCCTGTTCGTCAACGTCCCCACGATCCCGACGACGCCGTCCGACGTGGAGCGCGACATCGTCGAGCCCGTCGAGGACATCCTGCGGACCGTCCGCAACGTCCAACGCGTGCGCAGTCGCGCGCAGCAGAGTAGCGCGGGTTTCTTCGTGCAGTTCGCCGATGGCACGAACATGGACGTCGCCTACAACCAGGTGCGCGACCGACTCGAGCGCGTCCGGCCTCAGCTTCCGGCCGAAGCGAACCGCTGGATGATCTGGAAGTTCGACCCCCAAGAAGACCCGCTGATGTTCATCGGTGCGCGGGTCAAAGACGCGAACGAAGACCCCGACCTCGTGTTGGAGCAGGCGCTGATCCGTCCGCTGGAGCGGCTGCCCGAAGTGAGCCGCGTCGACACGATGGGGCTCAAGCCGATGCACGTCAGCGTCGAGATCGACGACAAGCGCGCCAACGCGGCCGGCGTCTCGGTGGCGCAGATCATCTCGACGCTGCAGAACGACAACTTCGCGATGTCGGCGGGCGTGATCGACGAAGGAGATGGACGCTATCCGCTACGCGTGCTCGCGCGGATCACCGACGTCGATGAGCTCGCGCGATTGCCGATCGGCGGCGGACTCGCCCTCGGCGATGTCGCGAAGGTCGGGCTCGCCCGCGGCAATCAAGATCAGCTGTACCGGATTGGCGGCGACGGCGGCTATGTGCTGGCGATCTACAAGGAATCCACGCAAAACACGGTGGCGACCGCGGACGCGATCCGGGCCGCGATGGAGGAACTGCTCGCCAACGGCGACGGGCAGCGGCTCGAGGTCGAGGTCTTCTTCGACCAAGGGCGGCTGATCGAAGGCAGCCTCAACAACTTACTCAACACGGCACTGTGGGGCGGTCTGTTCGCCGTGCTGATCCTGTTCGCGTTCTTGAGACGCGTCCGCATGACGATCGTCACGGCGGCCGCGATCCCGCTCAGCATGCTGATGACGGTCACCGCGATGTACTTCTGGGGCGCGTCGCTGAATGCGCTCACATTGATGGGGTTCATGCTGTCCGTCGGGATGGTCGTCGACAACAGCATCGTGGTCACCGAAGCGATCCAGCGCCGTCGGTCGCTCGGCGAGCCGATCCGCGTCGCCGCACCTGCCGGTGCGGCCGAGGTGGGGCTCGCGATCGTGGTCGCAACCTCGACCACCGTCGTCGTGTTTCTCCCGATGGTCCTGATGTCAGGCAGCGAGACGCTGTCGTTCTACCTGGGCCACATCGGTTTCCCGGTCTGCGCTGCCCTGATCGCCAGCCTGCTGGTCAGCCTGGTATTCATCCCGCTGTCGCTGACATGGATCGACGCCGACGAGCCGCCGCCCCGAGTCGGCGTGATCGAGCGAATCCAAGACGGATACGCGTCGGCGCTGCAATGGTGTCTGCGACATCGCTCCAGCGCCGTGATCGTGATCATGGCCCTGATGGCGTCGATCGCGTACCCAAGCAAGCACATGAAGCGCACCGATCGACTAGAAGCGAACGTGAACGATGTGCGCATCTTTCTCGACTTCGACCCTGCCACGACCTGGGAAGAACGCGTCGACCGCCTTGGCGAGTACGAGCAGTGGGTCAAGGCGCACAGCGAGGAGTTGGAGCTTCGGACGTGGATGACGAAGATGGGCGGGATGTGGGGGCGCCCCGAGATCCGCCTCTTCATGCGTGAGGCCGAGAACCGCGAGCTGTCGCGTGAGGAGGTCGTCGAGGCGATCCGCAAAGGCTTGCCGCACCTCGCCGGTTCGTCGTGGCGGATCGGGTGGTCCTCGCCGGGCGTTCAACAGCGCGTGACGGTCGACGTCGAAGGCCCAGACTCGGCGCGCCTGGCGCAGCTGGCCGAGGCCGCAGCCGTGCGACTGCGGCGCGTCAACGGAGTAATCGGCGTGATGGTCGGCGAGGATGACGCCCGCGCCCTGGAGTTGCACTACGAGGTCGATGATGAGGTCGCCCAGCGCACCGGCGTCTCACCGCTGATGATCGGCGGTGCGATCGACTACGCGCTGCGCGGGCGGCGAGTGGGCGAGATCGACTACCGCGGCGAGTCGCTGGACCTCTGGGTGCAAACGCGCGCCGAGACGACCCAATCCCGAGACACTCTCGACAACCTCGCGCTTCCGTCTCCGCTGGGGGGGCCCGGGATCCCGATCGGCGACCTGACGCACACCAAGATCGCGCCGGGGTACAACGAGATCGTGCACGTGGATGGTCGGACTCAGACCGAGCTACAGATCGTGACGACGCGCGAGGATCTGGAGACCCTCGGTGCCGAGATCGACGCCGTGCTCGCCGGCATCGAGATGCCTCGAGGCTACGGACTGGAGAAAGGAAGCCGATTCCAGACGCTGCGGTCCGATGAGCAGGAACGCCAATTCGCGCTCGCCCTCGCGATCGTGTTCGTGTTCCTGCTGATGGGCATCTTGTTTGAGAGCTTCGTGCTGCCGTTCGTGATCGTCCTGTCGATTCCGTTCGCCTTCCTTGGCGTGTACTGGGCGCTGTTTCTGACCGGCACGTCGTTCGATGTGATGGCCGGCGTCGGGCTGATCATCCTCGTGGGGATCGTCGTGAACAACGCGATCGTGCTCGTCGACCGGGTCAACGTCCTGATCGCGGAGCAAGGCGATCGGGAGCACGCACTGATCGAAGCAGGGCGCGTGCGACTGCGGCCGATCGCGATGACCGCGCTGACGACGATCGGCGGCTTGATCCCGATGGCGATCGGCGCCTCGGAGATCGTGGGCGTGCCGTATGCCCCGCTCGGCCGCACCGTGATCGGTGGACTCGTGGCCTCCACGATCCTCACGTTGTTTGTGGTCCCGATCTTCTACACGCTCATCGACGACGTGCGGATCTGGGCGATGCAGTTCATCTCGTCGGGGCCGTCGGCGGCCGAGTGATCAGGTGAGTACGCGCAGGACGACCCGGTCGTCGGCGAGGAACAGCCCCATCAGGTGATTATCGCTGGAGAAGGTGAGTGCCCCCAGCGTCGGGTCACCGGTCTCCAGGCGCATGAACTCCTGCCCCGTATGCGCGCTCTCCAGCACAACCAGGCCGCCAACGGTCAGGACAGCGACGAGGTACGCGTCGGGTGAAAACGCCATCGACACGACCGCCTCGTTCAGCGGGGAGGGGAACGTGGACAAGTTTGACGCGCCGACGCTCAGAATCTGGATCGTGGCGCCCCGGGCGACCGCGAACTGCTCGCCCTTGTCGCTGAGGCACAAGGCCGAGATCGACTGATCACCACCGCCGAGCCGCACGAAGTCGGTCCCTCGGTTCATGTACAGGCGGCCGGAGTCCGACCCGGCGATCATCGCGTCGCCCGCCGCCACGATCGCGACGGCGTTCATCGGGGTTTGGCGCGGATCCTGAAACGCCGTCACGGCGTCTTCACCGGGCCGCGCCAGCACGATCCGGCCATCGTCGGTACCCAAAATCGCGAGTTCGGCGCTGATCGCGAACGAGATGTGGTTCAGGTCCGGGTCGAGCTCCGCGGGAGCCTGGTCGGCGAACTGGCCCTCCCAGTAGACGCGATCGCCTTGAACGAAGCCGTACCCCTCGCCGCGGCACGACATGAGCTCGGGCAGGACCTGGTCCGTCACGGCGGCTTCGGAGACCGACGACATGTCGTCGCGACCGAGCCGCAAGACGGCCGACGACCCGGCGTCGCCGAGCGTCGGGACCATCCCCATCGCGGTGGCCGACGAGCTCGGTGCCCACTCCTCGTCGGGCGTCGCGGGCTCCGCGGACGCATCGGACCGCGGGTTCAAGTCGTGCGCGATATCCGCGAGGTATTCGAGCACCGTCCCGACATCGGCGGGCCGATCGTCTGGATCGGCGGCCAACAGGCTCGCGACGAACTCCTCCACGATGGCTGGAAACTCGAATCCGGCGGCCTGCGCCAGCGTGGGCGCGGGCTCGACGCCGAGGGCCCCCATATCTGCGAAGCTGTCCGGGTCGAAAGGCGGCTCTCCCACGAGCATGAAGAACAGCAACGCGCCGAGGCTGTACAGATCGGTGCGGTGGTCGAAGCCCTCGTCGGCGACTTGCTCCGGGCTCGTGTAGACGGGGACGGTGTCGAAGGCGCCCGTGCCGAGGGCCGTACCGCGCACCCACATCACGCCGAAATCCAAGATTCGAACGAAGTCGTCGCCGATCGGCAGCTTCTCGATCATGACGTTCGAGGGCTTCAGATCGCGATGGATGAGCCCCCGCGCATGCGATTCGAACAGCCCGTTGGCCACTTGCCGGGTCAGCTCCAGCGCGCGGACGATCGGCAACGGCCCGCCCGCCACGAGTTCCGTGAGCGTGACCCCTTCGACGAGATCCATCACGAACGCCACGTGGTCGGCCCTGGCGTCGAAGACGTCGTAGAAACTGACGATGTGCGGATTTCGCAGCGTCCCCAGCGCCTCGACTTCGCGCCGCAGGCGCTTGCGAAGCCCCGCCTCGTCCAGATTCGGGCCGCCCGTCACGTTCATGATCTTGATCGCGAAGCTGCGCGGAATGATCCGCGAATCCGCGATGTACACGCGGGCCCGGCGGCTCGTCGCCACCTGACGCGTGATCAGATAGCGCTCGGCGAGCACGCTGCCGAGCCACGGATCTCCAGCGAGCCCGATCGGTGGCCACCCGCCTTCGGGCTCCTCATGATTGCAGACAAAACACGTCGCCTCGCCGTCGTACAAGATCGACGTGCAGCTCGGGCAGTAGTTTTCGGGGATCCGCTCGAGGAATGCGCGGCGCCTTGCCTGCTCCTCCGCCCCGCGATCCGATGTCCTCAGGTCCGACATGCTCCTACGATACGTCGAGGATCGACGTACGCACAACCGTTGAGGGCTACTCGGGTGCTCGGGGCCTGCTTCGTGCCAGCCACGATCGGCGGCCGAAAACGGCTAACCCGGCCAACCATAACCACATCGCCCCGTGATCGGCATTTGCGGCGCTCGCGCAGGATCCCGTCGCGGTCGTCGGGCGCGCGGGGCCGGCGTCGTTCGACGTCCCCACATCGGGGAAACTGGAGTCGTCGCCGACGGGCACTTTGACGTCGTCATCGTCGGCGCGCTCCTCATCGCCGACCCGCTTGCCGTCCGCGAACAGGCAGTCCGACGCATCCCACTTGCAGTCCCCGGTGCACAGCAGCGTGCCACCGGCATACGCGATGCGGACACAGTCCACGGTGCCGAAGTTGTCGCCATCACAGAACTCCCCGCGCGAGATGATGCCGTCGCCACACACCGCGGGCGCCTCGTCCGTACACGTGGACTCGTCGATGTCGCAGTTCGCGTCACACGACAACTCCCCGCGCAGAAACCCGTAGTCCACACACGTCAGCGCCTCCGGCAGCGCCTCGAGATCGCAGTCCTCGTAGTTGGGATTGAGATACCCATCCCCGCAGAATCCGCACTCCGAGGTGTCCCAGCGGCACAGTCGATGGCACCGCAGTGTCCCTTCGCCGAAGCCCAGCGACTGACACGTTTGCCCCCGCATGTCCGCGGCGTCACAGGCCTCGTCGGGTTCGGCCAGATCGTTTCCGCAGATCCCCGTGTTGGGCACGCCCGGGTTTGCCGTCGGCTGAACGGGGTCGGTGCTGCCGGTACGCCAACTGCCGGACGGGTCACCGAGCTCGAGGCCGTTGGAGAAGCCGTCGCCGTCGGAGTCGCGGTCCCAGATCGCGCTCCAGACAACGTTGCCGTTCGACAGCGTGTCGTTCACGTCGAGCCCGAACGGCGTGAGGTCCCGCGCGAGTAGCGACGCCTTGCCGTGGCACGAATCGCAGGTGTACTGACCGCCGTTGGGGATCTGGCGCACGCGGTTGCTGCGTGCCTCAGCGGTCGACGCCGTCGAAGCAAGGCACAACGTGAGGACCGCGAGGAGAGACTTTTTCATCGCGCCACAATAACCTGTTCTCCGGTTCCGGTCTAAGTCACAGCACACAGGCACCCGCGATGAACCAGATCCCGCCCCGCCTTCGCAGCGTCATCGCGAGGCTCAAACTCGAGACCGACGACGCGACGGAGCCCCCGACGGATAGCGGCATCTCGGACGCGACGCTGCTCGATCGCACCGCGGTGCCGTTCGTCACGATCGACAACGACGACTCGCGTGACCTCGACCAGGCGCTGCACGTCGAGCAGACCACCGGCGGCTGGCGCGTCCGGTACGCCATCGCCGATGCCTCGTTCTTCGTGCGCCCCGACACCGCACTGTTCGACCATGCCCTGCGCCGCGGCGCGAGCTACTACTTCCCTGGCTTCGCGCTTCCGATGCTGCCGCGCGAGCTCTCCGAGGGCATCGTGTCGCTCAACGAAGGCGTGGATCGCCGCGCCATCGTGTTCGACAGCACCCTCGACGAGGCGGGCGACGTGCTCGAGACGGTCGTGGAGCGTGCGCTGATCCGGAGCCGCAAGAAGCTGAGCTACAATGGCGTGCAGACGTGGTTCGATGACGGCTGCCCGCCCGGTGATCCATGGGCTCCGTCGCTGCTCGCGCTGCGCGCGGTGGGCGAGCTGCGCTCGCAGCGGGCGCGGGAGCGCGGCGTGATCGAGTACGATCGCACCGAGGCACACATCCGCTATGACGAGGCGACGAGCCGCTTTCGCGTGACTCCGCGGGTCCGCAACGATGTCGAGGCCTGGAACGAGCAGCTCTCGCTGCTGTGCAACACCGAGGGGGCGCGATTGCTTCACGACGCCGACGCCCGGCTCGACGACCTGCAGTCCGTGTATCGCGTCCACCTCCCGCCGCTGCAGAGCCGCCTGACGCAGCTTCGCGACGAAGTGGCGTCATTGTGCGATCGCCACGGACTCCCCTCGGCCTGGCGATGGGACGGCCAGACGCGCCTCGCCGACTATCTCGGCGAACTGCCCGCGGAGCCGTGGCGGGTCCGGCGCGCGATCGAGCTGCAGGTCCGCTACACCAATCGCGCCTCGGAGTACTCCGACCGCGTCGGCCCTCACTTCGCGTTGGCCGTCGAGCAATATGCGAGATTCTCGGCCCCCATGCGCGAGATCGTGGGGGTGTTCACGCACAAAGAAGCCCTCGAAGCACTGGGGATGAGCGATGTCGGAGGCGCCGACGACGAAGACTTGCGCGACCGTGTGATCAAGGCCGCCAACGACTCCAAGGCCACCCAGAAGCGGATCGACAAGGAGATCATGCTGCTGGCGATCTCAGACTTCCTCGCCGAGGACCTCGAGACCCCGCGCCACGACCGTCCGCGCCGCACCGGGACCGTGATCGGGCTGCGACCGAGCCGCGCCTACGTGATGCTCGACGACGTTCCGCTGGACCTCAAGATCTACGCCGACGACCTCGAGGCCTCGTACGACTGCCAGTACGACCTCCACGGCCACGAGCTGCGCGGAGACGCGACGGCGCCGACGTTTGGACTCGGAGACTCTGTGGCACTGGTCGTCGACCGCTACGATGAAGAGCGCCGCCGCTACGTCTTCGACGTCAGATCGGATCCGTCTTGAAGACCTGCTTGAAGGCCATGCGGTCGAATTCGAACTGCGGAAACTGCTCGCGGTCGTCGTGGTAGACCTGAAACACGACGGATAGGGCGCGCGTCATGAACTTCGGGAACACGACACTCCACACAAACCGGCGCAGTGTCTCGGTCGCGAACAGCTTGCGCTTCCGCTGGGCCACCCCGTCCATGAGCCACTCCGCGGCCCGCTCCGGGGTCATGATATCCTCGCGCTTCGCCTTGTCCGCGTACTTGTCCGTCGCGGTCATCATCGGCGTTACGACCCACGATAAATACGCCGAGGTCGTGTGCACGTTTTCGTGCAGGTACTCCGCGGACAACGTGTCCGTGAATTGCCCGAGTGCCGCTTTGCTGGCCGTGTAGGCCGAGAACCGCGGTGACGGAATCCCGGCGCCCGCGGTGAGCACCGACACGATGTGCCCGCCCCCGTTCGCGACCATCGACGGCAAGAACCCCAGGCACAGGCGCACCGGCGACAGGTAGTTGAGGCGCATCGTGCGTTCATAGTCGTGGATACGGTCGTAGGACTCCGCGATCGACCGCCGGATCGACTTCGCGGCGTTGTTCACGAGGATGTCGACGCCGCCGTGGCGCTCCAGCACGGCGGCGATCAGCGCGTCGGCGCCTTCGAGCTCGGCGAGGTCCGCGACGAAGTAGTCGGCGCTGCCGCCCTGCTCCGTGATGCGCGACACGAGGTCTTCCAGCAGTTCTTCGCGGCGCGCGACGCAGATGACGTGCGCGCCGACTTCCGCGCATTTCGTCGCCAACGCTTCGCCGATGCCGCTCGAGGCGCCCGTGATGAGGACCTTCTTGCCGGCGAACGCGTCGCGCCACCGAATCGCCTCCTCGCGGTCGGGATCCAGATGCAGCGCCCAGTAGTGCCACAACGCCGGGAGGTAGCGTTCCGGCCGCGGGCAATCGATCCCGGCGTCCGCGATCGCGGCCTCGAGATTGGTCGTGGAGTAGCTCACGTCGGCATTCTTTGCGGTGGAGACCTCGGGCGGGATGTCGAAATCGCCCATCAGCTGCTCTCGCAGAAACTTCGTCGCCCCGAGGCTCGCGATCATATCGCGAGCGCCGGGCAAGAACTTCGACTTGCCGCCAAACGTCTTCGTGATCTTGGGAGCGCCGGTGATCTTCGCCAACGCGTTGTACAGCTGCGGCATCGTCAACGGGTCCGGGTCCGCGACGTGGAACGTCTTGCCGTCGTGTCCCGGCTGGTGGCCGACGACGTCGAGCACCGCAGCCACCCAGTCCACGGGGACCATGTTGACCTGCTCTTTCGTCCACCCCCACATCGGGAACCAGCCCGGCAAGGCGTACCCGATCTTCTGCACCGCCTTGAACAAGAAGTACGGCCCGTCCACGCGATCCATTTCGCCGGTCTGGGAGTGCCCGACCACCGCACTCGGCCGGTAGATGCGATGCTTCACGCTGCTCGCTCGTACCAGCGCCTCCGCGTCGTACTTCGAGCGGTGGTACTCGTGGTTGAAGCGCTGGCCCTGGTCCAGCTCGTCTTCGGCGAAGTCCCCGCTGAAGTCGCCCGCCACTGCGACGGAGCTCACGTAGTGCAGCACGCCGCCGAAGTCGGCCGCCTGAAGAACCTCGAGCAGGTGACGGGTGCCGTCGACGTTGACGGACCGCATCCGCGCCGGGTCCCCCGTCACGTCGTAGTATCCGGCGACGTGGTAGACGTGGTCCGTCGCCGCATCGAATGGGTCGCTCAGTCCCAGACCCTCGCTTGTGACGTCACCGTTCACCACCGTGAGCGTCGCGCCGCGCGCTGAGGCCCTCGCGCTCCAGCGCTCGACGTGGTCGGCGAGGCGCTCGGCCGTCGTGGAACGAACGAGGAGCGTGATGTCTCCGCCGCGGTCGATGAGCCGTTCGACGAGCTCGCGCCCAATCAAACCCGTTGCACCTGTCACGAAATATGTCGCCACATCGACCTCCAAGTTAGTAAACGCTTACTTATCGAGCGCCCACGAGCAAGTCAAGGGCAGGGCTGCTAACGTGTCGTCGACCCTCACTACGTGTCGATCGTGACCGACAAACCCATGTCCGCCCGCATCGCGGCGCGGATCGAGCCCAGTCCCCTGCCTCCGCGATTTGCGATCGTCGACCGCGACTTCGCCCGCCAACTCCACACCAAACACCGGCGCACCTTCACGCGAACGCTCGCCGACGGCGAATCGCTGAGCCGCGAGCTGCCCAACATCAGCCTCGATCGCTGTGAGGTGCTCGACGACGCCGGCCTGATCACCGTCGGGTCGACCGTCGAGCGGGGCACGATTCTGGTGGGCGCCGTCAAGCCCCGCGTCGGCGGGACGATGTCTCCGGAGGAGAAGCTGTTGATGGCGATCTTCGGGCAGGTCACCGACATGGTCGACGTATCGTTGCGCGCGCCACCTGGTTGTTGTGGTGAGGTGTTGGCGGTCCGGCAGCAGGCCCGATCCGTCGAGGTCGTGGTCGGCTGGGAGCGTCCGCTCGAAGTCGGAGATGTCCTGCGCATCGGCTCGACGCAGGCCGTCGTCGCCGACATCCGCGAGTTAGAGCGTGATCTCGCGTGGAACGGCGCGTCGACGGCGCAGGTCTCGAAAGTCTCCTGCGCCCGCGACGCGATGCGCGCACGCGCGATCGGGCCTTACGATTCGCTGACCCAGCAACCCGTCGAGTCGGCGGACCATGTAGGCGGCCAACACCTGTCTCTAGCGCAAGTGGAGGGCCTCGCAGGGAGAGCCCTCTGGCTGGTGTGGGAGCTGATGACGATCAAAGCGGATTGCGTTTGGGAGCGGTCGACGACGTACGAATCGCTCATCAAGTTGCAAAACCCCAACGTGCTCCCGCGTAACGGCGCCCCAACCCCGACGAACAACGTGTTCGGCACCTTCGGCACACCGCAGAACACCGCGGACGCCGTGGTCGGCCTGAAACCCGAGACGATCGAGGTGCTCGCGATCTACGGCCAGTGTCTGGGCGTCGCGATCGGCTTCTGGGACAGCGAGGTGGGCGCAACGGCCTTGTCGAACGACGAGATCGACGCCCTGACGTCACGGCGCGTCGGATCGACCGCGACGGTCGACGCCACTGGGGTGCCCGTGCCGGATGGGCTGCGCTGCCAGAAGACCTTCGGCCCCATCGCCGACTACAAATGCGCGTGTGGGAAGTACGCTCGGATGAAGCACCGCGCTGTCGTGTGCGAATCATGCGGCGTCGAAGTCATCAGCTCCCGCGTCCGACGCCGGCGCTTTGGCCACATCGAGCTCGACCCACCGTGCGCTCATCCGCTTCTGGAGGGCGCGTCGGTCACGCGCCTGCTCGTGCCGCCACCGGATCTACGCGGTGACCTCGACCCGCTGTATGCGCGGATCATGACGGCCGACAGCGACCGGCGGCAGGGCGCCGTCGACGAACTGTTCGCCGCTCTCACCGTGCAGCTCGACGGTCTATGGCGAGCCGCCCTGACCAAGCACGTCGACTACAGCGGAACCGCCCATCTCGTGGCCGATCAGACCATCCCTAAGGGCTGGTGTCGCGTCCCCCATGAGCTGTTGCGCGAGCTCTACCGTCCAATGACGTACGGGATTCTGGAGGCGCAGGGGATCACGAGCACAATCCGGGCCGCGCGACGGCTGGTGGATGCCGACACCGCTGAGGCGCATGCTGCGCTCCGCGTGGCCAGCGAAGGTGCACACGTCGTGCTCGCGACGGCGCGTCACGTCATCGCGCGCAAGGCGATCGGATGGGACCATCCCGCGATCGGGGTCGACGTGGACACGGCTCACCGCCTCGCGAGCCGCGAGGTGCAGGTGCATCTGCCCGTCACGTACGAGGCGAGGTTCGAGTGCAGTCAACTCACGGACCCCTCCGCTGCGCCGTCGCCGTCCGGTGGGTGGCTCTCGCGCGCCGTGCATGCCGACTCCTTTGTCCAGTGCCTCGTGCGGGCCGTGGTCGACGGCGAGCGAGACGAGGTCCACGACCCCCTGATTCGCGCGGCGCTGGGCCGGCCACCCACCTCGCCGGCCGAGTCCGCGATCCGAGACTGGACCCAGCGCGATGCGGATCGAATGGACGTGCTTCGCGTCGAAGTCCAGACACTTGCGGCCGCTACCGCGCCGACACCCGCGGCGCCCGATCCGCGGTGGCGGCTCCCGCTGGGTGAACTCGGTCTGTCGCCCGCCACCCGCCGCGCGCTCGAAAACGCCGGCCTCTCCACACTCGGCGACCTGTGTAGGCGTACCGAATCCGAGCTGCTCAAGACCCGCGGGTTCGCCCGAGCGCGGCTCCTCGAAGTGAAACAGGCCCTCGCTGCGATCGACCTGACGCTCGGGATGCGCATCGGCTGACCCCGTCTGTCCGGTCACTCCGCGGGCACGCAGTGCTAGACCTTTCGACCGACCGAGACGATCATGGCAAGCAACCCTCGACAGCCGAGAGCAATGGCACAGCCACCAAAGACTGCAGTCACACGCCGACGGCGAATCCTGGACGCTGCCGCCCGAGTCGTCCGACAGAAGGGGCGTGGCGCGACGATCGACGACATCGCCAAGGAGGCGAACTACAGCCCCGCGGCCTTGTATCGACACTTCCCGGGCAAGGACGCCATCTTCCAGGGGCTCTCGCACGAGATCGGCGCACGGATGCTGGAGATCTTCTCCGAGGCACCGCCGCTGAAGCTGTCGTTCGAGCAGCACCTCAAGTGGGTGCTGTACCGGCTCGCGGAGTTCGCCAACGACGAGCGCGATGTCTTCATCGCCGCGATCTCGTGGGCTCCGCCAGTGGGACTGGAAAGCGACGAGGCGAACGCACATCGGTCCGCGTTTGGCGACGCGATGATCGCATTGATGAAGCAGGGGATCGAGGAAGGGGTCCTGCGCGAGGAGGCTCCGGAGCTGTACGCGATGGCGTTCGGCGGCATGCTGAACGCCCTCAACGAAGCCTGGATCCTGACGGGGCCGTTCGATCTCAAGCCCAGGATCGACGAACTCTACACACTGTTTCTACGTGGGGCCTCGCCGGCGTAGACGCTCGATGCGATCGTCGACCGACTCGCCTCTGGCGCGTCGACGAGTGAGCAACGGCTAGCGCACGTCCGCATGTGTGCTGGCCGATCTCTGCACGCCCCTCCGCCGAATCACGCCGCATCACGCCCCGCGGGGAGCGAAAATTTCGCGCGTGAGGCTCCCCCGCACCCTACGTGCCTCTGGCAAATCTGCGCCTAATTTGTCCGTGGATTTTGGACTGAGACGCTTTCCAGACGGCGACGATAGGTCTAGAGATCAGGTGTAGCTCCTAGCCTCAACCGTAGGAAACGACTCAGCAAACAGGGCCGGAGAAGAGACATGAACAGTCACTCGAAAGCGTTCCTGATCGCACTCCACAACGCCGAACCTGGCGAGTGTTCGTCCGCCAGATCTTCGCACCTTCAACACCATTTGTACGCGGTCCGAACCGGGACGTAGCGTGACGCGATCCGACGACTCGTCGTGCACGGGACGCCTTGGATTGCAGAAAAGTGAAGACATCTTTTCGTAAGGAAGACGACAGACCTACGTACTGAAACCAAATCGTCATGATTCGTGACGATTCCATCGCTCGGGGTCGATATGACAAGCAGACACGACATCCAACCTGCCAGCGGGAAATTGGCGGTCCTTCTCCCCGGACTCGGCGCGGTCGCGACGACGTTCATTGCCGGGGTTGACGCACTTCGCCGACGCGCAGCAGCCCCGATCGGTAGCGTGGTCATGATGGGCGAGGTGGACGCCGTGCCGGGCGGCCCCAAGCGGGCGGTGCGCAGTGCGATCGGGGTGGCGGCACTGGGCGACATCGTCTTCGGGGGCTGGGACATCTACGACGGGAGCGCCTACGACGCCGCCGTTCGGTCCCGTGTGCTCAACCGCGACGACCTCGACGCTGCGGCGGAGACGTTGCGCGCGATCGTGCCGATGCCCGCCGTGTTCGACCCCGACTGGGTCCGCAACATCGATGGTCCCAACATCAAGGGGCTCGCCACCAAGTGGGAGGAGGCCCTCGCGCTGATGGATGACATCGAGGGCTTCATTCATGCGCAGCGCTGCGACCGCGCGGTGGCGGTGTGGTGCGCGTCGACCGAGCGCTACAGCAAGCTCGCGGCGGTCCACGAGAGCCTCGACGCCTTCGAGCGAGGCCTGCGCGAGAGCCACCCTGGCATCTCACCGTCGATGATCTACGCGTACGCGCTCCTCCGACAAGGCGTGCCGATCGCGAACGGCGCCCCGAACCTGACCCTCGACGTACCCGCACTCGTCGAGCTCGCCGAACGTGAGAAAGTCCCGTTCGCAGGCAAGGACTTCAAGACCGGGCAGACGCTGCTCAAGACGGTCATCGCGCCCGCGCTACGCGCTCGGAAGATCGGTCTCAAAGGCTGGTACTCCACGAACATCCTCGGCAATTCCGATGGCCACGTGCTCGACGACCCGGGCTCGTTCAAGTCCAAGGAGGTCAGCAAGCTGTCAGCCATCGAATCGATTCTGTCCGCCGAAGAGCACCCCGAGCTGTACGGCGACATCACCCACAAGGTTCGGATCGACTACTACCCGCCGCGCGGCGATGAGAAGGAGGGCTGGGACAATCTCGATATCTTCGGGTGGATGGGCTACCCGATGCAGGTCAAGATCAACTTCCTGTGCCGCGACTCGATCCTCGCCGCCCCGCTGGTGCTCGACCTCGCCTTGTTGCTCGACGTCGCCCATCGCGCTGGCGAATCCGGCGTCCAGGATTGGCTGTCCTTCTACTTCAAGGCCCCGCAGCCCCGCGGCACGGCGCCGGTCATCCACGACCTGTTTCGACAGGAAGCGCACCTGTTCGACAAACTTCGAGAGTTCGGCCATCGCACGGGTCGACTGGAGCGGTCATGAGCACCTTGGAGGGCGCCCACCACACTGGACCGGAGCCGCAGCGGCCCGACCTCGTGAGCCTCGGGTATCGGGTGCTTCAGCCGGTCGTGAACGGCCTCGAGCGCGTGGGCGCCACGGCGGACGCGGTCACCTGGACGTCGCTCGTCCTATGTAGCGCCGCGGGCGTCGCGATCATGATCGGCGCGTGGTGGCCCGCGGCGCTGTTAATGCTGGTCGGTGGTGTGTGCGACGCCGTCGACGGTCAGCTCGCCCGCAAAGGCGCCGGCGCTTCTCGCCGCGGGGCGTTTCTGGACTCCTTCGTCGATCGGCTCTCCGACGCCGCCCTGTTTGGCGGCTTCGTCATGTACGGCGTGTTGCACTCGCCGCTCATCGCGTTCGCGGCGTTGCTCGGGCTCACGGGCGCGTTCGGCACCAGCTATGCGCGCGCGCGGGCGGGCTCGCTGCGCGTCGATGCCAAGGTCGGCTGGATGCAGCGGCCCGGGCGCGTCATCAACCTCCTCGCGGTCGTCGTGCTCGCCGCTCTGGCCGACTTCATCGCGATCGACGCGTCCTCGATCGTGCTCGCCGGCCTCTCGTTCGCCGCGATCGCGACCATGACGACGGCCCTTCACCGTGCGAGCTGGGTCCTGACGGCACTCGCCAAGGAGTAACGCCATTCGTAAGCCCACGCGCGGATTTTTGCTCTTTGCGCTCACCAGCTTCGTCGCGACGGCAACCGACGGCGCGGTGTTCGCTCTGATCATCGCCGCGCTGGGAAACGCTCCGCCGCTGGTGACGCTGGCCGCGTTGATCGGCGCCATCTGCGGCGGGGTCATGCACTTTTCGCTGTGCCGACGGTACGTGTTTCCCGATGGCGGGGGGCCGGTGGCGCTGGCGATCGGCAGGTATGCGGCGACGAGCGGCATCACCGGGGGCCTCCACACCCTCGCGGTCACCCTCCTCGCCGCGCTGTCCGTGGCCCCCGGCGTAGCTTGGTTTGCGTCCAAAGCGCTGGTCTATGTGGCCTGGTCCTATCCCGCCGCGCGGTACTTCGTCTTTGCGCCCGGCGAAAAGTCATGATCTACAACCAGTTCGTCGCCGGAATGACCGCTCGGCCGCGCCTCGCCCTGGTGGTGCTGTTCGCGCTCGCCGCGCTCATCGTCGCCGCGGCCGCCGGCGTGCGCATCGATGCCGACCTCGGCCGGTTGCTGCCCGATGACTCGCCGAGTGTTCACGGGCTCCGACAGCTGCAGAACGAGTACCGCGACCAAGTGGGACGACTGACCCTCGTGATCAGTGGCGCGCCCCTTGAGGACGAGCACAAGCTCGCCAGGGAGCTGCAGCGTGAGCTCGCGATGGACCCGGGCGTTGATCGCGTGGTGATCGAAGATCCGCGTCGCGCACTGCTTCCATGGCGTCTCCTCTACCTGAGCCTCGACGATGTCCGCACCGTGGACGCTCGCGTGCGCGCGCGGATCCGCGCCGAGAAGCGCGCGGCCCATCCCCTGTTCATCGATGTGGGCGGCTCGCCGCCGACGCCTCTCGACTTCTCCGACATCGAGGCCCGCTACCCGACGACGCGCGGATCCGGGTACGAAACCGCCGACGGGCGGGTGCTCGTCTTCGTGCACCCCAACTTTCCGGCCTCGGACCTCGACGCGTCCCGTGATCTCATCAAGCGGATCGGCACCGCGAGCCGCCTGCTCGCGCAGCCGTACGGCGCCCGGATCGACATGACCGGGCGCTACCAGAAGCGCATCGATCAGCAGGTCCTGATCGAGCGCGACATTCGAAACGCCTCGCTCCTCGTCGTGCTGCTGTTGCTCGGGTTCCTGCTGTACCACCTGCGATCGGTCCGGAATCTCGCGCTCGTCCTGTTACCGCTCGGCGTCGGCACCGCGACGGCCGTCGCGACCGCGCGGCTCACGTTCGGCGATCTCAACATTCTGACGGCCTTTCTGATGACGATCTTGATGGGCGTGGGCGTCGACTACGGCATTCATTTCGTGGATCGGATGGCGCAGTCCGAGGCCGAGACATCGGTAGACCGCTGGCTCGATGCGTTCTCCAGCGCGGGGCACGCCAACGTCTATGCGGCGCTCACCACGATCGTGGGCCTCGGCTCGTTGTCGGTCTCGGAGTTTCGCGCGTTTCACGAGTTCGGCGTGATCGCGGCGCTGGGGATCATCGCGGTGCTCGGCGCCTATATCGTCATCCTACCGCCGTTGTCCGAAGTGCTCGGCGTGACAAGCACCCATGTCGCAAAGGCGTGCCGCGAGGGCGCGCTGCGTGGTGGTCGATGGGGCGCGCCGGCGCTGGCGGCCGTGGTGGCGGTCTCGGCGCTCGGCCTCCCGCGCGTGGCCTTCGACCGGAACCTCGAGGCGCTGTCGATCCGCGACGTTCCGTCCGCGAAGCTCGACGTGCTCGTCAACGAGACCCTCGGCCAGTCCCAGACGCCAGCGGTCATCCTCGCCGACAACCTCACCGACGTGCACACGATCGAGGCCGAGATCGAGCGGCGCCGCCGCGAAGAGCCCGACGGAGCGGTCCTCGGTCCCGTCGTGTATCGCGAGAAGCTGCTTCCTGCCGATCAGGCCGAAAAGTTCGCGATCCTGCGCGATCTCCACGATGAGTTCCAGCGACTGCGGCGAGCCCCCGCGGATCCACGCGCGAAGGAGCTCGTCGCCGAGCTCACCGACCTCGTGAACGCCGGCCCGCTGACCGCGAACACACTACCGCGGGAAGTCGCGGCGCCACTGTCGCGGAACCGCGCCGGCGAGGTGATGCTCGTCATGCCGGCCGGCGACCTGCAGGACTACGAAACGAGCGAGGCGTTCGTACGACTGCTCCAGCGACTGCCGAAGGCCGGCGGCACCGTGAACGGCGTGAGCGAAGCGCACCTGCTGCATGACGTCTTGACCCTCGCCGAACGCGACGCGCCACGGATGGTGGTCGGTGTGCTGGTCGCGATCTTCATCATCGCCTCGCTCGGCCTTGGCATCCGATGTGCCGCGATACTGACGACCCTCAACCTGTTCGGCCTCATCTCGATGCTGGGCCTGCTCGGGCTATTCGGCATCACCCTCAACTTTATCAACGTGATCGTTCTGCCGATCGGGCTTGGGCTCGCGGTGGATGCCAGCTTTCACCGCGAAATCACGGCCGAGCGCTACGGCCCTGATCTTGGGCGTCACCGGCACACGCGGCGCTCGATCGCGGCGGCCTTTACGACGACGATGATCGGGTTCGCGGTGCTGGAGGTCGCCCGACACACCGGTTTACGGTCGGTAGCCACGGTCGCGGTCGTGGCGCTCGGCGCATCGTTGGCTGTGCAGTTGCTCGCCTACCGCATCTACCTGGAGCGGACGTGACGACCGGTGCCCGCCCCCTCGTCGTTGCCTTGGCGCTTACGGCGATCCTCGCCCTGTACGGGTGGTGCTACACACTCAGCATTGTCCATGTCGCGGTCGCCGCGACCATCGCGGCCGCGCTGTGCTGGGGGCGGACACGTGCCGTGGCGGCGGCGTTCGTTCCGATCACGATCACGTTCTACATCTACGATTCACTGCGCGTCATCGCACCTCGCGTCGTCAATCGCGTGATCGTCGCGGGCGTCTACGATGCCGAGCGCGCTCTGTTCGGCGTCGGCGATGGCGACGCGCGACGGACGCTGTGCGAGGCGGCACTCGACATTCACCTCCCCTGGCTCGATGTCACCGCCGGGATCGTCTATTCGACGCACGTGCTGATCGTGATCGGCGC
>JBFIHF010000074.1:0-20689 GCA_041601915.1 Bradymonadaceae bacterium
AGATGGCGTAGGGAAAAGGCCGGGGGAAAAACACATCCAGAAGCGAGGCCGCGTTGCGTCTACGGACGTCCCCTAACAACGCGTACGCTTGACAGGGCATATAGGAGCGGACCAGCGGACCAGCGGAGCGGTCTACTTGTGTTGAGTACGCCTTGAGATCCTACCTGTGAGGTCCCTCTAGGTCCGCAGACTACCGCTGGAGAGGTCGACGACCTCGCGCGGGATCACGATGCCGCTGAGGTCATACTCGGTCGCCTGGCTGATCTGAACTTCGACCATGTCGCCGGGGGTCGGCGTCTCGCCGCCCCACTCAAAGCTCAGGTAGGTCACGCCGTCGATGTCGGGTGCCTGGCCGTAGTGGCGTCCTTCGAACACGTAGTCGTGCTCTTCGGAGATACCGTCCACGATCACGGTGGTGGTGTCGCCGATCCACGCCTCGTTCTTACGGCGGCTGATCTCGGACTGCATCGTCATCAGCGCATCTTTGCGCTCGTGTTTGACGTGCTCCTCGACCTGGTTCTCCATCGTCGCCGCGAGCGTGCCCTCTTCGGGGCTGTAGGTGAAAGCGCCGACACGGTCGAACTCGACCTCTTGGACCCAGTCGTACAGCTCCTGGAAATCCGCGTCCGTTTCGCCGGGATATCCGACGATGAATGTCGTGCGCAGGACCATGTCCTCCACGGCCCGGATGCGCGCGATCAGGTCGCGCTGCTTGTCGCGTTGAATGTTGCGGCGCATCGACTTGAGCAGCTTCGCCGAGATGTGCTGCAACGGCATGTCGACATACGGCAGGATGCGGTCCGACGTGGCGAAGATGTCGAGCAGCTCGTCGGTGAAGTTCCACGGGTACATGTAGAGCAACCGGACCCAGTCGATGTTCGTGGCTTCTTCGTCGAGCTTGTGGAGCAGCCGCTCGAGGTAGTTTCGGTTCGCCTTGGCGTCGAGATCAATGCCGTACGACGTCATGTCCTGGGCGACGAGGATGATCTCGCGCACCCCGGAGTCACCCAGTTTCTGCGCCTCGAGCACGACGTCTTCGATCGTCCGTGAGCGCTGCGTGCCGCGGATCTTCGGAATGATGCAGAAGCTACAGGTGCGCGAGCAGCCCTCGGCGATCTTGAGGTACGCGCTGCCGCCACGAATCGTGTTCGTGCGCGCGACCTCGTGATCCATGATGAAACTGCCCGGCTGGATATAGGTCTTGTTCTCCAGCGTGCCGTGCAGCGCCTTGTTGATCTCCGTGAACGTCTTCGTGCCGAGGATCGCGTCGAGCTCGGGGATCTCGGTCTCGAGATCGCCGGAGTAGCGCTGCGAGAGGCAGCCGGACACGACGACTTTCTCCAGCAGGCCGCTGTTCTTGAGGTGCACCATCTCCATGATCGTGTCGACGGACTCTTCCTTGGCGGCGTCGATGAACCCACAGGTGTTCACGACCACGATGTCCGCCTGGGCGAGGTCGCTGACCATCTC
Organism: Bradymonadaceae bacterium; assembly: GCA_041601915.1. Classification (GTDB taxonomy): domain Bacteria; phylum Myxococcota_A; class Bradymonadia; order Bradymonadales; family Bradymonadaceae; genus JBFIHF01. The sequence goes on from JBFIHF010000074.1 coordinate 1,471, forward strand.
GAAGGTCTGATCCTGTTGGATGAGCCCCACCATGACCTCGGAATCGACGCGATTCTTCGGGCATCCCAGCGAAATCATATGAACTTTTTTAGTCGTCAAAATCTGCACCTCCAGCGGCGCGTGACACTAGAGAAGGCGACGCAGCGCGTCAAACCGGGGCGCGCTACTTCAGCGGCGATTCGTCGTCGAGTGCGAGCAACCGCTGCTCGACGTGTTGGTCCTCATCGGCGCAGAAGTCGCGGATCGCCTGGCCGAGGCGGGCATCCGCGATCCAGTGTGCGCTGTAGGTCTTGGTGGCTTGGAACCCGCGCTCGTGCTTGTGTTCACCGCCGTGTCCGGGCTCGAACACGTCGACGCCGTGCTCGATACACCACTCGATCGGCCGGTACATGCAGACCTCGAAGTGCGCATACTCGACCTCCTTGAGGCACCCCCAATACCGACCATACAGCCGGTCGGCCTTATAGAGGTTGAACGTGCCCGCGAACTGATCGCCGTCACGCTCGGCGACCACGAGGTGCACGCGGTCTCGCATGTTCACGGCAATCGCCTGGAAGAAGTCTTCGGTGAGGTACTGATTGCCCCAGTAGAACTTGTTGACCGTGCTCGCGTACTGCCGAAACGTGCGTCGCATCTGGCCGGGGGTCAGATCGTCGCCCTGAACGACACGGGTCGTCACGCCGGCCTCCACCAGCTTTCGACGCTCGCGGCGAATGTTCGCGCGCCGTTTGGAGCGAAACTCACCGAGGTAATCGTCGAATGTCTGGTACCGCCCCTCGCGGTCGTTCCTGCCGTTGGTCCAGTGATACTGCAGTTGGGACCGGATCGGCATCCCGAGTTCGCGAAAGAACGCGACCTCGTCTTCGGTGATGAAGTTGAAGTGCAGGCTGGAGAGCCCCGCGGCCTTGGCGACCTCGATCGCGCCCGCGACGAGGGCGGTCCGCGCTGCGGCTCGGTCGCCGGAGTGCCCGACGGTCAGGAGCCGCTCGCCGGTCACGGGCGTCATCGGAACCGCAATGACGCCCTTGGGATAGTAGGCAATCCCGGACCGCGCGGCGGCGTCCGCCCATCCCCAGTCGTAGACGAACTCCCCGCGCGAGTGGAACTTGACGTACATCGGCAGCGCGCCCACGAGCTCCTCGTCGGGGGTGTGGGCGGTGAGGATCGCGGTGTGCCACCCGCTCTTGCCATCGACGCAGCCCGTTTCCTCCAGCGACCGCAGGAAGCCGTACTCGAGGAACGGCGAGCCGTGCTCGCCGACCAACGCGTCCCAAACGAGGGGCCCGATCTCGGCGATCGAGGTGTGCGTTCGAATGTGTAGTTCTTTCACAATCGCTAGGATTCACGAGGGTCGCCGCGGATTCAACTGTCGCGGCGGGGAATGATCGTTGGGCGCCTCTCCGTTGATACACAGCGGTTGATCTCAAGCCGGCGAGTTGTTGCTCGCACCCGGGGCTGATCGTATGATGTCGAAAGGCTCAACGCCACCTATCCCAGTTCGAGAATACATGCGCTCCCTCAAAGCTCACGGACGTTTCGTCGCGGCCGCAATCGCACTGGCCATGGCGTTCGTGCTCAGCGTGCAGTTTAGCGATCGGGGGCTGCAGTTCGACCTGCGCAACTCCTCGGTGTCGGCCTCGGAAGTCAAACCCGGCGAGTACGACCTCGCGTCACTGAAGATCCTCAATCGCGTGCTGTTGCAGATCAAAGACAACTACGTGGAGCCGGACCGCATCGATCCGAACAAGATGCTCGTGTTCGCGCTCGACGAGATTCAGAACTCGATCGCCGAAGTGGTGGTGGAGTTCGACAAGGATCGCGACGCGCACCCGACCCACGTCAAGCTGAGCGTCAACGACAAGTCGAAGAGCTTCCAGGTCGGCAACATCGAGAGCCTCTGGGAGATGAGCTTTCGGCTCCGCGAGATGTTCCGGTTTGTTCAGGAGCACCTCGACCCGGAGACCCAGGTCGAGTATCGCGAAGTCGAGTACGCCGCGATCAACGGGATGCTGTCGACGCTGGACCCCCACTCGACGCTGCTGCCGCCGCAACACTACGAAGAGATGCAGACCCAGACCGGCGGCAAGTTCGGTGGACTGGGGATCGTGATCTCGATCCGGGACGGACAGCTGACCGTAATCTCGCCGATCGCCGGCACGCCCGCATCGCGTGCGGGCGTCAAGGCCCGCGACCACATCGTGCGCATCGGCGACGAATCGACGATCAACATGCAGATCAGCGAAGCCGTGAACATGCTGCGCGGCGAGCCGGGCACCGCGATCGACCTGTGGATCAAGCGAAAGGGCTGGAGCGAGGCCAAGAAGTTCAGCGTCGAGCGCGCGATCATCAAGATCGAGTCGGTGGACAGCCAGGCGCTCAACGACAAGATCGGCTATCTGCGGATCAAGAACTTTCAGGCCAACACCTTCTCGGACATGAAGTCGCACCTCGCGACGCTCAAAGAGAAGATGGGTGGGATGCAGGGGCTCGTGCTCGATATGCGGGACAACCCGGGCGGCCTGCTCGATCAGGCGATCAAAGTCAGCGACCTGTTCCTCGACGAAGGAACGATCGTGAGCACGGTCGGCGTCGGCAACCGTCTGCGCGAGAAGCGAGAAGCAAAGAGCGGCGGGTCCGAACCCAACTACCCGATCGTCGTGCTCGTGAACGCCGGCAGCGCCTCGGCATCCGAGATCGTCAGCGGCGCGCTGCAGAATCACAACCGCGCCGTGGTGCTCGGTGATACGACGTTCGGCAAGGGCAGCGTGCAGGTGTTGTACGAGTTCCCGGACAACTCGGCGCTCAAGCTCACGATCGCGCAGTACCTGACGCCGGGCGGCATCTCGATTCAGTCCAAGGGCATCACGCCGGACTTGCACACGGTGCCGGTGACGATCACGAAAGAGGACGTCGACATGTTCCTGTCGGAGAACATCCTGCGGGAGCAGGACCTCGACAGCCACCTGACCAGCTCCGCCGTCCGAGCCGATGACGCCGATGGCGGCGTGCACTACATCCGTCACCTGCGCGAAACACCTGCGGATGATGGTGACGACTTCCGCGACCCCGATGCCTTCCGCGAGGATTTCGAAATCCGACTCGCCCGCCGCCTGCTGCAGGCCGGCGGCGAAGAGCACCGCCGTGCGGCGCTGCTGAAGAAGATTCAGCCGGAGCTGCAGAAAGTCGAAGCAGCGGAGTTCGAGTCGATTCGCAAGCAACTGCGGCGCCTCGGCGTGGACTGGAGCCGCGGGCAGTCCAGCGGCACGTCAGACCTCGAGGTGAAGATCGCCACGAACCCGGCCAACGGCGCGATCGAAGCCGGCTCCAAACTGTCGATGACGGTGACGGTCACAAACAACGGCAGCGAACCACGCTACCAACTCAAGGCGATCTCGAAGTCGGATCAAGGCGTGCTCGACGATCGTGAGTTTATCTTCGGCAAGCTGAACAAGGGACAGACGAAGAAGTGGAGCATCGACATTACGGTGCCGAACGACGCGCCATCACGCCACGACGTCGTCTCGCTGCAGTTCTCCGACGCCACGACGCTGTTGCCCACGACCGACAACACCGTCGCGATTCATGTTGTGGGGAAAGAGCGACCGCAGTTCGGCTTCTCGTACGAGGTCGCGGACAGCTCCGGCGACGGGGTTCTTTCGCCGGGCGAGGACGTGAAGTTCCGGGTGTTCGTCAAGAACATCGGACGCGCCGACTCCGCCGAAACGCTGGTGTACCTCAAGAACCTCGCCCACCAGTCGCTGTACCTGAAGAAAGGGCGTGGGCGCATCGAGAAGGTCAAGAAGGGCGAAACGGAGATGTTGGAGTTCGAGTTCGACGTCAAGGCCGCCCCGCAGGAAGGCGACATGATTGAGTTGGAGGTCGACGTCTACGACTCGACGTATCGGGAGTACACAGAGAAGAAGTTCTCGATCCCGTTCTCCGCGACGCGCCAGGACGTCGTCAGCTCCACCGGCTCCGCGACCGTTTCGAACGCACCGATCAAGGTGCACGTCTCCGCCGACACACGATCGAACGTGGCCGCGGTGACGAGCAAATCCGCCGTGCTGCCGATCACCGGGAAGGCCGGCGACTGGTTGCGCGTCGACCTTGGTGGTCGCAGTGGGTGGGTTCCGGCGTCGAGCGTGACCGTCGCCACAACGGTGCAAGGCCCCACGGGGCTGGAGCGCAGCGTCATGTTCCAACCGCCGTCGGTACGGATCGCGGCCGCGTCGCTGATGACGTCGGCGGGGAAGGTCGCCGTAAAGGGCTCGGCGACCGACGACTCGAGCGTCAAGGACTACTACATCTTCGTCTACAACCGGGCGAATTCGAAGCTGAACGCCAAGAAGCTCGAGTACGTGCGATCCCCGGGAGGCAGTGAGATGCCGATCGCGACGAACGTCCCGCTGTTCAAGGGGATGAATCGGATCGCGATCGTGGCGCGCGACGATGACGGCATGACGACGACCGAGTCCACCTACGTCTATCGAAAGTAGCCGGCCGATGTGATCACCGCAGGGCTCCGGCCCGATCGCCTGGGCTCACGCGCTCAGGTGGGGCTGACGAAGATCTTCTCGCGGTAATACTGCAGCTCGCTGATCGACTCGTAGATGTCGTCGAGGGCGCGATGTGAGTTCGACTTCGGTGGCGGCAAGTAATCGTTACTGTACCAGCGCTTGACGCACTCCTTGATCGACGACACGTCGACCATTCGGTAGTGCAGATACGCCTCGAGCTTGGGCATGTAGCGCTCGAGGAAGCGACGGTCCTGCCAGATCGAGTTGCCGCACAGCGGGGCTGTGTTGGGCGGGGCGTACTGGGCGATGAACTCGAGGGTCTGGCGTTCGGCGTCGGCGTTGGAGACCTCGGACTCCAGAATCCGAGCCGTCAGCCCCGACCGACCATGGTGTTCGACGCACCAGGGATCCATGTCCGCCATGGTTGCATCGTCGAGGCGAATGACGAGATTGGGCCCCTCGGCGAGCACCTCGAGGTCGGAATCCGTGATGATCGTAGCGATCTCGCAGATGGCGTGTCGGTCCGGATCGAGACCCGTCATCTCGAGATCGATCCATACAAGGTTGGAATAGCCCATCGTTCGTTCGCTTGGTCGGGGACAAAAAAAAAGCGACCCGATCACGGGTCGCTCGGATCACAGAGCGTCGGAGGCTCTACTTGGTCTTCTTGAGCTCCATCAGGATCATCTTCACGACCGCCTTGAGGGTATCAAAGACGCCAGGTCCGTCGGGTGCGACCGCGCACGCTTCGAAGTCGGGGTACTTGCCGTCGCCGTTGAGATCCTCACGGAGCTCCTCGAGCGGCATCGTCGTGGGGAGATCGCGCTTGTTGTACTGGATGACGAACGGGATCTTGTCGATGTCGTAGCCGTAGGCTTTGAGGTTCTCTTTGAGATCCTCCATCGAGATGATGTTCGCTTCCTTTCGTGCGCGCTGGGAGTCGGCGACGAAGATGACTCCGTCGGCCCCCTTCATGATCAGCTTGCGACTGGCGGAGTAGAAGAGCTGGCCGGGCACCGAGTAGAGGTGGAGGCGCGTCTTGAAGCCACGGATCGCGGGTAGACTGAGGGGCAGGAAGTCGAAGAAGAGCGTGCGCTCCTGCTTGGTCTCGAGGCTGATGAGCTTGCCTCGAGCGTCAGGGTTGGTGCCCTGATAGATGAACTTGATGTTGGTCGTCTTCCCGCACAGACCGGGTCCGTAATAGACGATCTTGAGGATGATCTCCCGTTGTGCGTAATTGATGAACGACATTCAATCTTCCCGCTGGTCAGTGCCTGACGCCTCTCGCGTCGTTGGTCGACTGAGACGGTTCGACAAGTTGGTCGAAAACGTCGTAAGGCCCGTATATAGCAGGCTCGGCCGGGTGTCACGAAAGATCTGGTGCTCTACTGAGCGACCAAACAAAACCGAGACGCTACCGGGGTCGAACCTCTCAAGATTCTAAACTGATGTAGCCCGAGCCCACAATGTAAATGTCGGCGAAGGCACGGTTCAGAACGCGTCATTAAACAGCGAGTCGATGTCGTCGTCGGTGATCTCACCGAAGATATCCATCGCTTTGTTCCCCGCTTTATCATTCTTGGTGATGAGCGTTTGTAGAATTTGCTCTAAATCTGGATGCGCGCGTTTGACGCGCAACCGTACGAGGCCGAGGCTCGAGCGCTCGTCGAAGATGACGAGCAAGATGAGGATCTCGCCCAGCAATGAAACGTGCAAGTGGCTCCGCTCGCCTTCGTGGAAGTGGACTGGAAACTCCTCCTCCCCGAGCATTTGAGCGAGTCCGCCCGTCGCTGCCGTGGAACCGGCCGTCAGTGACGCCAGACCGGTCGTATCGATCCCGGAGGTCTCGCCCGTCGCTGTGACGAGTTGACCATCGCGATCGACGATGAAAATGGCTTTCGCGAGGGCATCTCGAAGGAGACGATCACAAGCGTCGGTGAATGCCACCGACTCCTCTTCGAAAATGACCATCTGGGCCATGCGCTCTCCTGTCGCCACAAGGCGCGGACACACGAATAAATTGGAGGTGCTCAGGTTCCGCGAACATATCACAGGAGTCTGAGACCCGCAATCAACGGCCTTCCCGCTGTGACCCCATCGTACCCCCGACGTCGAGGCTTCCCAAGCAGAAAACCGATCAAGAGGTTGAACAAATGCACGGGCGCGTAACGCCGCGTGACGTTTGGGGTTGGCGCGGCGATCCTGGGACCGCGCATCGCGGCGCAGATTCGGATTGGGATTGAGATCGGGTTCGAGCTATACCGGGGAGGAACTCGCAGGGAGAACGACGATGAAAGGAGGAATGAACTCGATTGTGCGCCAAGCGCAGAAGATGCAGGCGCAGATCTCGAAGGTTCAAGAGGACATCGCCAAGAAGAAGGTCGAAGCATCGGCCGGTGGTGGGATGGTCACGGCGGTCGTCAACGGCAACCAGGAGTTGTTGGAGTTGAAGATCAACCCCGAAGTGATGGACCCCGCCGATGTCGAGTTGTTGGAGGAGATGGTGATTGGTGCCGTCAACCAGGCGATGAAGACGGCGGGTGAGATGATGAACACCGAGGTCGAGAAGATCACCGGTGGGCTGAGCATTCCCGGCCTCTTCTGAGATCCGCGTGAAGACGGACGATCCGATCACGAACCTCATCAACGCGTTCGCCAAGCTCCCCGGGATCGGGGAGCGCACGGCGTCGCGGTTGGCGTTCTATGTGTTGAACGCACCGGTGGAGCTCGCGCACGATCTGGCGGAAGCGCTGATGGAGGTCAAGGAGCGCGTCGGCCTGTGCACGCGCTGCTGCAACCTCACGCAGAACGAACTGTGCGACATCTGCGCGGCGCCGAAACGCGACCGGCACGTGATCTGCGTCGTCGAGAGCACCCCCGATCTGCGTGCCATTGAGAACACCGGTGAGTTTCGCGGGAGCTACCATGTCCTGCATGGGCTGATCCGCCCGCTAGAGGGCGTGGGCCCCGATGACGTGCACATCCGGGAGCTGTTGCTGCGGCTCAGCGTGCCGGACCACGACGTCACGGAGGTGATCCTCGCGACGTCGCCCTCGGTCGACGGCGAGGCGACCGCCTTATATCTGTCGAAGCTGCTGAAGCCGTTGGACCTGCGGGTCACGCGCATCGCGTCGGGCATCCCGATCGGGGGCGACCTCGAGTACACCGACCGCGTCACGCTCTCGCGTGCTCTCACGCAGCGCCGCGAACTCTAGCCGTCGGCCTGCCCAATCTCAGAGCATGTGACCGGACTTGGTCTTCTTGGTCTCGAGGTAGTGCACGTTGTGGGGGTTCGCCAGAATCTGGATCGGCGTGCGCTCCACGACGTGGATGCCGTTGTTCACCAGCCCACGCACTTTGCGGGGGTTGTTGGTGATCAGCTCGATCGAGGCCGGGCCGAGGATCTTGATCATCTGGGCCGCGATCTCGTAGTTGCGCATGTCGTCATCGAACCCGAGATGCAGGTTCGCTTCGACGGTATCGTAGCCATCATCCTGGAGGCTGTACGCCTTGACCTTGTTGGCGAGTCCGATCCCGCGGCCTTCCTGACGCATGTAGAGCAGAATCCCCGCTTCACTGGTCTTGATCTCGGCCAGCGCGTGCTGAAGCTGCTCGCCACAGTCGCACTTGAGGCTGCCGAAGACGTCTCCGGTCAGGCACTCCGAGTGGACGCGGGTCGGCACCGCGGTAGCTCCTTCCACGTCGCCGTGGACCAGAGCGACATGGTCTTTGAAGTCGCGGTTGTTCTTGAAGGCGACGATCTGAAATGGCCCGTACTTCGTGGGGAGATTCGCGGTCGCAAAATGCTCCACGACGAGTTCATCGACGACGAACTCGGGATTCCCTTTGAACAGGCGCTCGGAAAGGAGACTGGACATCGATATTTTGCTCCGCCACGTCTTGGCTGAAAGTGTCGGTCACTGGTTCGATGCCTGCAAAACAGTGGAGATTCATCCGACACGACTCACACCCTAGCGACTCGCGGTGCTCCTCGCTAGCAAAGTAGGCGGGCGCGCGGCGCGAAGCGCCGCGCGCAGGCGCGGATCCAAAGAAGAGGGGGAGGAGTTCGGCAGCCGCTACAGGGCGAGCTGAATCTCGCCGACCTGCTGATGATGCTCCGAGAAGACCCGGGCGCCCTCGATCGCGGCGGTGATCGCATCGACGATGACCGGTACGAGATCGGTGCGATTGCCGTCGAGCGCGCTGAAATAGTGGTGGCGGTCGTGGGCGTGAATGATCGCGGGTGGGTAGCCGGCGCGCACGAGCAGGTAGTTCATCATGAGGCGTCCCACGATCCCGCTCTTGTCGTCGAACGGGAAGACCCTCATGAACTCCCAGTGGGCAATCGCGGCGGCACGAACCGGGTGATAGTTCCGCAGCTCGTCGTCGTAGGTGTCCATGAACTTGCGGAAGTAGTACGAGATACTGGCCTGGGGCACGACATCGAGATTGTAGACACCGGGCGAGGTGTCCCGCTTTCGATAACGGCCGGCGGTCTCATCGCAGGAGTCGCACATGCTGCAGTGCAGCTCTTTGATGTAGTCCATCGTGAGCGCCGTAGGCCGGGCCGCGGGGTCGAAGAACGACAGCGCGATCTGGCGTTGGCGCAGCAATGACTTCTGGATGAGTCCGTCGCAATAATTGCGAACGGGCTGGCCGCTGAGCGCACGCCAGATGTCTCGGTCCGTCAGGACGACGCCTTCGAGGGCGTGGTCGTGATAGAGCCAGGAGAAAACGAGCCGATCCAAAAACGCATTACGCGCCGGGCCGCTCATCAGTCGATCGTAGTGAGATCGTTGGTGGTCGATCTCAAGATAGGTCAGGTTCATTTTGGCCTCCATTCGCTTCCCCCGGGCCGCCCTGGTTATCCCCAACCAGTCCGAAGCTTCCCGGGTTCAGCGCGCGTAGACCGCGCCTGACCCTCTCAACGTACCGAGAACGAGATCGCGAAGCAACAGCTGCTGGTTTGTTGTGCTAGCCGTCCGCGACAAATGCGACGAGCCGCTCGCGGATCGCATCGCGCGCGACGCGAAAGTAGTGCATCCGCTGATCGTCGGTGAGATCCTCGTCTTTGTGGTCGGGGTCGACGAGCGGCCACGGGAGGACTTCGGCCTGCATCAGCACAGCGGGACAGACTTCTTCGGCGCACAACGTGATGACGAGATCGACCGTCGATGCGTCGATCTCGTCCACGGACTTCGAGCGCTGGTGGGCGATATCGAGGCCGAGCTCGGCCATGACACGGATCGCGTACGGGTTGACGCGGGAGGGCTGGCTGCCGGCGGACTGAACAGTCCAACCGGCGGGAAACATCGCGCGAGCGAGGCCCTCGGCCATCTGACTGCGGGCGGAGTTCGCCACGCACAGGAAGAGCACGTTCATCGCTCGCGCACCCGCAGCGCGACCGTCACGGCGAAGAGGAACAGGACGAAGAAGAGCCCCAACATTGCGAAATCGACGGCGAGCCAGGTCTCGGCGTCCCCGAAGAAGCGGTCGAGCGGGTTCGGTGGTGGAGGCGGCGCGGGAAAGTCGGGCGCCAGCGGTTTCGGCAGGTCGGAAGCCGACAGCTCGTAGGCATCGCTGAGGTGCTCGGTCTGCAGAGCGCCTTCGAACGCCCAGCGGCTCATCACCAGATGCGATGCGGCCCAAACGGGGTCGCTCATCCGATCGACGGGCATGATCGCGCCGCCGAGGATGATCTGCGGGATCAGAAGCAGGGGCACGGTCGCCATCGCCGCTTCCGACGTGCGCACCAGGGCCGAGAGCAACAGGCCCATCCCGACGCCGGCCAGCGAACTGAGCCACAGAATGCCGAGATGGAAGAGCGGGTTCCCCCAGAAGTCGAGGATCAGGTAGGTGGCCGCGAGCAGCGTCACACATTGAAACAGGCACAGCGCACCGAGCACGGCGAACTTCGAGAGTACATAGGCCGAGATCGACAGGTTCACCATGCGCTCGCGCCGGTAGATCGGCTGTTCGGCAACGATCTCGCGGGCGGCATTCGAACAGCCGAACCAGATCGCAGAGACGACGAGCAGGAAAAGCGCATACGGCGTGAACTGCATACGACTCATCACGTCCGGTGACTCGGACACGAAGACGAGGTCCAGCAACAGCGCGATAAACGGGGCCTGCACGATCAGCACAAACATGCCGATGCGGTCTTTCATCCGGATCGTGAAGTAGCGGCGACACAGCGTGAACCACTGGCGGAACGTAAACCGGGGACGTTTGCGCTCCGAAGACTTCGGGACGCGGACGGCGCCGCGATTCTTGCGCCGCTCCTCGACGTACTCCTCGTGGTAGCGGCTCTGGCGGAAGCGCGCCGCGAGCGTCTCCATCGGTTCACCGGCGCGTTTGGTCTCCATGATACGACCCATGATTTCGCCCGGATCAGCCAACACCCGAGCGGCTTCCGGCGTGTTCGGGCGCGCGTCGGGGTGAAAGTACAGCATCGAGTCGGGGTAGGCAGGCCCGTAGAAGACCTCCTCGCCATCGGCGATGTAGAGGACGTTGTCCATCAGCCGGTACGCCTGCAGCGAAGGCTGGTGGACGGTCAACAGGATCGTGCGGCCGCCGTCGGCGAGCTTGCGCAGCAAGCGCATCACGTTGAGCGCGTCCTCCGAGGCGAGGCCGCTCGTCGGCTCATCGAGGCAGAGGAGGCTCGGCTCGGTGAGCAACTCGAGGGCGAGGTTCACGCGTTTGCGCTGCCCGCCGGAAATCCCTTTGCGGTCCGGGGTCCCAATCCGCACGTCGCGGGTTTCGAGCATCTCCAGATCCTCGAGGACCTGGGTAATCCGGCGATCGATCTCGCCGTCGCTGGTGTCGGGGGGCAGCCGAAGTTTGGCGGTGTAGTAGAGCGCCTCATACACGGTCAGCTCACCGTGAATGATGTCCTCCTGCGGGACGTAGCCCAACGCGCCCCGATAGCGGTCGTAGGCGTGGGCGAGGTCGTCGCCGTTGACGAGGGTGCGGCCGTGGGTCGGCTTGATGTAGCCGATCAGCGCCATCAACAGTGTCGTCTTACCGGCACCCGACGGGCCGAGCAGGCCGATGAACTCGGTCGGATACGCCGTGAACGAGACCCCATCGAGGATCTTCTTCTTCGTGCCGTGGTCCATGACCTCGACGCGCAGGTGCTCGGCCTGCAGCAGAATGTCGCCGCGGTAGCTGCGCTGGATGTGCCCGCGCGCGAGGTCGAGGCGGATGGCGAACGAGCCGAAGCTGATCGTCTGACCGGGCTCGAGCAGCGTGCGGCCAGTGATGCGGTCCCCATCGATGAACGTGCCGTTCGCGGACCCGAGGTCCTCGATGTACAGCGCGCCCTCGGCGCGGATCAGTTTGGCGTGGTGCCGCGAAATCGGCGGCGCATCGATGACGACGTCGTTGTCGAGGCCCCGGCCGATCGTGACGACGGGCTTGTCCAGCGGCAGTGGGACGGTGCCGCCTTGCACGTCCTCGCGGCCGGTATCGAGGAAGTCGCGGATCCGGGTGACCGGAAATCGGTAACTCCCGAAGAACAGGACGTCATCGTCGGTCACGACGACTTCGTCGACCCGCAGTGCGCGATCATTGACGAACGTGCCGTTCGCGGACCCGAGGTCGCGCACTCGCCACCCCGCGCCGGTGTACTGAAGTTCGGCGTGGTGGCGGGAGATCTGAGGCCCGTCGAGCACGATGTCGCAGTCCACCTCGCGGCCCACGATCACGGGGTCGCGCAGGAGGTCCGGAATCTCGAGCGCCTGCGTCGCGGGGCCCTTGGTCTGCTCCGGGATCTGCTCGAGGAGCTCCCGGCCGAACTTGAACTCGTAGCTGCCGAGGCTGATCTGGTCCCCGACGCGCAACAGGGCGATGTCCACGCGATGGCCGTTGACGAACGTGCCGTTCGTGGAGCCGAGGTCGCGGATCACATAGCGATGTCCGTCGCGGCCAATCTGGGCGTGGCGAGCGGACACCTGCGGCAGCGGGATCACGACGTCGCACTCGTGGTCGTAGCCGAACCGAATCGACGCGACGCCCTCGGGGTACGCGCTGAGAACCTCGGGGGCAGGCAGCTGCAGACCGTCGAGCGGCCCGCTGCCTCCGTTGGGTTTGAGGGGTCGACTGTCGCGGGCGGAGGGCTCCGGGCGCACAATCGGCGATTCGAGGGTCGGCGCCGCGGGCGGCGCGACGACGAGCGAGCGCTCGATCGCAGCGCGGGCGGTCGCGGACGCGAGGCGCGCGATCTCGGGGCGCGTGCTCTCGTCCGGGGCGTGGAATCCGCCGAGCGTGAGCCCGCAGTGGACGCAGACAATCTCGTCGGGCGTGTTCGCGGAACCGCAATTGGGACAGGCTACCGACATTGAGCGACTATAGTCGCACAAGCGCCTCTGCCGCCAGTACCGGCCCGCAGTAATGGATCAAGAGTCCTACGGCCAGCAGTAGGTACTCGCGCCGGGGAGGCCGAAGCCGGTGCAGCTGTAGTTCGCGCGACACTGCGTGTTGCTGGTGCAGCCCGGCATGCAGATCGCATCCAGCGTGCAGACGTCGCCGGCGTCACACTGGCCGAGCAGCGGCACGCAGGGCTGACTGCAGACACCGCCCGGAAACGAGTAGGTCGTATTGTTCGAGGTGTACGTCTGATAGCAGGTCAGCGCGCCGTTGCAGTCCGCCGAGCTCTGGCAGGCGTCGCCGACATCGCCGGATCCCGCCGGCGGCTCGGGCGGCACGCACTCTCGGCCGCCGACGCCGTCCCACTGTCCGCACACGTACCCGGCCTCGCATTGGGCGTCGCTGGTGCAGTTCAGCATGCAGAGTGAGTTGACCCCGTCGAAGTCCGCGCAGTGCGAGCCCGTCGGGCACAGAGTGTTTGCGCCGTTGCACAGGATCGAGCAGTACCCGCCCGGCCACGACGGCGGCAGGATACAGACGGCGTCCTGGGATGATCCGCACTGCGGGTAGTCGGTGCAATCGGCGCCGATGAAGTTCTCGGCGACGCACTGGTTCTGGGCGCACTTCTGGATCGAGTTGCAGGTGTTGGTGCAGGTCAGCGTGCCGCCGCAGCCGTTGCTGACGGTGCCGCACTGGGCCCCGGCCTGCGCGCAGGTTCTGGGGACACACGCGCAGTCGTTGTCGTTTTGTGAGGTGCAGCCGCCGGGACAACACCCGTCGCCGTTGACGCAGGCCGAGATCGGCGAGGTGGTGCACTGGGCGTCACACGTCGCGGCGCTGCCCGAGAGGCGGTCCGTCGTGCACGCCACACCATCGTTGCAGCTGGCCGGGCAGGCCCCGTCGCAGAGTTCGCCGGGATCGACGACGCCGTTGCCGCAGAACTGAGTGGGTGCACAGTCGTTGTCGCGCTCGGAGCTGCAGCCGGAGGGGCAACAGCCATCGCCGGACACACACGCCGAGATCGGCTCGAAGTGGCAGCTCGCGCTGCATTGTGCTGCGGCACCGAGCAGCGAGTCGGTCGTGCACGCGTTCGCGTCGTCGCACTGCGTGGGGCAATTGCCATCACAGAGCTCGGGCCCCTCGACCACGCCGTCGCCACATTGGTTGGCGCAGTCGTCATCGACGGCACCGTCGCATCCAGCGGGACAGCACCCATCGCCGTCGGTGCACGCCAGGGGTTCCACGATGCACTGCGCCGTGCACTGCGAGGCGGAGCCCACCAAGGTCGCCGTGGCGCACGCGGGCGCCGCGCACGACGTGGGGCAGACACCCGAGCCGTCGGACTTGGCCGGATCGCACAGCTCGCCGGCATCGAGCACGCCGTCGCCGCATGTCGACGCCCCGGTGGTGTCGTTGACGGTGTCGTTCGTCGTATTGTTGGCGTCGTTGTTGGAGTCGTTGTTCGTCGCGGCAGTGTTCGCGGGCGTGTGAAACTTCGCCTTGTCGTCGATCGAGGACCCGCAACCGGCGAAAATGAACAAAAGTACGATGGCTTGCAGACGAATCATGGTTCGCTCCGTGTTGCCGGCACGATGGCGACATCGTGCGCGCGACTCCACTGAAAGTGTCTGAAAGTCACCGTGTTCGGATCGCGACCGACGCGTTGCGCCGCGGTGCGCGCACGCCACGCGTAGTTCTGCTACGCTGGTGTCGTGAAATCCGATGATGTCATCATGCCGGGTGCGGGGCCGCTCGCCACGCTGGATGTGGCGGCCCTGGAGGCCGACGGCGCCGCGCGAACGTTCGAGTACACCGATCGACTCGGCCAACCGGCCGAGGGGTTCGTGATGCGCTGGCGAGGCGAGCTGGTGGCCTACCAGAACCGCTGTCCGCACTGGGCGGTTCCCGTGGGCTTTGACGAGGAGAACTTCCTCGAGGGCAACGACATCGTCTGCCCGATGCATGGGGCGCGCTTCAACCCCGCGACCGGCGAGTGCTGGTCGGGGCCGTGTATCGGCGAGGGTCTGGAGAAATTCGAGGTCGCGCTCGACGGCGAGGTCGCCACGATCCGCCGCAAGCACCTGCGCTTCACCCTGTTTTAGGTCGTTCTGATAGAAGGATCTTAAGGCGTACTCAACACAAGTGGGCCGCTCCGCTGGTCCGCTGGTCCGCTGGTCTGCTGGTCGCCGGTCAAACTCAAACTAAGACCCGCACTCGGTTCACGGAGCTACCACGCGAAGCGTCGAGCAACCTCGCGCCTGCTGGTAAATCGCGGCCTCCCCCGTGAAGCGCGAGTGCCTCGGGCGCTTCGCGTGGTGGTTCTCTAGTTGGTGTGTGGGTCTTAGTTTGAATTTGACCGGCGACCAGCGGACCAGCAGACCAGCGGACCAGCAGACCAGCGGACCAGCGGACCAGCGGACCAGCGGACCAGCGGATTCTTTGGCCCCCTGAGTGATCACCTATGAGGTGGTTCTAGGTGACCTGTGTCGCATACGGGATCAACGAGTCGCTGAGATCTTCGGCGGCGAGCAGGCGCGTCCACGCCTCGGCGGTGCAGATCCAGTCGATGCGCTGAACGGACGGCGGATCGTGCGCCCAGCAGTGCCGGCCGTCCATCGTGGCCACCACCCAGGTCTGCTCGCCGATGCGGAGTTCGAGGGCCGGGCCCATGTAGTAGTCGACGCCGCGCAAGGTTTCATGCGCATGAACGGGCCGCGCGACGAACTCGTCGCGCGGGCAGATGTGCTCGGCCCCGCCGCCGCCGATCACGCGCGCGTTGTCGGCGTCGAGGCTCAGTCGGGCCGACGGCGTCTTCACGGACTTGCGTCGATGGCGCCGAAACGACAGCCCGAGAAACCCGACCATCAGTGCGATCCCGGTCGCTCCGGCGATGGCGATGAGCGTCGCGTCCGGCTTGGGCTGGTGGCCCGCCATCCAGGGCAAAACCACGAAGACCAGCGTGACCGTCACGAGCACGAAGATGTTCGCGCCGAGGACCCAACCGAGCAGCTGACTCACGCCCGGCGGAGTGTCGGCGTGCAGGGGGATGTCGATCGGCTCGCTCATCGGTCGTCGTCAGTAGGCGCTGAAGTCGAGCACGAGCTTGATGTCCGCGCCAAACGTCTCGGTCAGCTGGCGCAAGGTCGGCCCCGAGACGCCGACGCGGAAGTCGCCGGAGATGAACTGCGGATCGGAGCTGGTCGTGGCGCGCGTGATGTTCATGTCGAACTCCAGCGGCTCGAGGCCGGCGTCGGTGGGCGGCACATCGAGCACCCCGGCATTCGACGGGAAGCCGCTCACGGTCTGCACGAACAGCGTCACTTCGTCGGAGAACAGATAGTCCCACGAGCGCACACCTTGCGGCGTGCCGCTGATCTCCATGCGGGCGCTGGACAGCTCGAGCTCCGTGGGCGCACGGCCCAACGATTCCTCGGCCTCGGCGAGGATCGCGCGAAACGCCTCGGTGCCCTGCCCTTCGCGGCATGTGTCGCCGGTGTCGGTGGTGCACCCACCCAGTCCATCGGGGAACCGGCCGGTTGTGGCGTCACACTGTGTGCAATTGGGCCCTGTGTATCCCTCGACGCACATACAGGAGAGCACGCCGCCCTCGTCGGTGCAGGTGCCGATCGCCGGGGCGTTACACGTCGTCGGCAGGCACGCCGTGTCCGGAACACAGGCTCCGGTCCCCATCTCGGTGTCGGGATGCGTATTGGCGGGGCAGCCACACATGTGGGCGTCGCCCTGGCCGACGCACGCCGTCTTCCCCTGCGGATCACCGAGGCACGGGTTCGGCGAGCACGGGCCCTCGACACAGGCGCCGGTGTTCACGGATGCGACGGCGACCAGCAGCCGTCCGCGGGGATCGATGTCCTGGCTCGAGACATTGACGAGCGTGACCTCGATCGTCCCGGTCGCCGCAGGGTTCTCGCAGGCCGACAGCGCAACAAAGCTGGCCAGCAGGGTGAGCACGAACGGAATTTTTGTACGCATGGTGGGCGCTTGGATGACAGTCGGCGGTAGTATATACGCGACGGGACACCATGTCCCGTTGTTGCCGGTTGTCCATGACGAACCCTGCTATCTCGCTGGTCCTGTTTGGCGTCGCCGCCCTGCTGATGATCCTCAGCACGGGCCTGATGCCGGACGCGCCAGCCCAGGTGCGGCTCATCGGCTCTCAGCTCCTCGCGATGTTGGTGCCTGCGCTCGTCGTGGGTTTCTACCTGACGCGCCGTTCCGACCGTCCCTCCCCCACGCCGGCGTCGAAGCTCGGGTTTGGCGGCGGTGGGCTCGCGTGGGTGATCCTGACCAGCGCGGTGCTCGGAATCGGGGCGGCCGCAGCGACCGGCGTGCTGTCCGAAATCGTGCCGGGCTGGAAGGAGGCCGCGGCCGCGTACGGCGAGATGGTGGAGGCGCTGATGTCGCCGGCCGACCCGGTCCTGCGCGCGGCGGCGATCGTCTCGGTCGTCGTGGTCGCGCCGTTGTGCGAGGAGACGCTGTTTCGCGGCGTGATGCTTCCGCTGCAGCGCGACGCGATCCGCTGGGTGCCGGCGGTCGTCGTGCTCAATGGCGCGCTGTTCAGCTTGATTCACTTCAACCCGCTGAACTTCGCGGCGCTGCTGGCCGTCGGCGCGTTCTTCGCCCACGTGGCGGTGCTGTCTGGAAGTATCTGGCCAAGCATCATCGGGCATGCCACGTTGAACCTCGTCAACGGGGTCATCGGCCCGGCGCTGCTCGCGCTGAGCCCGGCGGCGCAGGAACCGACGCTGACCAGCTACGCGTTGGTGGCGGCCGTCTTCGTCCCGCTGACGGCAGTGTGCTGGACGATCGGCGCGCGCAAGTTCGGCGGCAGGAACAACGATGCGTGATTTCGACACTCTAGCGGCACTCGACCTCGGCTCGAACAGCTTTCACATGGTCATCGCCCACGTGAAGGATGGCGAACTTCAGGTGATCGACCGCATCAAGGAGATGGTGCGGCTGGCCGCGGGGCTCGACGACCGAAATCGCCTCGATGCGGCGTCGCGGAAGCGCGCGCTGGAGACGCTGGCCCGCTTCGGTGAGCGGCTGCGTCCGCTGCCCTCGGGATCGGTGCGCGCGGTGGGGACGAACACGCTGCGCCAGGCGCGCAACGGGCGCGAGTTCCTGATGCAGGCCGAGGAAGCGCTCGGCCATCCGGTCGAGATCGTCTCGGGCGCCGAGGAAGCGCGCCTCATCTATCTGGGGGTCGCGCACAGTATCGAGATGCTGCTCGGTCGACGACTGGTCGTGGACATCGGCGGCGGCTCGACGGAGTTCATCGTCGGCCGCGACTTCGACCCGGACCTGCGCGAGTCGATGTACATGGGCTGTGTCAGCTACAGCCGGCGCTTCTTCGGCGATGGGGTCATCACCCGCGAAGCGTTTCGCGCCGCGGAGATCGCCGCTCGCCGCGAGCTGCAATCGTCGGCGCACCAGTTCAAAGAGCTCGGATGGGACGTCGCGATCGGCGCCTCGGGGACGATCCGCGCGATTCGCGACATCATCGTCGCGCTGGGCCTCGAGAAGGCGGAGATCACGCTCGACGCCATGAAGACGATCCGCGCGCGAGCGATCGACGCGGGCACGATCGAGACGCTGAAACTGCCGGGTCTCAGCGAGCGTCGCACGCCAGTGTTTCTCGGCGGTCTCGCGATCCTGATCGGCGCGTTCAAGAGCCTCGATATCCGAAGCATGACCGCCAGTGAGGGGGCGCTTCGTGAAGGCGTGCTGTACGACCTACTCGGTCGTATCCGCGACTCCGACATCCGCGAAGAGACGATTCGTCAGCTCGCGGCGAAGTACAACGTCGACCGCGTGCACGCCGCGTTGGTCGAGGAAGCGGCCGCCGGCATGCTGCGCCAGGTCTCGCCATCATGGGACCTCGGCGAGGAGTTTCTCGAGCACATCCTACGGTGGGCGGCGCGAATCCACGAGATCGGGCTCGCGATGTCGCACACCAGCTACCACAAGCACGGCTCGTATCTGGTCGAGAACTCGGATCTGCCCGGGTTTTCGCGCCAGGATCAGCAGTTCCTCTGGGCGCTGGTGCGGACCCACCGACGGCAGTTCAAGCTGCACCGCTTCGACGGGCTGCCGGAGCCGTTCAACCGCACCGGCCCGCGGCTCGCGGTGCTGCTACGGCTGGCGGTGCTGCTGTACCGCAGCCGCGACCCGGACGACGTGCCCGGATTCCAGCTGGCGACACCGAACGCGAAGACGATCAGGCTGTCGTTCGAGGCGGGCGGCCTCGAACGCAACCCCTTGACCCACGCCGACCTGATCGAGGAGGCGCAGTTCCTCGCCGAAGCGGGGAT
>JBFIHF010000075.1:0-20497 GCA_041601915.1 Bradymonadaceae bacterium
CGCGCCCCGCTACTGCGCTGAGAACGGGGCGTCGATGGCTTTGCCGCGGACGAGGCCGTTGATCTTGCCGTCGAGCTTCGTGCCGTCGTGGGTGCCTTTGATGACGATGTCGCTGTCTTGGTGCTTGCCCTTGAGCTCGAACGTGTCGGTGGCGGAGAGCTTGCCTTCGAGGGGGATTGAGAAGGGCTTGCGGTAGTATTGGCCCAGGAAGCGTCCGGTGATTTTCTTCGTCTTACCGTCGACCTCCAGTTTGATACTCCCGCCGGTGAGGTCCTTCTTGTCGAACTTGGTGTCCTTGAACGAGCCGCCGCGGTCTCCGGCCGGCGCTTTCGTCGGCTTGACCTCCACTTTCGCGGGGTCGGCCTTCGCTTCGACTTTGACTTCGTCCAGTTCGGCCATCATGCGGGCTTCGTCGGCTTGCTGCGCAGCCTCCGCCTCCATTTCGATCGCCTGAGCTTCCAATTTCGCGGCCTCTTCCTTCATCTTCGCCTCGAGCTCCTTTTCGAAGCCCTCGCCGAGACCGTCACCGAACTCTCCGAGCATCTCCGGATCACAGCAGCAGCAGCCAGTGAGCGTGAACACGGCCGTGTACAAGACGAACATCCGCGTGAGTCGAGCGAGGGTGTGCATGTGATTTCTCCGAAACTCAGGTGACGTTGGAGGACTTACCGTGTCACTGCCGAGCGGATCTGTCGACCGCGGTCGCGGTTTCCGGTAACAGGGGAGTGACCCAGCACGGAGGCCTTATGTCTGAAGACATCGTCAGCTACGAGCTATCAGAGGGCGTTGCTCTCATCACCATGGACGACGGAAAGGCAAACGCATTGTCGTCGGAGATGATCGCAGCGATCGGGGCGGCGTTCGATCGCGCGACCGAAGCGAAGGCGGTCGTGCTAACAGGCCGGCCAGGCAAGTTTTGCGCGGGGTTCGACCTGCGCGTGATGATGTCGGGACCCGAGGCCACCCGCGATCTGTTGGTCGAGGGCTCCGACTTGTTCATGCGGATCTACGAGTACGACCGGCCGGTCGTGATGGCGTGTACCGGCCACGCACTCGCCGGCGGGGCGCTGCTGCTCGCGACGGGCGACACACGATTCGGTGTCGCCGGGGAGTTCAAGATCGGCCTCAACGAGGTGTCGAACGGGATGCCCGTCCCGATCCTCGCCCACCAGCTCGCCCGCGACCGGCTCGACCCGCGGGCGTTTGTCGCGTCCGTGCTTCAGGCGAAGATCTACGACCCCGACGGTGCGGCGGTCGCTGGCTGGCTCGATCACGTGACGAGTGCCGAAACGCTCGCTGAACAGGCCCTCAACGAGGCAAAGCGCCTCGGGGAACTTCCCCGTGGCGCTTACGCGAAGACCAAGGCGAGCATTCGGCGCGCCTCGATCGCCCATATTCGGTCGACGTTGACGGCGGACCTCGCCGCGCTGACCGCAGGCTAGATCAGGTGTCGACGCTCGGCACGTCGTAGATCTCGCCGCTCACGACGGTCAGGTCGGCGTGATTCTCCGACGACAGCGTCGTCTTGATGATTCCGCCACCGCCTGCCGCGCGGTCGCTGTTCGAGTCGCCGTCCGCGGGCTGCAGCAGCTCCCACGAGTTGTACGGGCCACTGAACTCGACGCGGAGGATCACCTCCTCGCCGACGGCGAGCGTGCCATCGAACGGCAGCTGGGTCGCGGTGTCGATGACCGCCACCAGGGGCAGCACCGCCCGCGAGACATCGTCGGTCCCGAACAACTCGATCGTGTCGACGAGAATCTCCGACGCCGTTTCGTCGCCGCCATTGGACAGCGACAGCGTGACCTGTGCGGTCTCGCAGCTCGAGATCGGTGTGCAATCGGTTCCCTCGGCGCACGCGCCGGCAAAGTCGGCGTCCGCCCCGTCGGGCCCCATGTACGCTTCTTCCGGACAATCCCAGTAATTGCCGAGGTGGCCGGCGATGAACGCGCCCTTGAGGACCGGGCGGTCGTCCGGAACTTCGTTGTTCGGCGTTTCGTTGTTGGGCGTCTCTTCGCAGTTCTCGTCACACAGCGGCGTCCCTTCCTTTTCGGACGGGTTCACGCAGCCAATCATCGGGAGAAGTGCAACGGCGAGGATCATTGTCAGTTTCTTCATGGCCATTCTCAGTGGTGAGTCGATGTATGCATCCGGACACTGCAGTGGTCGTGCCGCAACGCTCCACGAACGGCCAAAACCGGCCATTGCGGCGCGGTTACTGGTCGGACGCCTCGTCGAGTTCCAAGGGCTCGGGTCCGGAACCTTCAGGATCCTGAGGCGAGTCGTCCGGCGTCTCAGAATTCTGAACCGCGCCGTGCGCAGGAAGCGAGATACGTTCGAAGAACTTCCAGATCGCTTCGGCGTACGAAAACGTCGCCGGCGTGCCCTCACACTTACTGCCGCTGACCGAATCCCAGATCCCCCGCTTCGTCCCGTTCCAGCCACGACCTCCGTCGATGCGACAGCTCGCGAACGTCGCCGCGCAGCTCCACTCGACGCACGTACCGTTGGGGTCGGTGAGCCACGTCTGAGCCTCAAGCATATCACGATGATGACGCGTTCGCGGAATGACTCGCGAGTCACCGAAAACCCGCATGGGAACTTGTTGACGCGTGGATCGACGGTCGCTAATCATGAACTGCGAATCTTGGTGAGGCCCATGCAAGACCACACATCATCGCTGGTGACGACCGACGAGGATCGGCCGCAATACGGCCTCGGGATGAAGCTGTATGCCATCGTGTGGTGGGTGACGTTCGCGGTCTTCACCTGCCTGATGTTCGTGTGGACGTGGTTCGCGTTCCTGACGGTCCTCGTGGACAAGCGCCGACGCTGGTTTCACCTGCTCACGATCAGCTTCTGGGGCTGGGCGGTGTACGCGTTCAACCCGTTCTGGAGCCTGCGCGTCGAAGGCCGCGAGAAGATCCCGATGGACGGCCGCGCGGTCCTCGTTCCCAACCACGACTCGCTCGCCGACGTCCTGGTGTGCAGCGCGCTGTTCCGTCCGTTCAAGTTTGTCTCGAAGGCCAGCGTCTTCCGCGTCCCGGTCCTTGGTTGGGGCATGCGGATGGCGGCGTACATCCCGCTCGTGCGCGGCAGCAAAGAGAGCATCCTCGAGATGCTGCAGATGTGTCGGGACACGCTGAACTCGGAGCATCCGATCCTGATCTTTCCGGAAGGAACGCGGTCCGAGGATGGCGCGGTGCGTCCGTTCAAGGACGGTGCGTTCCAACTCGCGATCGAGACCGACAGCCCGATCTATCCGATCATCCTCGCCGGAACCCGCGACGCGTTGCCCAAGCACGGCTTCGTGGCGCCGCTCGAGTCGCACGTGCGCATGCGCGTTCTCGACCCTGTGTACCCCCACGAGTTCGGCCACAACCTCGACCGGCTGCGCGACCATGTGCGCACCGTCATCGTCAGCGAGAAGCAGCGCCTGATGGCGCAGGTCGCCGAAGAGCACCCCCGCGTGCCGACCAGCTGAACTACCCCCGCACGCCCGCGAAGTACGCCGCTGTGATGTCGTGGGTCGGTGCTTCCCACATCCTCGCCGCAGGTCCCTCCTCGATCAGCGAGCCGACCCCGTCCCGGGTCCAGAAGAACGCCATGTGGTCCGCGATGCGCCGCGCCTGAGCGAGGTTGTGCGTGACGACGACAAGCGTTCGTTCCCCCGCGAGCTCTGTCATCAAGTCCTCGACGACGCCGCTCGCGATCGGGTCCAGCGCGCTGCACGGCTCATCGAACAGCAGCAGCTGAGGGTCGAGGCTCAGCGCGCGGGCGATACAGAGGCGCTGTTGCTGGCCGCCGGACAGCTCCAGGGCGTTGGAGTTCAAGCGATCGGCGACCTCGTCCCACAACCCGACGTCGCGCAGTGACTTTTCGATGATCGCCTCGCGCTGCGCTTCGTCGCGAATTCCGTGCTCCTTGAGCGGGATTTCGAGGTTGCGGCGCACGCTGAATGGGAACGGATTGGGCTTCTGGAAGATCATTCCGACCCGACGACGCAGCGCCACCACGTCCTCGGCTGGCGCAAGAACGTTGCGTCCGTCGAACTCCACGGCGCCCGTCACCACACATCCGCCGATGAGGTCTGTCAGTCGGTTCATGCACGACAGCAGGCTCGTCTTTCCGCACCCCGAAGGGCCGACGAACGCCGTGATCTGGTGCGCCGCGATCTCGAGGTCGACGTCGGCGAGTACCGTGCGGCCCTGATACGCGACGCTCAATCCACGAATGCTCGCGATCGGTTTGCTCATCGTCGAATCCTCATCGTCAGGCGCGTTACGCGGGCCGACAGCATACGCTGGGTCATCGCCGACGCGATCGTCGTCAGGATCAACAAGATCGCCAGCAGTACCAGCGCCGAAGCGTAGGCGTTGGCGTCGCCCCCCGGCACATTCATCGCCAGGTCGTAGATGTGCACGGACAGCGTGCGCCCGGAATCGAACAGCGTCTCGGGCATTCGGGCCACGTAGCCGCTCGTGAAGATGAGGGCCGCAGTCTCCGCGAGGGCGCGGCCCAGGCCCAGCACGAGACCGATGATGAGCCCCGGCGCGGCGCTCGGCAGTACCACCGTGCGCAAGACGCTCGTGCGCGACATGCCCAGGGCGGCTCCCGCGAGGCGCAAGTCCTGGGGGACCGCGCGCAGGCCTTCCTCCGTCGCACGGATCAACAGCGGCAGCACCATGCACGCCAGCGTCAGTCCACCGGAGACGATCGAGAACCCGAGGCCAAACAGCTTGCAGAACACCGCGTTGCCAAAGAGCCCGAACACGATGGACGGGATGCCGGCGAGTACGTCGAGGCTGCGGCGGACGGCGCGCGCGAGCCGACTGTCGTCGCGGGTGTAGTCGCTCAAGTAGACCGCCGCGCCCAGCCCGACCGGTACGGAGACGGCCATACAGACCGCGACCACCGCGAGCGTCGAGGCGATGATCGGCAGGATGCCGCCCGCCCGGCCGGCATCCGCGACCGAGCCCGTGAGGAACTCCCAGGACAACGCCGACAGGCCACCGATCACAATGTCGGAGAGCATTGCGACGAACACGAACGTGACGAGGCCCGCCGCCGCCCACGTGGCGGCGGTCGCGGCGCGATCGGCGAGTTGTCCGGAGCGCTCAGCCATCGGAGAGGCTCGCATCGGCGCGGTCCGCGAAGGCCACGAGTGCGATGACGGCTGCCGCGAGCACGAGCCCCGCGACGAACAACGTCGACCGGTGCACGTCCATCGCGTACGCCATCTCGAGCGCGATGTTCGCGGTCAGCGTTCGGATGGGGTCGAACACCGTGTGCGGGGTCTGCACGACGTTGCCGCACACCATCAACACCGCCATCGTCTCCCCGATCGCGCGCGCCGTCGCGAGCAGCACCGCCGTGAAGATGCCGGACCGCGCGCTCGGCAGCACGACGCGCCGCAGGGTTCCCCAACGGGTCAAACCGAGGCTCGCGGCAGCGCGCGTGTAGCTCACGGGGACACTCATGATCGCGCCTTCCGTCAGCAGCGCCACCGTCGGCACGATCATCAGCGCGATGATCAGTCCGCCGGCCAGCAGACTAGCGCCCGGGGCGCGGATCGCCGCGATGAGCGGCACCAAGGTCGTCAGCCCCCAGAAGCCGTACACGACCGACGGAATGCCGGCCAACAGTTCGACGAGCTTGCGGTACATGCCGGCGACGGGGATCGGCGCGTAGAACCGGCAGAACAGCGCGGAGAGCACGCCGATCGGGGCCGCGATGGCGACCGCCAGGGTTGTTGCCGCCAACGTGCCCGCCAGCATCGGTGCGAGGCCGAACGTCCCCTCCGACGGATACCACGACGGGTCGGTCAAGAAACGCAACGGGCCGAGCTGTGTCAGCGCAGACCAGCTCTCGATCGCGACGGCCGCGACGATGAACACCACGATCGTACCGGCGCCCATGGCGCAGACGCGGGCCCACTGCTCGATCAGGCGGTCAGTGCGTGATCGGGACGAAGTACTGTGCGCGGACGATCTCATCCGCCTCCTCGGATTGTGCGAAACGGATGAACTCGGCGACACGTCCTCGAGGTGCCGCCGTGGTGATCAGATTGAGCGGTCGCGACAACGGATACAGCCCGCGCTGAACCGTCGCACAGCTCGCCTCTACGCCGTCCAGCGGCAGCAGCCGGATCGGGACGCCGTGCGCGGCATCGTACTCCGCCGTGCCCACCGATACGTAGGCGATCGCGTGTGGGTCGCCGGCGACCGTCTTGACGCCTTGCTCGTTGTCACCAATCACGACGTCGGCGGCGATGTCGCTGTTTGCCAGCGCAAAGTGCTGCAGAAACAGCTCGAGGGTTGACCGCCCTTCGGCCTTGTTCACGACCGTGATCGCGGCCGCCGAGCCGCCGACGGCGTCCCAGGTCGAGGTCGCGCCGCGGTAGATCTGTACGATTTGACGGGTCGTCAGCGCCGGCACCGGATTCGCCGCATGCACGATGACCGCGATACCATCGCGAGCGATTTCGTGGGGCACGAGGTCGCGCTCCGTGTCGCGCAGCCCGCGCGACACCATGCCGATGTCGGCGGTTCCATCCCGAGCGTCCAGAATGCCGCGCGACGACCCGCCAGTCTGTACGTCGACGCGCACACCAACATGACGCGCCTCGAAAGCGAGGGCGAGCTCCGTGGCGAGCGGAGCGATGGTGCTGGAACCGGTCAGCACGATGCGTTCCTGGGTCGTCGAGCGCTGGCAGCCGCCTGAGAGCAGGAGGCACAGCAGCAACAACAGCTGTCGATTCATCAGAGCGCCTGTGTGACGGCGGGGCCAGCGTACAAGGATTGCCGCGGCGGCGGGAAGTTTCATTTTCCCGAAGCCGTCGGCGGACAACGGCATTCTCCAAATCCGGCCGCTGCGCTAGTCTCCGCAGATGCATATCGTACTGACGGGCGCATCGAGCGGAATCGGCGAAGGGTTAGCGCGCCTGTGGGGCGCGAACGAGGGTCACAAGCTGACGCTCGCCGCGCGGCGAGTGGACCTGCTGGAGGCTCTCGCTGCGGAGATGGCCTGCGAGACCTTTACGCACCGCGCCGACCTCAGCGACCTCTCCGCCTGTCCGGAACTGATCGACGCCGCGGTGGAGCGCTTCGGGCCCGTCGACGTACTCGTCAACAACGCCGGCATCCAGTACGTCGAAGCGGCGGTTGGCGTCTCGCCGGAGCGCGCGTTGCGGCTCATCACCGTCGATCTGACGGCCCCGCTGCAGCTGCAGGGCCACGTGCTCCCCTCGATGCTGCAGCGGCGCACCGGCACGATCGTCAACGTCGCGAGCATGGCGGGGATGATCGCGACCCCCGGGATGATGCACTACAACGCCGCGAAGTCCGGACTGGCCGCGGCCTCGGAGAGCCTGCGCGTCGAGCTGCGCGGGTCCGGCGTGCACGTCGTGACCGTCTACCCCGGGCCGGTGTCCACGCCGATGGAGGTCGCCGCGCGCAAGTCGTACAAGTCCACGCTGGCCAGTCGGCTCGCTCCGATGGGAACCACCGACGTGCTGGCGCGCCTGATCGACAAGGCGGTCCGCAGTCGCAAAGCCCGCATCGTGTATCCCGGGGCGTATGCGCCGGCGCGGTACTTTCGCGTGTTGTCGCAGTGGGTCACGAACAACGCCACGCCCGCCCTGCGCATTGAGGGAGACGGCCAGTGACGACGTATCGGCACATGGTTCAGATCTACTACGAGGACACCGACCTGTCGGGCGTCGTGTATCACGCAAACTACCTGCGCTATTTCGAGCGCGCCCGGGAGCACATCATCGGACCCACGGAGCTCGTCGCGCTGCTGGAGCGCGGGATCGGCTTCGTCGTGTACAAGGTCGCGATGACCTTCAAGGACGGCGCGCGGCTCGGGGATGCGGTCGAGATCATCTCCGAGTACGAGCGGGAGTCGGACTACCGCGTCCGCTTCAAGCAGAAGGCGATGCGCGGGGAGACGTTGCTCGTCGACGCGACGATCGAGATGGTCTGCGTCGACGAGCAACACAAGCTCGTCCCGTTGCCCGCGTGGTGAGCGTTCAGAACGCTACGCGCCCTGGTGCAGTGCGAACGAGCCGCCCTGGTTGTCCAGGAACTGAGCGACGCGGCCGCCGCCCGGGATCTGCATCGGGCCGTTCACCAGCTTGCCGCCGTGCGTCTTCACGCGCGTGACCGCGGCATCGATGTCCTCGGTCGTCACGTAGTACAGCCACGCGGTCTCCTTCATCTCCTTGGGCCGGTTCATCATCCCGCCGATGTCTTTCTTGTTCGCCGCGAACATCTGATAGGTGCCCATCTCGCCCATCTGCATCGCCTCGGTCTTCTTCCAGCCGAACAACTCGCTGTAGAACTTGAACCCCGCTTTCCAGTCGCTGGACAGCAGCTCCGACCAGCTGAACGCGCCGACCTTGGACGGGTCGAGCGTCGACATGTGCTGGCCCGATTCGGACCGCACGACCCCGAACGTCGCGCCCTGCGGATCGCGCAGGATCGCGACGCGTCCCACGGTGGGGATGTCCCGCGGCTGGCTCACCACGGTGCCCTTGAGCTTCGTGCAGCGCTTGACGATGTCGTCGACGTTGTCGGTCTCGATGTAGGACAGCCAGTGCGGCGGCGTCCCCTTCGACCGCGCCTCGGGGGACAGGTCGGTGATCCCACCCACCGCCGTCGTGCCGACCATGAGCATGCGGTAGCCCTGGTCGCCCCATTTCTGCGCCTTCCAGCCGACCGTTTCTCCGTAGAACGCGATCGCCTTGTCGATGTCCTTCGCCATGTAGTCATACCAGACAAAATTTCCGTTCATGTCCGTCTCCCTGTACTCGATTTTGTGTAACGACTACTTCGTGTGCCGTGATCGCTATCACCCCTCGAAGTCGATCTTCAAGGGCGGGCCATGAGCAAAATTTCTCAACGTGTGTCGCGAGTTGTGGCGCGGTACACAGAGGGTATTGGTGCCTCGCTCACCCGCGAATCAGGCCCCTCACACGGGTGTCGATCCCGAGGCGTTTCGGGGTGCCCCAACGGGGCAGTCGCGGTCCTCGCGCGGTCGGACGATGGCCGATCGGTTCGGATCGACGATGCATCGAATTTCCCCAATTGACGCTCGCCGGATCAGTCCGGTTTGCTCAAATGGATCGTCTGCGTCGGGAAGGCAAAGTCGAGGCCCGCCTCGTTGAACCGGCGCAATACCTCGTGATTGAACTCGCCGCGTTTGAGCCACGGATCGTGGCTCGTCGCGATCTGGTAGACGCATTCGATGTTCAGCGAAAACGCACCAAAGCTGTCCATGATGACGCGCTCTTCATCGATGCCCTCCATCTCCCGGCAGAGGTCCCGAAGGATGTCCATCGCCTCGCCCAGTCGGGCTGCGGGGGTGTCGTAGGTCAGACCGAGGATCAGCGTCTCGCGTTTCCACGGCTCCGACGAAATGTTCGTCACCAGGGCGTTGGCGACTTTGGAGTTCGGCATCACCACCAGTCGGTTGTTCAGCGTTTCGAGGCGTGTGCTGCGCAGGCCGATCTCGCGGACATAGCCGTCGTAGCCGTCCACGACGATCCGGTCGTGGATGCGAAACGGCTGGTCGACGAAGATCGTCACGCCCCCAAAGAGGTTCGCAACGGAGTCCTGCGCGGCGAGCGCGAAGGCGAGGCCGCCGATCCCGAGTCCTGCGATGACGGCCCCGATGTCGTAGCCGGCGTTGTCGGCCCCGACGATGATCGCGAGCGCCCAGATCGCCATGCGCACGCCGCGCCGAAGAATCGGCAACAGTTGATCATCGAAGTCACTCTCCGACGCCTCGACGAACGGCACCACGTACTCCACGACCAGGGCGTCGAAGAGCCTCGTGAGCAGCCACGCCACGAGCAGGACCAGCACGATGTAGGCGACTTTGGCGGACCACACCGTCACCGCTTCGGGCAACGCGAGCGTGGACAGGCTGTACGATGTGCCGCCGAGCACAAACGCCAGCACGATCGGCTCCTCGATCATGTCGAGCACGATGTCGTCGAATCGCGCCGCCGTCCGCGCGGTGATCCGTCGCCCGACGCCCGACAGCAGCCAGTAGATCGCTCGGCCCGCCAGCGCGGACAGCAGGACCATGCCAAACGCCGTCGCCCATGCCCCCACCGTGTTGCCGTAAAACGTCGTGCTGAAGAACTCTTCCATCGTCGCTACCCCGTGCAGTCGTGCGAATGACGACGTCTATAGCGCAAGTCGCCGGGGTCGTGAACGGCTTGCGGGTTCGAAACTGAGCCGGCGATGTGTAAGATGGGCAGATGCAGCCGTTCGCACGACACGCCTTGAAGATACTCGCCGCCCTCTCGGGCATTGTTGGAGTCACGCCGTTTGTCGCGCGCTGGATCGGGCGCCGCATGTTCGCCGAGCGCGTCGGAGTGGAGGTTCGTCAGTTGCTGACCGCCGCGATCGACGGGTCCGACGCCGTGGTGACCGACGACGACCTCGACGGCTTGCCGGCACCCGTGCAGCGTTATCTACGCTTCGCCGGGGTCGTCGGTCGCCCGCGAATCCGGACCGCACGTCTCACCCAGCGCGGTTCGATGCGCGTGGCGCCCGGTCAGCCGTGGCAGCCGGTCGCGGCCGAAGAACACTTCGCCGTCTTTCCGCTCGGCTACATCTGGCACGCCACCGTCGCGTCGGGCCTGTTTTCGGTCGAGATTCGCGATGCCTACTTTGCCGGCTACGGCGAAGTGCTGGCGCGGCTCGCCTCGTTCGTCCCCGTCGCCGAGGCCCGCGGCCCCGAGGTCGATGAGGGAGCGCTGGTCCGCTATCTGTCCGAGACGGTGTTCTTTCCGACAGTCCTCGTGGACCAGGTGCGCTGGGAGCCGATCGACGACGAAAGTGCGCGCGTCTTCCTGTCCGACGACGAGCTCGAGGTGTCCGCGATCTGCACCTTTGACTCGCGTACCGGCCGAATGGTCAACCTCGTCGCCGAACGCTGGCGCGACGAAGATGGATACTTCCACAAGCACGTGTGGTCGGCGCCGTTCGAAGAGTACGCCGAGTTCAACGGCTTCATGATCCCCTCGGAGTCCGCCGCGATCTGGCACCTCGACGACGAGGAGTTCGAGTACGCCCGCTTCGAAGTGACCGACGCCGAGTTCGACGTCGAGCCGTCGCGCGTCGCGCGATCGGATTCTCACACGAGCCTCGGCTAACAATCTCCCATTGCTCCGCTGGTCCATTGCTCCGCTGGTCCGCTGGTCTGCTGGTCCGCTGGCCCCCGATCAAACTCAAACTGGACCCGCCCTCAGGCCATGGAGCCGCCACGCGAAGCGCCAACCAAGCCCGGCTTCACAGGGGTCACCGCGGTCCCACGCGTGCCGAACACCATCTTCGACGCTTCGCGTGGCGGGATTCTGGCCTGAGTGCGGGTCCAGTTTGAGTTTGATCGGAGACCAGCAGACCAGCGGACCAGCAGACCAGCGGAGCAGCAGACCAGGGGGTGAGTGCGCGCTTGGACGGGGCGCGACGACTTGCTATGGTGCGGCGCACTTTCGACCGAGCAGGATTTATGGATTCCCGAACCATTCTTTGCGCTTTGCTGATCGCCGGCACGGTGAGCTGTAGCGACGACCCCAACGCCCCCACCGAGTCCACGCCACCGGACACTTCGCTCGCCTACGCGGACGACGATTCGGTGCGGGCGCCCCATCGAGCGGGCAAGGACTACCCGGCGGACCGTGTCGAACTCGACAACGCGGTGCTGGAGTACCTCGAAGAGGCCGGCACGTTCGAGCGCCGTCCGGCGTTCGCGACCGTCACGCCCCACGCCGGGTTTGTGTATTCGGGACTCGTCGCGGCGTCCGCCTTCGCGCGTGTCGAGATCCCCGACACGGTGATCCTCGTCACGCCGAAGCACCACGGCGAAGGCGAGCCGGCCGCTTTCTGGGACGACGGGCCGTTCATCATCCCCGGCCATGCGCTCGAGATTCGGTACGATCTCGTGACGCGCTTCATGGAGCTCGCGCCCGAGGGTGAGGCGATCGTGGACCCCGTCGCGTTCGAACAGAACCAGAATCACCCCCTCGAAAACCAGCTCCCGTTCCTCACCACGATCAACCCCGACGTCAAGATCGTGCCGTTCACGGTCTACGACAACTCGCAGCGCGACTTCCGCGACTGGGACGTCGCGCGCCTGAACGCGTGGGGCAAGTCGCTGGCGGACCTCGTCCGCGAGATCGAAGCCGGCGGCGAGAAGGTGCTCGTCGTCACCAGCACCGACCTCGTGCACCGCATCCCGCTGGCCGAAGCCGAGATTCGCGACGCGAAGCTCATGGAACACATCGTGGCGCTCGACGTGCAGGGCTTGCATGACTACGTGCTCGAAAAAGAAGTGACGATCTGCGGCGAGATTCCCGTGGCGATCACGATGGCCGCGGCGGTGGAGCTCGGCTACTCGAAGACCGAGCTCACCGGCCTCGATTCGAGCTATCACCGGCAGAAGAACCCCGACTCCGTCGTGGGTTATGGCAGCGCCGTATTCTGGAAGGAGTGACGATGAAACGATGGATACTACTACTGGTCCTCATCGCCGCTGCTTGCGGCGCCAAAACCGATGCGCCTCAAGTCGAAGACGGCGTCCCGCGTAGCGCGGACTACTCCGCGGAGGCGATGCCGCGCGCGATCGTGCCCGACGGGGTCGACGTCACCGAAGTGTCGCTGCCGCTCGCCCAGGAAGGTGCCGACACCGGGCAGAACGGCATCGTCTATGCCGCGGTGCTCGGTGGCTACTACCTGATGCGGGTCCAGTTGGAGGGAGGCAACTTCAACTACCTCTACGACATCGCCGAGGGCACGTGGTCCGACGAGGACTCGATCCATCGGCAGTGCGGCTCCACGATCACGCAGGCGTTTCTGATGCGCGTGACCCAACGCGAGGAGTTCCGCGTGTCTGCCCGCCGGGGACTCGACTACCTGCACGCAAAGACCGAGACCCAGGAGGACGGCTCGCTGGAGCTGTCCGGCATGGGCGCGACCGCGCTGCTGACCATCGCGACCAGCATCTACACCTTGAACAGCGACGATGACACGTACAAGGCAACGCTCGAGCCGATGGGGCAGAACTTGCTGCAGTACCTCGACCTCGAGACGGGCGAGTTTCTCAAGACGGACAGCATCTTCCTCGCCCCCGGCCAGCTGATGATGGCGCTGGAGCACCTGCACGCGGCGACCGAAGACGACAAGTACCTGGACGCGCTGGAGCTCGCCGCGAAGTGGGCGGTCGCCAACCCCGAAGCGCATGGCTGGGGCCCATACTTTGGGCTGTGGGCCAACGAGCCACTGACCTACCTCTACGCGCGGCGGCCCGACCCGAGCTACGCCGAAGCGGCCTACGCGATGGCCGATCCGATCGTGGCGCTGCAACATGTGCCAGGCGACGTCAGCAACAAGGAGTGGGAGGGCGGCTACGCACCCAACGAGGAGGGCGGGAAGCCGTCGTGGTCGACGTGCCTGAACCTCGAAGCCGTCGCGGACGCGTACCGCATGGCCGCCTTGCACGGCGACGAGGAGCGCAAGGCGAAGTACGGTCAGAGCGCGAAGTGGGCCGCCGGATACCTGATGCGGCTGCAGTTTCGTGAGGGCGAGACCGACAAGCACGCCGACCCCGCGCTGCTCATCGGGGCGGTCCCGTTCGCGTTTGGCGGAAACAGCGTGCGCGTCGATGTGACGCATCACGTGGCGAACAGCCTCGTCAAGACCGCGGACTACCTCGAGATCGAGGACTTTCCGGGCGCGAGGGCGGTCGACGAAGTCACGCCCTGAACGGCGTCAGCGCCGGCGGCGTCGTCCGGCGACGACCAGCACACCGAGGCTGAGCCACATCGAGAAGTCCGACGTGGCGCCCGTGGTGCTGCACGAGTGGCCCTCGAGGTGCACGGCACCTGGTGCTCGGTCCTCGAACACGACTTCCGGCTCCTCGTGGTAGGTCTCATCGACCACCGCATCACTGCCCTTGGGCGGCAGGTCGTCGTGGTGCTCCGTCGTTCCGTAGTCGTCGGTGTCGTTGCCGCCCGTATTGACGAGGCTTCCGGTCGGCGGGTCACTGGTGCCGCCGCTGCCCGGGTCGGGGTCACTTGACCCGCTGCCGGTTCCGCTGCCCGTTCCGCTGCCGTCCCCGGAGCCACTTCCGCTTCCACTGCCCGTGCCGCTGCCGCTCCCACTGCCACTGCCACTGCCACTGCCGCCGTCGTCGTCGACGACCACAACCGCTGGCGTGCTGCCGAGCGGTCGGATTCTGATCGCATCGACGACGATCCGCTGACCTTCGGCGACGCTGCCCGGGGTGTTGTCGTAGACGGACACCCACTGGTTGGCACCGGCGGCGAACGAGTACGTACCGATCTCCTCCCATCCATTCACGCCGGCGGATTGGTCGAGATACGTGTCCGTCTCGACGCCGCCCGCGCGCACGCGGTACCGCGTCGAATCGAACATCGCGTAGGTGTCGTTGCGATAGTACTCCACGACATAGACCCCCTCGGTGGCGATGTTGACGTTCCAGCGCGCCCAGTTCGACGGGGTCGAGGACTTCCACGCGTTGGTCCACAACAACGAGCCATTGGTGCCACTGCTCGCGCGGCGCCAGTACTGACCCGGCCCAAAGGCGACGAAGCACGAGTCCGACTCGTCAATCGTGCGGCCCTGCGACGGCACCGGGTCACACGTGCCAGCCTGGGGCGCGGTCGCGCCGCCCTGATACCAGGGAAGGTCCTTGCGAGCCGCCTGCGGCGTGATCTCGACGTGCAGGTGGTCGTGGTGCGGGTGCGAGCCGGTGTAGGCGCGGCTGCGCGGGCTTCGGCTCGGGCTCCACAGCCAGCGATCCCAGATGACCATCTGGATGCCGAGCTTGTCGGCATTCTGAACGAGGTAGTTCGCCAGCGGATCGCCCAGCCCGTTGTCCGCCGAAGACCCGTCGAGCGGGATGTGGATGTCGATCGCGCGTCCCGTGCCGTGCACGGACATGCTGGAGGAGTTGCCGACGATCGCGCGGCACGAGTACCCGCCGACCGTCGTCACTTGCGGCCAGTTCGCCAGCACCCAGTCTTTGAGCACCTGAGCACCGGACGTGAAGCTGCCGGAGCAGCCGCTCGGGCCGACCCAACGGCCCGCGCCCGTGTAGCCGATCGCGTAACTGTCGGCCTGCGTGACGACGTTGCCCGGGATACTCCACGCCCCCGCCTGCGCGAGCTCGTGATGACGGCTCTCGAACTCGTCGTCCGATTCGTCGGCACAACCACCGGCGATACTAAAGCTGAGAAGGGCGACGACTGCGATACAACCACGAGACCATTTCATTCACATCCTCCTGATGACGATGTGTATTACAAGTCCCGTACCAGCTTTTGAGCACGTAGAATGCGGGGTTCCGGGGTGTCGTGGTGTGGCAAGGCAAGCACGGTAGCCACTTGGGGTGAGGCGCCGTCGTCACGTTTCCTCGTGCTTGTCCCTCCTACGCCGCGCGTGCCACACGACGAACGTGATGACGACGCCCACCAGCACCAGTACCAGCACCCAGTCCGTCGCCGCGCCGATCCCCTCCTGAATGTCGTCGAGCCGATTCGAGAACGTGTACCCGAGCCCAAAGACGAGCGGGGCCGTGATCAGCGCCCCCAGCGCATCCCAGAACAGAAACCGCCACGGCGACATCCCCAGCAGTCCCGCCGTCGCGAATCCCGGCATCCGAAACCCGATCAGGAAACGGCTGACGAACACCGCGAACGGCCCGCGGCGCGCGAACATCGCCTCCGTGCGCTCGCGGCGACTTTCGGGCAGCAGCCGTTGGAAGAGCCGGTTCTTGAGCATCCGCGGACCCAGGTGCCGACCGATGTTGAAGACCACGAAGTCGCCGCTGAGCACGCCGAGATAACAGATGATGAGCGCCCAGTAGGTCGGGACGACCCCGCGCTCCGCCATCGCACCGGTCGCAAGGATCACGGTGTCTTCGCTGATCGGCAGCCCAAACCCCGCTCCAACGAGCGCGGCGTAGATCAACGCGAGAGAGCCTTCGGCGAGAAATTCGGGCACGCCGCCATGCTAGCGAACCTCTACTTCGAATTGAAGCACCGCACCTCGCGGCCCACCTCGAGCAATTGCTTGCCCAGGATCTCGAAGTGGTGCTCGATCACCATCGAGGTCGGGCTCCCCAACCCGCAGTCCAGCGGGTGACCCTCGCTGATCGTCGTCTTGACCCCCACCACCCCGAGCAGGAAACCCACGGCAAAAAGGATCGCCACGACCAGCGAACCGTAGGCGAGGGCGGCTCGGACCCGCGCGCCCAGTGGCTTGGCGTCCTGCTCCTGGCGGTCCTCCGCGTACGTCGGGCCGCGCCGTTTCGGCACCGGCACCGGTCCGTCGAGTTGGATCGGCTCGGGCTTGGCGCTCCGCGGGTCGGGCTGGGCCGCGATCTCATCGCCGCGCCGCACGACGGCATCCTCTTTGAGCCGCTGGATCGCGACCTCGACGTCCGTGCTCGCCGGGGCATGTGGTTCGTACTCTTGGGTGGGATAGCGCGCGGTCTGCACCTGCGACCGGGCGATCGGCATATCGGAGACCGTCGGCGCTTCGTCGTCGACATCTGCGGACTGCGCGTCCGAATGCATCGCCGCCAACGCCTCTGGACTCATGATTTCCGTGGCCGGTGCGAATGCCGGCAACGCGCGCAGCGCCGTGGAGGCCTCGCGCGCCGTGGAGAGACGCTGGTCGGCGGCCTTCACCAGCATCGCGTTGACGAGCTCCGCCAGCGCAGGCGGCGTCCGTGAGTTCTCCGGCAGTACGAAGGGGGTGGAGTCGAGGATTCGCGCCACGATCACGACGCCGCTCGTCGAGGAGACCGCGCGGACCCCCGTGAGCATTTCGTAGGCGATCATCCCGAGGCTGAAGAGGTCCGCGGCATCGGTCACCGGCTCCCCGGCGAGCAGCTCCGGGGCCATGTAACGCGGGGTCCCGATCGTCTTGCCGGAGGTCGTCGTCGGTCCCGCGTCGGTGGCATACAAGTCCGGGGACAGCAGCTTCGCGATGCCGAAGTCGAGCACCTTCACGCGATCCACATCGTCATAGTGGTCGTACACCATGATGTTTTCGGGCTTGATGTCGCGATGCAGAATCCCGTGGGCGTGCGCTTCCACCAGCGCCGACACAATCTGGGACAGAATCCGGACCACGCGGGGCGGATCGAGCGCGCCGTGGCGATCGATGAGGCTGCGCAGCGTCACGCCGCTCACATACTCCAGGATCATATAGTGCTGGCCGTCGACCTCACCGAAGTCGTGCATCGTGACAGTCGAGGGCGCGCACAGCCGCGAAATGAGTTGGGCTTCCTGAATGAACCGTTTGCGCGCGAGGTCGTCGTCGAGCCGCAGCAGTTTGATGGCGACGTCGCGGCCCAGCCGCCGCTGCCGCGCGCGAAAGACGGTCGCGAACCCCCCCTCTCCCAACGTGCAGAGGATCTCAAACTCGTCGAGAAAGAGGTCACCTGGTTCGAGCATATCCGAGCGTACCACTTTGACGTGGCTCGACATAGATGCTCCAAAGGGCCCATGAGTCGTTTAGCTGTCGAAGACATTCTCGAGATGGTCACCCAGGGCGTGCCGCTGTTCGATGTCCGCACCCCGTCCGAGTTTGCGCACGCGCGCATCCCGGGCGCTCGAAATCTGCCGTTGTTTGATGACGCAGAACGCGCGGTCGTCGGCACGACCTACAAGCAGGATGGCCGCCATCAGGCGATCAAGGTCGGGCTCGATCTCATCGGCCCGCGAATGCGCCAGCTCGTCGAGCACGTCGAAGCCGTCGTCGGCCCACCCGACGCCGAACAGCCCGTCATCGTGCACTGCTGGCGCGGCGGCATGCGCAGCCAGAGCGTGGCGTGGCTGCTCGGCCTGTACGGCTATCCGGTCGTCACCCTCGACGGCGGGTATAAGTCGTTTCGGCGCTGGGTTCTCGCGCGGCTCGAGCAGGTGCCGCCGCTGCTGGTGCTCGGCGGCCGCACGGGCTCCGGAAAGACCCAGGTCCTCGCCGAGCTCACCGATCGCGGCGAGCCGACCATCGATCTCGAAGGCCTCGCCAATCATCGCGGGTCGGCGTTCGGCTCGCTGGAGATGCCCGAGCAGCCCGCGCAAGAGCAGTTCGAAGCGCTGCTCGCCCTCGAGTTCCGCCGCCTCGAGGGGACCGCGGGCCCCATCTGGGTCGAGGATGAGTCGCGCATGATCGGCTATCGCGTGGTCCCGGATACGATGATGGCCGCGATGCGCGCCGCGCGTGTCGTCGCGTTCGAGGTCCCGACCGAGGAGCGCGTCGCGCATCTCGTCGAGATCTACGGCGACGCCGACCGCGTTGGCCTCGCCGAGAGCTTCAACAAGATTCGCAAGCGGCTCGGCTCCGAGCGGACCACCCAGGCCCTCGCGGCGCTGGCGGAAGGTGACCTGGCCGGTGCCGCGCGGATCGCGCTCGCGTACTACGACAAAGCCTACGACTACGGTCTATCGCGCCGAGATCCGGATCGCGTACATTGGCTGCCCGTGGCGACCATCAACGATGCGGCCCCCGCGGTCCTCGCGCTCGCCGCGGAGCTCAACGCTCGAGAGGAAAGAGGTACCGATGCCGGAATTTGATGACGTTCGACTCACGCAGTTCAGCCATGGCGCGGGATGCGGCTGCAAGCTCTCGCCGGCGGTCCTCGACCGGATCCTCGCCAACCAGCACGAGGCGCCGCATGCCGCGCTGCTCGTCGGCAACCACTCCCGCGATGACGCCGGCGCGATGGACCTCGGCGACGGGCGCGCGCTACTGAGCACCACCGACTTCTTCATGCCGATCGTCGACGACCCGTTCGAGTTCGGACGCATCGCCGCGGCCAACGCGATCAGCGACATCTACGCGATGGGCGGCGAGCCGGTCATGGCGATCGCGATCCTCGGCTGGCCGATCGAGCGGTTGCCGCCCGAGGTCGCGGGCCGCGTCATCGAAGGCGCACGCGCGACGTGCCGCGTCGCCGGCGTGGCCCTCGCCGGTGGCCACAGCATCGACAGCCCCGAGCCGATCTTCGGCCTCGCCGTCAACGGCCTCGTCGCGATTGAGCAGCTCAAGCGCAACGACGCCGGGCAGGCCGGTGACGTGCTGTTTCTGACCAAGGCCCTGGGCGTTGGCATCCTCGCCACGGCGGAGAAGCGCGGCCTGTTGCGCGAGGTCGACGTCGGCGTCGCGGCGCAGTCCATGATGCGTCTGAACTCCGTGGGGGCCGCGCTCGCCCGCATCGATGGCGTGCATGCGATGACGGACGTGACGGGTTTTGGCCTGCTCGGCCATCTCGGCGAGATGTGCGCGGGCGCTAACGTCGGCGCCCGCGTCGACCTCGCGCAGGTGCGACTGCTGACCGACCTCGACTACTACCTGGAGCTCGGCGCGATGCCCGGGGGTACGGGCCGCAACTGGAGCAGCTACGGCGAGCGCGTCGCGCCCCTGTCGGAGCGCGCACGCTGGATCCTCGCCGACCCGCAGACCAGCGGGGGGCTGCTCGTCTCCGTGGCCCCCGACGCGGTCGAGGCCGTGCAGGCGGTGCTCGTCGCCGCCGATCTCGCCGAGTTCGCGGCGCCGATTGGCGTGCTGCAGGCGGGCGTGGCGATGATCGAGATCAACGAGGCCGGCTGAGTGAAAGAGCAGCATCGCAACTCGGCGATCATTCTCCTCGCGGGCGTCGTGATCGGCGGCATCGTGGCGTACTTCGCCATCGACTGGAGTCACCTCCAACCCGAGGTCGCGCCGCCCGCCGTTCGCCCGCCGTCGGCGCTCGTGCGGACCTCGACGACTGACCCCATCCCGACGGTTGCGAAGCCCCCGCAGACCACGGGTATCGCGGACGTCCCATCGCCCACGAACACGATCGCCGATCCGGGCTGCGGCGATCCGGCCCCGTTCAAGGGGATCGGCGAAGTCGCCGGCGTCGCCGTCCGCCTGCCGGAGCGCTACGACCCGCACCACCATCACGTCGTGCTGATGCTGTTCCACGACGACCTGCAGAAGCCCGAACAGTTCATCAAGGTCAGCGGGTTCGATGAGACGGCCGACCGTCTGGGCATCGTCGTCATCGCGCCCCACGACCCGAGTCTCACGGCCTGGACCGACAACAACAGTGCTGCGGCCGCCGGCCAGGTGCTCCGCGCCGTGGCGTCGCAGATCTGCCTCGACACGGCCCGCGTCTTCGCCGTCGGATACGGAGCCGGAGGGCGCGTCGTCGAGGCGATGCCCTGCCTGATGCCGATGTCCGGCATCGCGACCGTCGCCTACCGCTCCACCACCAAGGACGTCGTCTGCGCCCCGCAGGAGCCGGTCCCCTACATCCACCTCGCCCCGACCCAGGACAAGTACTCCCCCGTCGCCGGCGGCGCCGGCTGCGGTGGTGGCCACCTCGCCATCTCACTCGCCGACAAAGAGAAGATGTGGCGCACGCGCAATCACTGCCAGGGACCGCGCCGCACGTTCCACGAGTC
>JBFIHF010000076.1:0-20422 GCA_041601915.1 Bradymonadaceae bacterium
GACGCACTGGTTCGGCGGCGGCCGCGATCAGCCCGCGATTCACTCCATCCTCGTCGACCCGCGAGATTCGGAGCGCGTGCTGGTCGGGATCAGTTGCGCGGGCGTGTTCGAGACCCTCGACGGGGGCGCGACGTGGAAGCCGCGCAACGCGGGTCTGCGCGCCGACTTCCTGCCCGACCCGGCATCGGAGGTCGGGCAGGATCCGCACATCGTGGTCTGGAACGACGCGGACCCCGATGTGCTCTGGCAGCAGAACCACTGCGGGGTGTTCCGATCCGTGGACGGCGCGGCGAATTGGTCCGAGGTGTCGAGCCCCGACCACGACCTCGCCTACTTCGGTTTCGCGGCGGCCGTCGACCCCGAGCGGTCCGACCACGCGTGGCTGGTTCCGGCGGTCTCCGACGAGTGTCGGATCGCCATCAATGGCGCGCTCCACGTGGCCCGCACCACCGACGGCGGCGCGAACTGGACCGCCCTGCGCGATGGACTGCCCCAGGAGGGCGCGTGGGATTTGACCTTCCGGCATGCGTTGGACATCGATCGTGATACGCTGGCGTTCGGCACCACGACCGGCAACGCGTACTACTCCGACGACCGAGGCGACACGTGGCTGACGCTCTCTCATCACCTGCCTCCCGTCTACGTGGTGCGCTTGGCGTCCTGGTAGTCCTCGCCGCCGGCTGCAGCTCGCCGGCGCCGCGGGCGCCGATCGAGCCGAACCCGAACCCGCCCGCCGAGCCTGTCGCGGCCCCGACGGCGCCCGACTATCGGGTCGTGGTCACGATCGACGATCTGCCGCTCGCGATGCGGGACGACTACCTCAACGACGATGAGCGCCGCGAAACGGTCGACAAGCTCGTCGCGTTGTTGACCGCGCGCGGTATCCCGTTCGTCGGGTTCTTCAACATGGTCCACGACGAGGCCGACCCGAGCCTCACCCAGCGATGGCTCACCGCACCCAAGATGGTCGTCGGCAACCACACCTGGTCACATCCCAGTGCTCATCGAACGCCGCTCGACGCGTATCTCGCCGATGTGCGACGTGGGCACGAGGCGGTGGTCACGCTCCGACTCGCCCAGAAGGCGGTGCCGTTCCGGTTCCCGTATCTCAATCAAGGCTTCGACGCCCCGACCCGCGACGCGATCTTCGCTCAGCTCGACGCACTCGGAAGTCGCCACGCGCCGGTCACGATCGACACGTCGGACTGGCTCTACGCGCGCGGCTACCTCGAGGCCGTGCATCGTGGCGAGTCCGACGAAGCCGAGCGCTGGCAGCAGGCCTGGCTGTGGAACATCCAGGAGACGACGATCATCGCCGAGCATCTGGCCGACGACCTGTTTGGTCGCTTGCCCCCGCAGATCCTGCTGCTGCACGGCAACCGACTCAACGCCGACCATCTCGGTCAGGCCCTCGACTGGTACGAACAGCGCGGGTACCGCTTCATCGATCTCGATGAGGCTCTCAGCGATCCGGCCTACGAAGAAGCCGACCTATCGACGAGCCCCACCGGTGACTCGCACTGGTTGCGACTTCGCCGCTCCCGTGAACTCGAGCGCCCGGATGTGCTCGACGAGGCCGAGCCCGCCACGCCCCCACAAGACCCTGCCGAGTGAGCCATCATGCTGTTACGTCATCCGGTGATCTACGCCGACGCTGACGGGGCCTCGACGACCGCGCTGCTGATCCGCGAGGGCCGCATTGTCGCGACGGGCGCCGAAGCGATGGCGGCTGCGAGTCCCGCGGACGAAATCGTCGAGCCCGAAGGCGCGTGTGTCTTTCCCGCGCTGTGCGACGCTCATGTGCATCTGTGGGGACTGGGACTTCGTCGTGGCAGCATCTCCCTGGGCGGGGCGAAGTCGGCCGCGGATGTCTACGCGGCGCTGTCGACCTACGACATGGTGCAGGCGCCGGGCGGATGGGTCCTCGGCCGCGACTGGGATCAGAATCGATGGACGGAGCGCGCACCGCTCGATATCACGCGCCTCGACGTGATGTTCGGCGAACATCCCGTGGTGCTGCGCCGGGTCGATGGCCATGCGCTGTGGGTGAACTCCGCTGCTCTGGCGCGTGCTGGCGTATCGCCGGACTGGGATCCGGGCCCCAACGGCCATTTTGGACGTCGGCCGGCCGGGGACCCCTCGGGGCTGCTCGTCGATGACGCGATGAACCCAGTGCTCGAGGCGATTCCGGAACCCACCGTCGATGAGGACCGTGGCGTGTTTCTGGAGTCGTGTCGGATGCTGCAGCGCTTCGGGTGCTCGAGCGCGCACGTGGCGTGGGTTCCGCTGGATCGCCTGAAGATGTTGACGGATCTGCACGCCGATGGGGAGCTGCCGCTGCGGCTTCACGTGTTGCTCGACGGGCGCGATCCCGATCTGGAGGGCGAGCTGCGCCAGGGCGCGCGGTACGATGATTGGCTGAACATCGCCGGCGTGAAGTTCTTCGCGGACGGTGCCCTCGGCTCGCAGGGCGCGCACCTGTTGGATGGATACCGCGACGGAACGACTGGACTCGTGCTCGAGACCCCTGAGCACCTCGGCGAACGCTGCCGCGCGCTCGCCGCGGCGGGCTGGCAAGTCGCGATTCACGCGATCGGCGACGCTGCGGCCGGCACCGTTCTCGACGCGTATGCCGCGATGGACGCCGCCGACCGCGCCCGCACACGGCCCCGCATGGAACACTGCCAGATGCTGACCGACCGCGACGTTCAGCGATTTTCAGCGCTCGGGGTCACCGCGTCGATCCAGGCGATCCACATGTACTCCGACGCCGCGTGGGCCACCGACCAGCTCACCGACGAACAGCTCGACCGCCTCTTTCGATGGGCTGATCTGCTCGAGTCCGCGCCATGCCTCGCCGGGGGCTCGGACTACCCGATCGAAGATCCGAATCCGTGGCACGCGATCGCGACCGCCATCTCACGGCTCGATCGATTGGGTCGGCCCTTTCGCGCCGCTCAGGCGCTGGACCTGCGTTCCGCGCTGAGAACCTACACCGAGGCCGCGGCATGGACCTCGTTTCGCGAGCACAGTAGTGGCCGTCTCGCCACCGGCTGTCTCGCCGACTTCATCGTCCTCCCACGAGATCCGTTCCAATCCAGCGCGCGCGAAATTTGGGACATGCAGGTGGTCGAGACATGGATCGGGGGCGTCAAAGCGACCTGACCGCCGCCTCTCGGCGCAGGCGGTCGGCGAGGATTCCGCGGTAGTGCCGTGACCGCATCGTGGAGCCGATCACCGCGATCGTCACCGGAAGCTGAGTGAGGACGATCCCGAGGAGACTCGGCGACAGCTCGAGCCAGACCACCGCGTTCACGACGAACGCCGCGGCCCAAATGAGTTCGGTCCCGCGAGCCAGCCGGAACACATTACAGAACAGAAAGAAGTGCCCGAGCACGAACGGCGCGATCAGCGACCACTCGCCCAGTGCCGGCCACGCCCAAGCGACGAACGCGAGGCAGGCCGCAACGGCCACGGGATCCTGTTTCATGATCCGAAAGCCGACCGGCGGATTGTTCCAGATACTCATAGGACCAC
Organism: Bradymonadaceae bacterium; assembly: GCA_041601915.1. GTDB lineage: Bacteria > Myxococcota_A > Bradymonadia > Bradymonadales > Bradymonadaceae > JBFIHF01. The sequence goes on from JBFIHF010000076.1 coordinate 3,538, forward strand.
CTCAGGATCGTGTCGCGACAACACACTGGGCGGACGGTTTCATTTCTTGTCCGTGAAATTTCTGGGGAACTTTTCCGGGTGGGCGGTTGTCTATGGATCGTTCGCCAAGAACAACCCCTGGTTAGGTATGTTGCGTCAGACGTTGCAGCTCGTCGTCGTGGTCACCGGTATGGCGTTCGCATTGGCCTCGCACGCCCAAGAGAGCGACTGGAAGGTCGACGGCGACGCGAGACGAGATGCGAAAGTCGTCGCTCGGTATCGCCAGCTGTTGCTGCGCAATCCAGACCAACCGCTCATCTATCGCAGCCTGATCGGCAAGCTCGGGCGCGGCCCAGCCCTCGATCCGTTCATCGATGACGTCCGTGCCGTGGCGACCTCCTCGACCCGCGCTGCACCGTGGATCCTCTTGGGGCATCTGGAGCGCGATCGCGGGCGCGATACGGTTTCGCGAACCGCGTACGAGCACGCCGTCGCGATCGAGTCCGACAGCGCCGCCGCGCACTCCGCGCTGGCCGCTGCCCAAGATCGGTCGGGGCAGGCGAAGGCCGCCGATGCGTCATACGAACGGGCCCTCGCGCTGACGTCGACGACCACCGCGCGAAAAGCCCTGCTGCGTAAACTCGCCGATCTCGCGACGAGCAGATCCGACCACGGACGGGCCGTGCAGTGGATGGAGGCGTTGGCTCAGGCATCGGGGCGCGATTTCAACCTGCGCGTCGAGCTCGCGGAAACGCAGCTTCGCGCTCATCGCTTCGACGCCGCGTTGCAGACCTACGACGTGGCGTTGAAGCTCGCGCACAGAGACGGGAAGCGGCGAGCTCGCGTGCTGATCGATGTCGGGAATCTGCACCGCCGCATGCACAACCCGGTGGCGGCGGAACGCGCGTATCGTGACGCATTGGCCGTCGTCGGCAAGTCGAGCTGGATGCGTCGTGAGGTCCTGATGCGCCTCGTCGACACGGCGCGCGACCTTCACCGGGTCCGCGAGATCGTCGTGGAGCTGGAGCGCGAGTGGCGCAACCCCTCCTACCACGATGCGATGGTCCTCGCCGGGCTCGCCGAGGAGCTCGGCTCCGATCCTGACGCGGTCAAGTGGCTCGAGCGCGCGGCGCGCCTGGATGCGCGCGCCATTGAACCGCGCACGAGGCTCATCGCCAGGCTCGACCACGTCCGCGACGCGACGCGGGTGAGCGCGCTGTACGACGAGATCGTCGCGCTACGGCGCGGCAATCTGACCCCACGGCTGGAGCGTATCGAGTGGCTCTTCTTTCGCGGGGAACGGGCGGAGCAGGCGCTCGCGGAGCTGCGGTCCGTGGAACAGGAAGTCGCGAGCGATCCGGAGTCGCTGGTCGAAGTCGCCGCGCAGTGGCAGCAGTTCGGCATGTCGGACGCCGCGTTACGCGTCCATGCACGCTTGGAGGGCTCCCACCCCGACAACGTCACCCACCTCGAGGCGTACGGCGAGCTTCTGAGCCGCGTCGGCCAACCGGCGGCGGCCGATGCGATCTGGGCGCGGTTGTTCGCCCTCGATGAGGCCGATCTGCGGGTGCGGCTGCGGGTCGCCGAGATCGCGGCGCGCCTTCAGGACTACCGGAGGACCTGCGAGCTGCTGACGTGGGTGCTCGAGCGAGCGCCCCGCCTGGTGCAGGCCCGCGAACGTCTCGCTGGCGCATTCGAAGCGCGCGAGATGTGGGTCGATGCGCTGCGCGAATGGGAGACGTTGTTCTTTGAGGACCGCGTGTCGCACGCGGGCCGCCGGATCGTGAACATCGCGCAGCGCACCGCGTTTCTGGGGGACATCATCGTCAGTCCCGACCCGGAGATGATGCGGCGTTGGGAAGCGAAGTTCGCGGCGACGGGCTCACCCCGAGTCGGCGTCGTCCTCGCGAAGCTTCGCGCGGCCCATGGCGATCACGCGGGCGCGCTCGCCCTCGCGGCGACTCTCGCCGACGTCGATCCCGCGACGCTGCCGGCGGGGCAGCATCTGGCATGGGTTGATGCAGCCGAGTTCGTCGTCAATGAGACGCGAAGCACCGACCCGACGTCTGCCATCGCGATGCTCGAGCGCATCGCGGCCGCGTTCGGGGATCGTCGCGTGCCGGCGTGGCGGCGTGCCGTCGACCTGGCGCTGCTCCTGAACGATCCCGGCGGGCAGGAAGCGGTCATTCGGCGAGCGGTCACGACGGTGCCGAACGACGCCTACGTTCACGCCGTCGCCGGAATCTATTGGAGCGAGCGCGATGTCGACCTCGCGATCAAACACCTACAGCGGGCCGTCGCGCTCGGCACCACGTCGTACGACGTCCACTTCGACCTCGCGTTTCACCTGTCTCTGACGGGGCGTGACGACGAGGCCCGCGGGGTGTTTCTGGACGTCATCCGCTCCGACGGCGGCGGGTCGTGGGCGGCGAGCGCCGTGTTCGCCGCGATCGACCTCTGTCGGACGGACGCGCAGCTCTTCGAGATCGAACGCGAGCTCGGCAGTCTGCTCGGGCGGCTCCCCGAGAGCGTGCTGCACGCCATCACGGTCGCGATCTACCAGGAGCTGTTCATGTATGCGGAAGACGCGGCGGCGGCCTTCGCGACGGCCGCGGAGCGCGCGCTGCCCCGTCTAGTCCGCGCCGTCGGGGCGGAAGAACTCGGAGACCAGATGCGCGCCATGTCGCTCCTCCGCCTATACCCCGCGCCGGACGTCGCGCGGCACGCGCTACGGGCATGGCCCACGGACTCCCGCCAGTGGTCGACCACCATGGTGCTCGCGCTCGCGCAGACCGGGGACGCGCGGGCGTCCGTGGCCCTCGTCAACGCCTTGCAGAGCAGCGATGACGACCTCCGCCAGGTCGCGATTTTTGCGATCGGGATGGCTCGCGTCTCCGAGGCCACCGAAACGTTGGTCAACATCGCGTTCGCTGAGGGTTTCTCCGACGACGTTCGTTCACTGGCGATTGCCGGCCTCGGCCGAATCGGCTCGACGGCGGCCGTCCAGAGCCTCGAACGTCTCGACCACGCGGGCAGCCCCGAACGGCGAGTGCTCATCGCGTGGGCGCTCGGCCAGGGCCGCAGCGCGGCGGCAGCCGCGGCGCTCTCACGACGCCTTGACGACGCCGCGCCGGATGTCCGCCGGGTCGCGGGTGTGATGTTGTCGGGCTTCGGCAGCGATGTCGGCTTGCGGTCGTTGCTGGAGGCGGCGTGGGCCCCGGATTCGTCGCGGCGCGCGATGGCCGAGTATGGTCTCAAAGCGGCGGTCAACGAACCGCTGCTCTGGGAGGTCGACGGCCAGGCCAGCGCGCGGCCCAGACTCGCCGCCGCGATCGGCCAGGCGCTCGCCACGCGGGCCGACCAGCCCGTCGCGCGCGCCTTTGTCGGCCGCGAGCAAGTCGTCGTCGCGACCGCCCAAGAACTGCTGCGCGGGTCGAACCCGCGTGTTCTCGAGCACCTCGTGTTGGCGGCCGAGGAACTGGATCACACGACCGAGCACGACCTCGCGTCGAGCCTGCGGCAGATCGTGACGGGCCTGCGCCCCAATCTGCGCCGCCTGACGGCTTCATCCGACACGCGGTCCGTGATGTCGGCGGCGTTGCTCTTGCCGCTGGCACGGCGCGCCGAAGACGCGCCGCTCGTCGCCCACGCGGCAGGTTCCTTGGCCGAACCGTACGGGTCGCGCGTCGTCGAGCGGCTCGCGGTGTATCCGTGGTCCATCGTCCGGCCCACGCTGCTGGCCGGCATCAGTTCGGGCGCGCCGACGCGTCGCGCGGCGTCGCTGCGCGTACTCGCCCGCACGCGAAGGCCCGAGGTCGATGCGGACAGCCTCGAGCTCATCGTCGCGATCGCGCGGAACGAGCGCGGGCCCTTACAAGACGCGGCGATCGAGGCGCTCGGGGCCCTGAGACACGAGGCGAGCGCCGAATTGCTCGCGGAGCTGTTCGATCGCAGTCCCCCGGACACTCAGACTCGGATCCGTACCTCCCTTGGTCAGATGACGAGCCCTGCCGCGCGTGAAGCCGCACGAAACCTCGCCATTCGCCCGACGAAGCCCGTCTGCGCGGGCGATCCGGAGGACCTCGCCGACCTCCTCAACGACGCGTGCGTCGGCGCAGTCGACATCCTAGATTTTTGACGGTCCGCAGCCCCGCAAGCCATGCTGGGCCGCGGCGAACGTGTTGCGATTCTGTGTCGATAGTGCTAATTCGGGGCGTGTGGAAACGCCGGAGTTCTAGATGTCGATGTTTGGCGCCTCAGAAGACTCACCGAGAATGTTCGAGAGCGATTTTTTCGACCTCTTCTCTCGGACGCACTGGCTCATCGTTCCCGCCCTCTATGTGCCGGCGAGCCTCTATCTGCTGTACCGCTCGATCGCATACGCGGACGTGAGCTGGTGGCTGACGGCGCTGCTCGCGGTCGCCGGCGTCGTGGCGTGGACGCTGACGGAGTACTGGCTGCATCGCACGTTCTTCCACTGGATTCCGGACACCAAATGGGGTCCACGGCTGCACTTTTTCGTGCACGGCGTGCATCACGACCTGCCGCACGACAAGTATCGTCTCGTGATGCCGCCCGCGGTCAGCATCACCCTGTTCTTCGTGTTTCTGTTCCTCTGGGTCGGACTGTTCGGTGACCTCGGTTGGGCGATTCACGCCGGATATGTCGTCGGGTACATGATCTACGACATGACCCACTACTTCGTGCATTACGGCAAGCCCAAGTCGCGCTTCTTCAAGGCGCTGCGCCGGCACCACATGTCGCACCACTTCAACGAAAAGTACCAGGACCGCCGCTTCGGCGTCTCCAATCGCATCTGGGATCGCGTCTTCCGCACGCAGTGATTCCTCGGTATACTTCGTCGCACTAACCCCCACGTAAGGGTCGTCATGAAGCGCTGTCTCACAGGGTTTCTTCTGTTTGTTGCTGTGACGTTTTTCGCCCCGTCCGCGTTTGCGGGCATGCCGATCAAGCAGGCTGGCAACTTCGGGATCGGCCTTGGCGTCGGGACCACCGCAGCTCCGATCTCGTTGAAGTACTTCCTCGACAACACGCTGTCCGTTCAGGGCAACGTCGGCTGGTGGCGCGGCTGGGGCTGGGGCGGATGTGGGGGTGGCCGCGGCCGGTACCGCGGCTCGTATTGCGGCGGCTACTACCAGGACAACGCCTTCGGGCTCGGCGCGGACCTGTTGGTCGAAGGCGGACCGCTCGCCGGCAACGAGAACGTGACGCTGGACTGGGAGGTTGGCGGTGGTGCAGGGATCGGGCTCGCGGACTACGGCTTCGGTCTCGCGGTGGCGTTTGTCGCCGGGCTGCAGCTCAACATCCACGCGCTGCCGATCGATTTGGTGCTCGAGTATCGGCCCGCCATTTACTTCGTGCCCTTCCTGCGCTTCAATCCCGTCGATTTCACCGGTCACATTCGCTACTACTTCTAAGTCGTCTGGGCCACATTCGAGGTCCAGGTGTTCCCGACTCGACATCATTGTGCCGGGCTCGCTGCGGGCCTCATCGCTCTTTGCGCCATGGACGCTGCGGCGCAGACGGTCCGCGTGCGCACCGAGACGCTGGGACGCGGCACGCAGCTGCGCCGCTCCGACCTGACGCGCGATGCGGAGCGCACCTTCTCGCAGAGCGTCTCGGTCTGGGGTTGGAACGCGGTGCCGGTGCTGCCCGGCACCCTGGATGTGCACGCCAGCGCGCGGTACCTCGATGACTTTGGCGTCGCCGCCGAAGATCGCCGCAATCCTTTCGTAGAAACCGAGATCAGTCGCTTCATCGTCGATATCGCTCAGGTGCGCTACCAGCCCATCGCGGCTGCGACGCTGACGATGGGCCGGCAATGGATGCCATCGGCGCTGGGGATGCGCGACATCGACGGGGCTCGACTTCGGCTGACACCGACGCTCGCCCCCGACGTCGGCGCGTGGGTCGACGGCTTCGCGGGCCGCGAGGTCGCATCCGGATGGGCGACCATCGCCTCGGACTCCTGGGACGTTCAGGGACTGCCGATCGATGCCCAGGGCGCCTCACCCGGCGGCCTGCGAGTCGGCGGTGATGCCGGCCTCCGCGTCGGCGGCGCCACGCTGGACCTCGCGTGGCAGCGCCGCACGGAACCCGCCGACGCTGAGGGAAACCGCGCGGTAGGCGACGAACGAATCGGAGCCGGGATCAGCGGCAACGTGCATCGCCGCGTCGCGATCTCCAGCAGCGCCTCCTACCACACTCAACTCGACGCGGTGGATCGCGCCGATCTGCACGTTTCGTGGCGCGAGCCGCTCGTGCACAGCGTCCTGTCCCTGGGGATCGAGCACCGCCTGCCGTGGTTCGATGCGGCATCGATCTTCAACGTGTTCGGGGCCCGGCCGTACGAAGGGGCCTATGCGACGTGGCAGCTTCCCGTGGCCCCGCTGCGCACCACGTTCGAGGCCCGCGGCTGGGGCCGTGCCTACGACGCGAATCTCGACCTCACGGACCTCGGCGGCGGCGAAGACGACGCGCGCGCGCTGGGCGGTGGGGCGGGGCACGACACGCGGTTTCGAGGGTTCGGGCGGCAGTGGACGTGGCGATCGTTCGCCAGTGCGCAGACGTCGGTGGACCGCAATCAGGGAGGCGCACAGTGGTTGCTCGACTCTGCGCTGCGCTTTCCCGCGGTTCGCGACGCCTTGATTATCGAGAGTCGGTTTCTGGGGCTGTGGTCGGAGCCGGGGCGAACATCGTCCGTGGCGCCCGGCGGCGCGTTTACCGCGCTGTTCGGCATTGTTGTCCCGGCCACATTCGGCGAGCTCCGGGTGCAGCTCGAAGGACAGTCCAGTGACTTCTACGGTCCGAACCTCAATGCCTACGCGTCATTCAGCTCGGAGCTCTGGCTGTGACGATCGTTCGCCGACGGCGCCGCCCCGGGCTTAGCCTGCCCGCCTTCCTGGCCGCGATGGTCGGTGCCGCCTGGGTCACGGCACAGATCCCCGCGCCGGCGCCCGTTGCGAAGCGCGCCCACCAGATCTACAGCGCACCATCGCCGACGCTGCGTTTCTCCCACCAGCAACACGCCGGCGAATCGTGCACGAGTTGCCACGGCGCCGCGCTGACGAGTCGCCGGGCCGGGGACTCGCTCCGCCCCGCGATGAGCGTCTGCGTCGAGTGTCACAATCGCGTCGAAGAGGCCCCGCCGATCGCGCAGTGCGGGACCTGTCACGTCGGGTATGCGCATCGCGCGACGGGGCGGATCGACACGCCGGAGCAATGGCGCGCCGAGCGCCCGGCGCCGATGGTGCTGCCGCAAGCGCCGCCCGCGCTGCGCTTCGATCACTCCCGACACGTTCCTCGGATGGGCGGCGAATCGTCGTGCGTCAACTGCCACGCCGGGGCCGAACCGACGATGCCCACGATGCAGAGCTGCACGAACTGTCACGACGGTAGCACGGCGCCCGCGGCGTGCGTGACCTGTCACTCCACGGGCCCCGATGGAAAGCTGCGCGGGGGCCGTCAAGCGATTGACGAACCGCTGCGGCCGAGCAATCACACCGTCGATTTCATGAAACGACACGGCTCGGTGGCGAAGTCGGGGATGCAAGAGTGCATGGCCTGCCACGTCGAGCAAGACTGCCTCAGCTGTCACAACGCATCGATGGCGAAGCCGTTCGCGGTGCATCCGCCGGGATTTCTGACCATTCACGCCGTCGACGCGCGGGCCAACGGCGGGAACTGCACCGACTGCCACACCGTGCAGACGTTTTGCACCAGCTGCCACGTTCGGGCCGACGTGATGGGGGCCCCCCCCCACGCTCCGCCGGCGCAACGCCAGTTTCATCCGCCCGGCTGGGTCGATGCCAGCGCCGCGAACAATCACGGCGTGATGGCGCGCCGCGACATCGTCGAGTGCGCCAGCTGCCACAGCGAAGCGGACTGCATCACCTGCCACGCCGGCATCAACCCGCACCCGCCCGAGTTCGCGATGTCGTGTCGGCGGATGCTCGCCAGCAATGGTCGAAGCTGTGGAAAGTGCCACAGCGACTTGTCCGGGCTGCGGGCGTTGTGCCCGTGACTGCAAGAAGGTCACGGATCCGAAAAGTTTGCGGGCCGCCCGCGCACACGGTTTGAGCCACGGCGTACACGATCCCCTTTGACGGCGCCGTTGATCGCCCGATCGTCGGCTAGATTCGCGCGTGGAATGGATCTTGCGACAGCTTCCGGGCAGCAACTCTTCCACTCGATGCGACTGACTCATGGATCTGAAGATGAGATTCGATACACCCCGCGGCGTGACCCTCGTGGAACTGGCCGTCGTGATCGCCGTCGCCGGGATCCTCGCCGCCATTAGCGCGCCGTCGGTCATGAACGCGATGCGCCGCGAGCGCCAGCGCAACGTGGTCGGCGCGGTCGCCAACCACATGCGCGAGGCCCGCGATCAAGCGATGGCCCGTGGTGAAGCGCTGCGCGTGTTTGGTTCGCACGTCCCCGACGGCTCCGGCCCCGGCTACCTCGTCACCTACCGGACGTCGATGCAACTGCCCGACGGCACCTGGGAGCTCGGTTCCACGGATTGTGTCGATACCACCGAAGACCTCTCCACCGACGATTGTCCGGCGGGGTCGCTGTGCATGGGCAACAAGTGCTGGGGTCGCCCGGCGAGATCGTGCAAGGAGATGAGCGGATATCTCGATGTCCCGACCGCCTACACGGTCGCGAATGTTCGGTACATCCCCGTCTCGACCTACACCCCACCGGAGGGGAACACCGGGATTCGATGGGCGTATGGGTCGACGAACCGCGTGATGTGCTTCTCGGCCGAGGGGTCCGCCGAGCGCGTGTCCGGGGGCGTGATTCAGCCTTACGCGTCGGGCACGTACAGTTGTTCGACGGAAGGCTACAACATCTGGATCGCCGATCGAGACGCTGGCGCGTTCGGGCCGGTCTTGAACAAGATGGCCTGCAGTAGCACCGCCGCGGACTATGAAGAAGTCGGTGGGGCGGTGGTTCGAGTGATGAGTAACGGCGAAATTGGTGTCCGGAGTCCACGCAAATGAACACATCACGTGGCTACAGTTTGTTGGAAGTGATGATCTCGATGGTCATCCTCGCCATTGCCTTCCTCGCCCTCATCGCGACGCAATATGGCGCCCTCAATGGGTACGTCTCGGCGCGTGATGCACAGCAGGCCGCGGAGTTGGGGCGACGGACGTCCGAGATCCTGCGGATTCAAGGCAGTCAGTGGATCACCAACTTCGACGATGGGGATAACGCGACGATCAACACGTTCAACTCCATGGATCCATACCTCTCCACCGGTCCGACGCCCTTTGATACGGCCAATCCGATCGCGGCGATCCGGAGTGCGGCGGGCAACACGTGGGTCGCACTCGTCAACGTGCCCGTCGATACGCGCTTCAATCGTCTGAGCGCGACGACCAATCCCACGCACCTCGGCGGAAAGTATTGCATCTATGCGCGGGGTGCCGACTTCGGCAGCCAGTTCGCGTCATTGTCCGGTGACCCGGTCGTGGCGGCGATGCGGTTTCAGATCGCGATCGTGTACCCCGGACCCCGGGCGACGCTCGTCGACTGCACGACAGTCACGGCGCTCGAACTCGATACGGTCGGCGACCCGACCGTAGACCCCTATGTCGCGCCTCCGCTGGAAGCTCGCGGGCTTCGGGCGTTGTACGTCGGCACGGTTGTCGTGCGGCGGGCGCATCTCACTCAGTTTACGAGCGGATCATGACGGCTCTACAACACATCCGTACGTCACGCGCGTTCACGCTGGTCGAGCTTCTGATCGCCGTCGCGATCGTGGGCATCATCTCGGTGGTGATCTACGGCATCTTCGACACGACCTCGCAGAACTTTCTCGAAGTCGATCAGCTCGCCGACCTCAATGATCGCGTGCGATTTGCCGAAGAGAACATGCGGAACCAGCTCCAGGCGGCCGGCTCCCAGAGCTCCCCGGACAGCACCCTGGACGACTGGGTGGCACCGCCACTGGGGGGTGGGGCGCGCGTGGCCGGCCTGTACCCCTACGCCGGATGGCAGAACGACGTCTCGCCGCTCCCCGCGGATCTGCAGGCGGCGAACCCTAATGTCAGCTTCGACGGGATCGTGATCGCGGGCGCCTATGACTACCCGCTGGCGTTCGAGTTCGCTGGTATGGAGCCCTCGGGCGGTGCGCGCACCGGTCGCATCTATCAGAACTATCGCGGGCTCGGGAAACTGATCCGCCAGGATCCGTTCGCCGCCTCCAGTGCGACTCCCACGGTCGACACGACGCAGCTCACGGTGAACTGGAATACGCGGCTGATTCGACTCGCGGACCGACAAGGTTACCAGCAGTTCGTCCAGCCGCTCGGTCTCAGCGCTGCGGCCGTCAACGATGCCGCCGGCCGACCGTACTACGGGGTCCCACTCCCGCTGGACGGCGCCCCGTTTGCGCCCCAGTTCAAGGGCGTCGGTGGCTTCTTCGGCATCGACGATCTCCCCGAAGGCGACACCGGCTACGATGCGGCGTTGCTCGACTTCTTCTGGGTCCACGTCGTCCCCGACGAGGCGAGCACCAACGTGATGGTGCTCGTGCGCGATCGACTGTGTGGCGCCGGCGTGGTCGCTGCAGGCGGTGCGGGGCTCAATCCCGCCAATGTGCTCGCTGCGACCTGTCCGGGTGGGCAGGCCGAGCGCGTGGTGATCGCGTCGTACATCGCCGATTTCCAAGTCTGGTTCGATTGCGCCAATGCGGCCGGTGCCATCCAAGACGCGCCGTGGTCGATGGGCTGGAATCCCAACGATCACACGACGCCCGGCGACTGCATGAACCCCGCCGCGGTGCTGGGCGGGCGCGCACGCGTCGGCCACCTGCGGATCTCGATGCACACGAAGTCCGAGCGCCGAGATCGCAAGCACATTCAGTTCGAAGATGCGACGGGCGCCGTCTGCCCGCCGCAGGGCTCCTGCGACGCCGCGAGAATTCCGGGCGCCACCCTGCGCACCTACGACTTCTATCCCGAGTCCGAAGGCGCGAGTGGTGTCGTCACGATGCAGTCTGATTTCGAGCTTGTGAACTACGTAAACCGTAACCCTTAGTGGTCCCCATGAAAGAGCGAAATTCAGCGCTGTGGCGCAACGAACGGGGCAGCACCCTGATCCTCGTGATCCTGCTCAGCCTCGTGCTCTCCGCGAGTGCGATCGTCGCGATGCGCGACGTGGCGCGCAGCGCGCGAGCGGCGGGTGTGTTCCGGACCCGTACCCAGGCTCAGTTGACCTCGGACGCCGCCGATCGACTGTTCGCGGACTGGGTCGGCAACAAGGCCGCATCGCTCGTGGACGGCATGAAGAATTCCCTCGCCGGCACCACGTCCGGGGGCGTCGCGAACATCGTGGGCGCGCAAGGCAGCAACGGCGCGCCCACGCAAGCTGATCGCGAGAAACTGATGATCGAGGGGGGGCAGATCGAGTTCTCGCATCTGGACCTGCAGTCGGACTGCGGCGGCACCTGTGTGCCGCTGCTCACGCCCTACGTGGGCTCCACGGAGACCGGCCTCTACCAAATCGCGGCCGGAGAAACGACGTTTGAAACGCGTCGGCAGACGAAGTTCCGGGTCAAGATTCGAGATTTGACCGACGGGTTTCCCGCACCGGGCTACTCCGAAGGTCTGTGTTTCAAGAAGGCCATCATCGTCGCCGAAGCCTTGGTCGGAACGGTGGACCCCAACTGGAACAAATCGAACAACGTCGCGCAGTCTCGACACATGATCGACGCAGTCATCGGTCCGGTCGAATGCGGATACTAACTGATATGACATCGACGGGGATTACCTCGACGAGGACAGCATGAAACAACGAAACATACTCGGCCTGTTGGGCTTGTTCACCAGTGCGCTGTTCGCCGTTCCCGCGATGGCGCAGACCGACCCGACAGAGCTCGGCGGGGGCAAGAAGGCCTACGTGCTGCTCATCATCGACAGCTCGGCGTCGATGGAACAGACGACGGTCGCCGACGGCAAGTTCCCGACGACGGACTACGATTTCTCGGGCACCGCGGACCTTCATCCCTCGTTCACGGGGGGGTCGGCGTCCTGGCAGATCGGTGACCACATGGATGCCGCGAACGTGCAGGGTTTCGGCTCGTGTTTCATCTATCACCCCAGCGGCGCGGGCTGCGATCCATACGGCCGCCCCGGTTGGCGTACGACGGTGGGGGGCTGGTCGGTGGCCGCACCCCCGGCGTCCTGGGATGCCATCGGGCCGTCCAACGCGACCGCAGTCACCTCGATGCGCGGGCTCTATCAGCCCACCTACGACTGCGGGCAGGGACCCGGCTCCTGCACGGGCGTGAATGGCTCCTATGGCTGGCGCATGCAGGATCCCACACAGTCTCGCCATGTGACGGTGAAAGAGATTCTGACCGGCAACATGATCCTGCTGCCGACCGATGCCGCGTCGTTGTCGTTTGAGCCGGACTACTACGACGCGCGCGTCTTCGGCCCCGGCTGCTGGTTCCTGCCGCGCCAGCGTTTCGCGAGCGCGCAGCCCGTCGACGACCAGATGTACTGCCTGAATAGCGTCCCGTTCGATGCCACGCCCGACTTTGACCAGCCGTTCCCTCACTTTCAGGAGGTGTTCGACGTCCAACAGGCGACCGGTGTGCTCGACACGCTCGGGACCACCGCGCTGTTCGCCGTGGCGGCGTTCGACGGCTTCCGCGAGAAGCTCGATCCGCCGTGGCCGGCCGCCGGTGCGTTCAACGACATCCTCGACGACCAGATCCTGGGGTCCTCGCCGTCCGATGTCTCGAGCATTCGAGATCCCGCCAACGGCAAGTTTGAGGACAGCGATGACTGCGACGGCGACGGCACGCCCGGTGACGATTGCTACAACCTGGGTATCTGGCAGGTGATCGGGCCGACCGATTTCCAGATCCCCGCGACGCTGCTGCCCGAACTGTCGGCGTACACGCAGATCGCGATCAACGACACGGGCTTCCTCCGCGACTCCAACGCTTCCGAATTCACGCTGTCGGTCGACGAGACCGAGAGCAAGAAGAACGCCTTCCTCGGCGCGACGTTCTCGGCGTCGTTCAAGGACTTTGCGCGCGACATCTCATTGGCGAAGCAACCGATCGCTCGCGCCACGCCGATCGCGGCGGCGATCCACGACGTCTACCAGTTCATGTCGTGGGGGCAGTCGGTCGTGGCGGGCGGCTCCAACGTCACCGAAGATCCGATCAACGACGACCTGTTCGCAGAGTGCCGACCCAAGCACGTCGTGCTGTTGACCGACGGCCAGCCGGCTCCGGAGCGGGATCCGGCGAACCCCGGCGGCATCTCGGACACCCTCAACGAGTCGTTCGGCTACACCGCGAGTCGGTACACCTACGACACGGCCGAGGCCGAGATCAACGCCTTCGTCAACGACATCGACGACACCGTTCCGCCGAACAACGGCACGGCGACCCTCGCCGATCTCGCGAAGTACAACCCGCGCGTTCACATCTTCGGACTCAACCTCGATACAACGGACGACCTCGCGGTCGCCAAAATGGCCCGCATGGCGATGGAAGGGCGCTCGTGTGCTTCGGCGCTGGTGCCTGAACTCATCCCGAGCGGTCAGTCGTACGACACCGGCAACGGCGTGATGGACACCGGCACCTGTCTGGCGGGCTGCCTCGTCTCTCAGACCGCCGCCGTGGACGCCGTGACGACCGGGTACAGCTGGACCCATCCGCAGAGCGGCGACGTCTACGACTGTGGCGACTACCCGGCCCTGATCCTCGACGACAACGACCCCGCGCGCTTGTCGGCGGCACTGTCGTCGTTCATGAGTGCGCTCGTCGACACCTCGGGCCTCACCTCGCGCACACGCCTGGTCGTGGCCAATCGGCTCGACGATGTGACGGTGCCCGGTGGCGGTCAGTATCGCGTCTACTCCGGAGTCCGGGTCGGCGGAGGTAGCGCGTGGTGGCGCGGCGTGATCAACCGAAACACGCTGCGCTGCGACAATGCTCCGGTGCCGGAAGTCTCCCTCGACCACGAAGTCGGCACCCAGGTCGAGTTCAATCCCATCGGCGGCAATCCGGTCAACCGGGTGCCCAGCGACAATCGCCGCGTGTGGACCTCGATCCCGAACAGCTCGATCTGGGACTTCACGAACCGACGCCCGGCGACGATCGTGGCTCCGAACCCCACCTACCCGATGCAGTACGACCTGCAGGAGGTCGCAGACAACCGCGACGAATTCCAAGAGACCTACGTCACTCCCGTGACGACGGGCGCGAACCGGGTCCTCGGGACGCGCGTGCCCTTCGAATCGACCTCGATCGAGGACGCATTCCCGACGGCCCCCACGACGATCCCGCCCTACGCGGAGTACAACGTCGTGGACCAGACGGAGCTCGATGCGGTCGTGAACGTCTTCCGTGCTCGAATTCGCGAGCGAGTCTCCGAGGCACGGGGCGGCAACATCCCGAGTTTCCCCGCCCCCTCGGGCGGGCTCATCGAAAATGATCGCGTCATCGGCGGTATCCTCAACTCGAACCCCTTGGTCGTGGGACCGCCCGATCTCGACCTGCCGATCGCGTCATACCGCGAGTTCCGCGCGCGCTACGCCGATCGTCAGACGATGCTCTACGTCTCGTCGATGGATGGACTGCTCCACGCCCTGCACCTCGGCAAGCTGACCGGCCGCATCACGGTTCGCCAGAAGACCGAGGCCAACACGTACCCATCAGCCGACTCGATCACCAGCTGCGCCGTACAGCCGTGCGACGCCGAAGATCAGCGCGAAGCGTGGGCCTACATGCCGTGGATGGTTCACCGCCGACTCTCCTCGTTCAAGAACTCGCAGGCCTATCTCATGGACGGCGCGCCGGTCGCGCGCGACGTCCGTCTCTGTAACGAGATCGGCGCCAACAACACCAACACCCAGGCCTGCGGTTCGGTCTGCAACACGGCGGGCTGCGTGATCGCCGGCGTCGATCAGTGGCGCACGGTGCTCGTCCAGGGTGCCGGCGGTGCGGGCTCGGGCTACTACGCCATGGACATCACGCGCCCGGGTGGATTGCAGCTCGACCGCGTCACATCGGGCCTCAAGGTCGAGAACCCCGACCCGATCTTGCTCTGGGAGTTCGATCGCGAGTGGGAACGCGCTCAGCTCGAGTACTTCAATGCCACGCCCTCGGAGCGTCCGCGCGTCATCTCGCCGACGCCCCCGGCCCCCGGCTACGACACCGGATGTACCGGTGGCATGAGCGACCTGGAACGCGCGCCCCTGATGGGGCTCAGCGTCAGTGAACCCGAGATCGCGACCGCGATTGTCAACGGTCAACAGCGTCCGATCGTGGTGTTTGGCGGTGGTGCGAAGGACCCGGGGAACAACGGGTGCGGCGGTAGCGCCTCCGGCATGGCGATCTACGTGGTCGACCTTCAGACCGGCAGCCTCATCCGGCGCTTCACCTCGTTCTACGACACGGCCGGGACAGCGACGACGTTCATGAGCGCCACGCCGAGCCGCTTCGTCGGCTCACCCGCCGTGTACGATGCGTCGTCCGGCGCCGTCGCCACGCGCGGTTTCATCGGCGATGACGCCGGCCGCCTGTTCAAGCTCGACTTCCGCAACCCCGACCCCGCGTCGTGGCGAGTCGACCTCTTCTTCGACCCCGCCACGAATACCGACCTCAACGTCGGTTCACCGACCTGGGGTCCCGGCGGGTTCAAGCCCGCGGTCGCGCTCAATCAACAGCGTCAGGTCGTCGTGATCTATGGTCTCGGCGAGACGGGGGACGTCGTCAGCAACGGACAGACCCAGGCGATGATCGCTCTGACCGAGGACCGCATCACTGGTGCGGCGAGTCTGGCCTGGGCCGAGATTTTCGAGGACGGCGAGAAGGTGACCGGTGCGCCGATCGTCTTCAACGCCAACGTGTACTTCCCCACCTACAAGCTCGATCCGGCTATGCTTTGTGAGCCGGGACGTGCGCGTATCTGGGGCGTCACGCTCG
The DNA here is from genome assembly GCA_041601915.1 of Bradymonadaceae bacterium. Taxonomy (GTDB): domain Bacteria; phylum Myxococcota_A; class Bradymonadia; order Bradymonadales; family Bradymonadaceae; genus JBFIHF01. The sequence continues at coordinate 19,499 of JBFIHF010000076.1, forward strand.
CAGACCTCGACCCCAGCGGAATCACCGCGAACGGCGTCTTCGGCGGCAACCCCGACCTCGCGTCGGCGACGGGAATCACCGTCGGCCCCGGCGACAAATGGTACAGCCCCATTGACCCGACGCTCGTGCGCGGATTGACCGTGACGCTCGGCAAGCTCTGCACCGTCGACGACATCGGCACGGACAACCCGGTGTTCAGCACCGGCGATCGTCCGCAGCCGGAGCTGATCGCTCAGACCAGCGGCCCGGTCGTCAATAGTCTGCAGAATCCGGACGCCTCGACCACGCCTCTGGAAGTCAACGCGCTGGACCGCGTCGGCCTGCGTATCGAGCCGCCTCAGAGCCAGACCGTTCCCCTCTCCTGGGCACCCCTGTTCTGATCATGCGCCGACTCTCGTTCATCGCCGCCGCGTTCGGCCTCCTGCTCACCGTCTCCTGTCGGGACGATCCGCCACCCAAGCCACCCGCACCGCCGGTGGTCGAGGAGCCGGTCGTGGTCCCGGCGGAGACGCCCCATCCGCTTGCACTTCTTCGGCAAGCGTATGGATTGCCCTTTCCCCCCGAAGTGTTGTCGGTCCGGCAGGGGTCGAGCTTCATCGAGGTCGGGACAAAGCTCAGCGTTTCGGACCTCGAGAAGTTCTTCAAGGGCCGGCTCGTCGACTATGAATTCGTGCGTCCGAGCCCCAACGACATGCACATCATCGGATTGAGATCCACGATGCCGCGGATCCTCGTCACCGCGCGCGGCGTCCGCGACCCGGTCGCCGTGCGTTACGTGCAGCAGATCGGCGCGCTGGAACGGCAGAAAGCGCCGGTGCAGGCCCAGCCCAAGCCCAAGCCCGGCCAGCGGGTGGAGACGACCCTCGGCGATGGCCGGCAGCTTGCGCCAGGTGCCGTCTACGGGCAGCCGTACACCCCGAAACC
>JBFIHF010000077.1:0-20313 GCA_041601915.1 Bradymonadaceae bacterium
GTGATGGATCGGGCGGCCAGACCCACGGCGTGGAGCGGGCGCGCGGGGCTGCTGAGCGCTTGCTTCACGAAGAAGACAGCGTCAAATGGATTCTGGCTGGGTTCGTCTCGAACCATCAAATCCGATCCTGAGCGCGCGATTTCTAGGGATCACGGGCTCCAATGGTAGCCGGGCTGCAGCTTTTTTCAATTCGGCGAATGTTTGTACCAAACGCCGCAGCACATTTCCATACATGTAGGTGCACGGAGGCGTGCTGCCGCAGTGGTGCGCTGGCTACACCTGATGGCGTGGGCCGGAAAAGGTTTCAACTCCGGCGTCGCGCATCACGGAATCAGAATTGGTCGGCGGGACTGGCGCTGAACTTCAGGTTGAAGGTCAGCTTGTAGTCGGTGCGGCCTTGCGCTGGGAACTGCTCGCCGGCCTCGATGTCCTTGTCGCCGTTGGCGATGACTTTGAACTTGAGCGCCTTGAACAAGTCGCTCGACTTGGCCTGGTCCTCCTCGGTCACCGTCAGGGTTCCGGTCTTCTCCGTCGACGGGTCGGCGCTGGGCAAGGTGCCGATGAACGCGGCTCCATTGGCGTCTTTTGACGTCGCGGTCGTGGGGGTGATGTACAGCCCCAGTGGCGGCGACGGGATGTTCAGCGTGTTGGGCGCGATCACGTAGTCGATCGACTCGATCTCGACCTTCTTGAGGCGACCAGACGCCGAGGACAGCTGCTCGTTCATCGTCAAGGCGATGATGTCGACTTCGACGGGCACGTTGACCTCGGGGAGGTCGATCGGGCCGGGCGACGGGGCCGTGGGCGCGGTGCAGTCTTCGGTCGGCGGGCACAGCATCTCGTCGTCGATCGCAAACTCGACGTCGACGTCCTGCTTGATGACCAGGTCAAAGGGGTCGTCATCGGAGTCTTTGGAGAACAGCCCGCAGCCGGAGACGATCGTCAATCCAAGAACTGCGGCTACGCAGGCCCAACTCGTTCGCTGAAACATCAAACGCTCTCTGTGGATAGTTCGGAAATTGGTCCTCTGCGGATACCAGAAGACGGCATGCGCCTCAATGCGGGTCGCAACCTCAGGTCTCTTCGGGCTTTCGCCGCCTCGCCCATCGCGACGCTGGTTTGGGCGCCTGCGCCTCGTCCTCGGCGGCCTCGTCGTCGTGTTCGTCGCCCACGGGCTCGGCCCCCGACGGGGTCGCGCGCTTCATACGCACGGTGTTCTTGATGCTCGGCTTGAGGCGTTCGTCGTTCGGAATGAAGCGGATCTCGGTCCGCACCTCGAAGGACAGCGTGGTGAGGATCTTGGCGAGTTCGCCGCCGAAGTCGACGTTCTCGAGGAACACCTTGATCTCGTTGGACACGATCCGCAGGATCCCGCGTCGCGTGGCGTCGACCTGCCCGAGGAGGAAGCCGGCGAGCTCTTTGGGGATGTTCTTGTCGCCGAGCAGCGAGCGCAGACCGTCCTCGTTGGACAGCACGTTGGCGAGGCTACGCTTCACGATCGACGGGATCAGTGCCTCGAGCCCCCGTAGAATGCGGGACGCCTCCTCCTCGGGAATGCCCTCCCAGTCCTCAAACTCGAACTCCGATTCGAACTCGAACTCGGGCTCGCTGGGCTCGCCGCTCGCGGCCGGCTTCTCGGTGGTCTCGTCGGTCATCGTTCGAACGTCGCGCGCCGGCTCGGACCGACGGACACGGTGCCAATCGGGACTTCAATCAGTTCTTCGAGTGCGAGGAGGTAGGCCTGCGCGGTCGCGGGAAGGTCGGCGAACGACGTGACCGTCGTGATGTCCTCGGACCACCCCGGGAAGTCTCGCCAGATCGGCACGACGCGCTCGAGGACGCGCGAATCGGGCGGAGGCTCATCGAGCACGTCCCCTGTGACGGGGTCGGAGTACGCCGTGGCGATGCGAATGGTGTCCATCCCCGTCATCACGTCGAGCTTCGTCACGGCGAGCGACGTCATCCCGTTGATCCGCGCCGCAAAACGCAGCGCTGGAACGTCGAGCCATCCACAGCGGCGCGGCCGCCCCGTCGTGCTGCCGAATTCGGCGCCGGCGTTGCGCAGAAACTCGCCGGTCTCGTCATCGAGCTCGGTCGGGAACGGCCCTTCGCCGACTCGCGTGCAATACGCCTTGGTGATCCCGATGACGTCATCGACCGCGTTCGGTGGAACGCCCGTGCCGACGCACAGTGCGGCGGAGATCGTGTGGCTGGAGGTGACGAACGGATACGTGCCCAGCCCGACGTCGAGCATCGTGCCCTGAGCGCCTTCGAACAGGACGTTGCGCCCCGCCCGAACGGCATCGCGCACCCGGCGGTTCGATTCGCGTACGTATGGCGCGAGGCGCTCGCCGAATGCGGCGTACTCTTCCACGATCGCGTCGGCGTCTAACGGCTCGACACCCAGTGCCTTCAGGATCGTGTTCTTTTCGAACAGGCTCGCCACCACTTTCGCACGTAACGCTTCAGGTTCGAGAAGGTCTCGCACGAGGACCGATCGGCGACCGACGCGGTCCTCGTAGCATGGCCCAATGCCGCGACCCGTGGTGCCGATGCGCGTGCCGTGCACGGCCGCCTCACGCGCGACGTCGATCATCCGGTGGTACGGCATGATGACCGAGCACTCGGTGCCAATGGTCAGCTGCGTGCGATCGGCGAGGTATCCGCGGCTGCGGAGCCCTTCGATTTCGCGCAGGCACACCGCGGGATCGACGACGACACCCGAGGCGAGGATGCACTCGGTGCCGGCTCGAAGAATGCCGCTGGGAATGTGGTGCAGCACGGTCTTCTCCCCGTCGATGACGAGGGTGTGACCGGCATTGTTTCCACCCTGAAATCGAACGACCATCTCGGCCCGTTCGGCCAGGATATCGACGATCTTTCCTTTGCCTTCGTCGCCCCACTGGGCGCCGATTACTACGCTGGTCGGCATCAGTTCTCCTGACTGAGAAAGACTCGTTGGGCGGCCGTGAGGGCCGCCCCGGGCTGCACGGGGGCGCCGAGGCGCGTGAGTGCGCCCTCGAGGGCACCCAGCGCGATCAACACATCGCTGCGATCGAAGTAGCCGATGTGGCCAATCCGAATCAGGAACGGTTTCAGCGCGTCCTGGCCGCCCGCGATCGTGACCCCGAACTCCTCGCGCATGGTTCGGACCACGTCTGGAGCGGCGATGGGAGCGGGAACGCGCGCTGCCGTTGTGCAGTTCGACGGATTCGACGCGAACAGCTCCAGTCCGAGCGCTTGCACACCCGCACGGGTCGCCCGCGCGAGCTCGTCGTGGCGCGCCCAGATCGCGTCGAGTCCCTCATCGCGCATCTCACGCAGTACGACGGACAAGGCGAGCACTTCGGCAATCGCTGGCGTGAAGGCGGTCTGGTCTTTTCGCTGTGCATCGCGCTCACGGACGAGGTCGAGGTAATAGCGCGCGTGATCGCTGCGCTCGGCGTGGGCCCAGACGTGATCGGCGACGGCGACGAACGCCAGACCCGGCGGGACACTGAACGCCTTCTGCGACCCGGAGACGAGCACATCGATGCCCCACTCGTCCATCGGCATTGGCTGCACGCCGACCGCGGTAATCCCGTCGATGATCGTGAGCGCTTTGGACTCCGTGCGCGTGGCTGCGCAGACCTCTGCGACGGGGTGAAACACGCCGGTCGACGTCTCGCTGGCCGACATCGTCACCGCCCTCGCCCCTGGGTGCGCGCGCAAGGCGCTCGCGACCGCATCGGGATCCACGGCCTGGCCCCATTCGACCGGGACATTGACCACGTTGAGGCTATGCGCCGCGCCGACCTCGCCCCACCGCTCACCGAACTTTCCGCCACCGACACAGACGATCGTGTCGCCGCGTCGCGTGAACGCGGTCAGCGCCGACTCGAAACCGCCCGTGCCGCTGCAGGTCATTGTCACGACCTCGCCGCTACACTGGTGCGCCCACTTCAGTTGCGCGCGCAGCTCCGCGAAGACCTGCTTGAACTGAGGTCCACGGTGGTGGATGAGGCTCGCCGCCATGGCGAGCCGAGCGCTCTCGGGAACAGGGGTCGGTCCCGGAGCAAGGAGATGGCGTTTGATCATGGGCGCCTCGTGCGATTGAGGGGGGCCCGATTGGCGTACTCCGCGGACACCGTTGTGTCAATCACGCCGCACGCGGTACGCGCCGAGCGTGAACGTCCCGATCGCACAACGTACAAGCGGCGCTCCGAGGCGTGGGGCCACTTTTTCTGCAACGGGAGACGCGTCCCGCCGATTACGGGGGCCCACGACGAGGAGGTGTGTGTGAATTGGCTGGATTTGAACATTGAGGAGCGACGAGACGCGTGTGCCCGATGGATCGCGGCGGACGGACGGCCCGAGAAGTTCGACGGCCTCGAAGATTCGGCTCGGATGGACCCTGACGAGGCCGCTCGACGCGTGAATGCCGTCCTCGTCGACCCGGGGCACGACAGCTTCCCGTCGCAGGTACGGGCGCGGATCCGCCCGGCCGGTCCGTGGTTCGTGCGCGGCGAACTCCCCGATGCCACCGCCCCGCGCCTGGCGGTGGTCGGCACACGCGCCGTGAGCCATGAAGGGTCTCGGCTGTGCACCACGATCGTGCGCGAGCTCGCGGCGGCGGGAGTCGTGGTCATCAGCGGTGGCGCGATCGGGGTGGACACACTCGCGCACCGGGCCACGCTCGCTGTCGGCGGCACCACAGTCGCCTTCTTGCCGTCGGCGTTCGATCGGCTCACGCCGCCGCGCAACGTCGGGCTGTTTTCACAGATCGTTCGTGAGGGCGGAGCGCTGGTCTCGGAGTACCCAAGCGGCGTGACGGCGCACAAGTTCCACTTTCACCGTCGCAATGGACTGATCGCCGCGTACGCCAACGCGGTCCTGATCGTGCGGGCGAAAGCCGAAGGCGGGACGATGAGCACCGCCGCCGCGGCGCAGAAGATGGGCACGCCGCTGCTCGTGATCCCTGGTTCGCCCGAAGACGCCACCGCCGCGGGCTGCAATCAGCTCATTCGTCGCGGGGCCCGCTGTGTGACGTCGGCCGCGGAGGTTCTCGCGGAGCTTGGCATCAGCGCCAGCGCTGCGGCGGTGCGGCGGTCGGCGAGCGAGTTTTCGGCGTCCGCCAAAGCGAAAGTGATACATCAACTCTTGAGTGAGCGGCCGCATTCGACCGACGAGCTGTGCGTCGCGAGCGCGCTTCGGCCCCACGAAGTGATGATCGCGCTGACCGAGCTCGAGCTGCTCGGCCGGGCCGAGCATTGGAATGGAGTGTGGCGACAGCGCTAGCGACTTACTCGTCGACGCGCGCAAGGATCACGGTGATGTTGTCGGCTCCACCGTTCTCATTGGCCTTCTCGATGAGGATCTTGGCCAGTTCATCGAGGTCCTCGGTCGACTTGAGGATCTCGGTGAGTTGGCGATCGGGCACCATGTCGGTGAGCCCATCGGAACAGAGGATGAACAGGTCGCCGGGTTCCATCTCGCCGAATGTGACGTCGACTTCGACGTCATCGGTGAGGCCGCACGCCCGCGTAATCACGTTCTTGTACGGGAAGTGCTCGACGTCCTCGGCCTGCAGGATCCCCATGCGCACGTATTCGTTCGCCAGGGAGTGGTCCTCGGACTGCTGCTCGAGGCGGCCGTCGCGGTAGCGATAGGCCCGTGAATCGCCGATGTGGGCGAGATAGACGCCCTTTTCGGTAAAGAACCCCGACACGATCGTCGTTCCCATGCCGCGGTACAGCTCGGACTCCGACGCGGCCTGAAATACGGCTTTGTTGGCCTGCTGAATCGCGCGAATGAGGCGAAACTCGTCCATCGGCCGTTTGGTGCCGTTGTCCTCGACGACTTCTTCGCCGTCTGTTTCCCCTATGGAATCGCGGTAGTAATCGACGATTGCCTTGATGGCCATCGCGCTCGCAACCTCGCCAGACCGATGTCCGCCCATGCCGTCGGCGACGACGCAAAGCGCCTCATCACCGTCGGACAAGTAGAAGTCGTCCTCGTTATGGTCTCGGGCGCTTCCGACGTCCGTCATTCCAGCGCAGACGAGTTTCATGCGCGTCCTGCATCGAGTTGGGAACGGTCTGTCATCCAGAGTAAGAAGACCATTCGGCTTCAGCGAGTATAGAAAATGCGAGCCGTTTTGGGCAACTAAAACGCGGGAAGTCTCACTTCGGTGTGCCGATTACCCGGTTGTCCAGCGTTCGCGCCGGGTTGGAGAGCCACTGATACGCGGCATAACTGCCGATCACGCGTTTGGTGTAGTCCCTCGTCTGCAGAGCGGGGATATCTTCGACGAACATCGCGATGTCTTCGTCGGGATATCGCTTGAGCCATTTGCCCACCGCGCCGGCCCCGGCATTGTAAGCAGCAACCATCAAAACCGGATGGCCGTCGAAGCGCCGCGCGAGCCAGAAGATGTGATCGGCCCCGACACGCACGTTGACCTCGGCGGTCTTGAGCCGGTCGGGGGTCGCGGGGCCGTCGATGTCGTCATCGTGGCCCAGGGCGGTCCTCGGCATCAGCTGCATCAGCCCCAGTGCCCCCGCGTAGGACTCGATGTTTTCGATGAAGCTCGACTCTTCACGCATGATCGCGCGTGGCAGGGCGGGGTCGACGAGCGGTTTCCCGGCCTGCTTGGTCTCGGCTTCGATGGCGGCATCGACGACACTTCCAAACGGGTCGGGCCACGCGAGCTTCCACTGCACCAGTCGGCCTTGGAGCGGGTCGAGCCATGGCCGACCGTCGATGGCGCGGCGGACGATGTTGTGGCTGACCTCGTAGCGCCCTGCCCGGTCGTACACCCAGGCGAGCTGCCAGCGCTGCTCGTCGTTGGTCGCGCTGAACGCCGCCGCAAACTCGCCGGCGAGTCCGGCATCGAGGGCGGAAAGTCGCCCCAACGGGCCGGCGTTCCATGAGCGAGCGGCGAGCCACGGCGGGGTGCCGTCGGCGAGGATCTCGGGGTCCGGTGGCGGCTCGCCGAGCTTCCCGAGGCGCATCCGCGCGATGTAGCCGTAGAAGCTCCACGGGTACTTGGCCCATGCCGTGCGCCAGCGCGCCTTGGCGTCCTCTTTACGCCCCAGCTGCATCAACGCGAGCGCCGTGAAGTACTCGAGCCGGCCCTGGCTGTAGTACCGGCCGTCGTGATCGGGGCGCGGCACCGCGTCCACGGCATCGACGAACTTCTGGTACTGCTTGGCGCGGTAGTGCGACTCGAGCACTTCCCAGAGCAGCTCGCCGAACATGTCGCCGTCGGCGTACTTCGCCGCACCGAGCTCCAGCAGTTCTTCCTCGCGTTTGCGGTCCTTCTGACCGCGCGCCACGCGGGCGAGGTAGAAGACGGCATCGTCGGCGTGACTCGACGAGGGGTAATCGGCGAGCAAGCGCTCGAACAGCGTCTTTGCGGCGCTGAAGTCATTGAGTTCGTAGCGGCGCTTTCCGACGGCATACAGGGCCTGACGTCGAATCTTCGCCTCGCCCTTCTCGACACACTTCTCCGCCACCTTGCGGAATGCGGGCTCGCTCTCGGCGCGTCGTTTCTTCAAGCGATACATGGTGCGTCCCTGCCGGAACCACGCATCGCAGCGGAGCGACTCGGGCGCGAGCGCATCGAGGTCCCCCAACAGCGCGAGCTCTTCGGAAGCTGCGGTGAAGCGCACCTGTCCGTAGAGCCGGTCCGCGCGGCGCAAACGTGCCGCCGGCGTCGGCGTGGTCTTGGTCCGAGCCGCGAAGCTCTCCACGGTCGTGTCGGAGCACTCCCCGTGGTGCAAGTCGATGTACTCCGCGCCCACGGCGACGTTTTGTTCCAGTCGGGCCGCGATGACGGCGGTCAGGAGGACGCAGATGTCGTCGTGATCGTCGGTGTCGAGGCCGACACGCAGCACGGGCTCGCTGGGGAGCCCGTCGTGACGCCGGGCGTCGGCCTGCACGGCGGCCAGCGCGCTGCCGGCGTAGCCCCAGTCGGCCGCGCCGGCCGCGAGCGCGTCCACGCGGTGTTGCGACGGGTTCTCCGACTTCAGCAGTGCCCGCAGTGCGCGCACGCGCAAGAAGCGGCTCAGCTGAGCATCCTGGCTCGCGGCCCATTGATAGTGCGTCGCCGCGACGTCGAACTCCCCCTGCGCCTCGGCGGCGAGGCCGCGCGCGATCGCCGTGTTCGTGTCAGGAGCCGAGACCCACATGCCGAAGAGCAGCGTTAATACCGTAGTGTTCAAAACAACAGTCCGTTGAAGCGGAGAGATGCACCGAGCCAGCCACCGTGGTGGCGCAATTTGGTCTCGGCGGCGGAGGCAAAGTCGAAGTCGGCCCACGTGTACCGGTACACCGCGTTGAGCCAGATGCTCCAGCCGCGGTCCGGATCGGTGAGTGGCACGTCGAAGCCGGTGCCGAGGCTGAGTCGCAGCCCGAAATCGGACGCGTCGAGGTTCGTTTCGCGTGCGTATTGCGCGCCGAGACCAGCCTCCACGTAAAAGCTCGCCAGCAGGTAGCCGAACCAGTTCGAGTAGAGCAACGCGAGGTAGAGCGGGTGAAACGCGCCGTGCACGCTCACCGCTCGCGCGACGAAGTCGCCGCTGACGGAGCCGCGGCCGGACCAGTAGTCTTCGGAATACGACAGGCGGGTGTCCAACAGGTGCATAACAAGCGCCTGTCGCAGGCCGACATCCCACGACCAGCCGTTGTAGTCACCGGACGACACGTGCGTACGCGCGGCCCGCGCCGAGATGTCGACAAACGCGCCGTTGTAGAATTTGCCGTAGCGGCGTTCAGGGGGGGCGTCCTGGGCGACAACGTTCGATGACAGAACGGTGCACAGCACGAGTGCGGCGATAGTGGAGGGTGTCCTCATCGCCGCGAGTGTAGCGGATAAACTCAGGGTTGGAAGCCGCCACTGGCCGGTGCGAGCAGGCTGATCCCGACGAACGTCCCGACCGCGATCGCGGACACGCCGACGATCGTGCCGATCGTCTTCCAGGTCGAGAACTCTTGGACCTTGGCGCCCTGCACGTCGTCGAGCCGCACGAGCACGTCGTACTCCGGCGACACGAGCTGGCCGCCGCTCATAATGAAGTTGAACGGCGTCACGCGCTGATTGCCGTCGGTGGTGACAACTTTCAGGGCGTTTGCGGTCGACACGTCCACCTGCTTGCAGCCGGCGCGATCGGCAGGGATCGGGGCGCTTACGTTGCCCTTCTTCTTTCCGTCCGGCTTGTCCGCGGTGGAGGTGGCATCGCTCTTCTTGTCGTCTCCGCCGGTGATCTCTTCGATGTCCGACATGACGTCATCGTCGGTGGCGCCGGGCTCGGGCGGAGGCGTGTCGGCCTGTGCGTACAGCGGTCCAAGTTCGTACAGCGTCGCGACACTTCCCGCCGGGCAGTCCCCGTAGATCGTGACAACTTCCTGCGGCTCGACGCTGGACTCGAGTTTCTCGAGCTCCGTCTTGTCGATGAAGTAGGAGTTGTAGCAAGCGACCTGAGAGAAGGACGCGAGAGTGAGGCAGGCAACGAGCTTTTTGTTCATGGCGCCGTCCGAGAGCGTTTTCGCGGTGCAACAGGCGGCGCATCATAAGCGCGCGGTCCGCGGGTTGCAAGCGCTCGTACGGTAGGTGGATGCGGGGCGTGGTGGCTCAGAGCCCGCCGGTATTGAGATCGCGCTTCGTCGCTTCCCACGTCGCGCCGAACGGGGAGCTCGGCGCCGAGGCGTCGCTCGACTGCATGAATCCGGAGAACACGCCGGTCTCGATCTTGTCCACGAAGCCGTCTGAATCGAGCTCTACGAGCTTGCCCGATCCGCCAAGGTGCAGGCCAAGGTCGAACTCCAGGGCGCGCACGAGCAGGTCCGCGAACGAGAAGATCGTGCTGACGGCGCCGCTGCAGAAGCTCTCGATCTGCGAGGCCTGGATGCAGGCACCGAGGGCGCAGATTTCGCCGTCCGATCCGGTGATCGACGTCGCCAGCGAGTCGCATCCGATCCAGTACGCGAACGCCTCCGACAGCGAGTGCGCGTTGCCGCCCGTCATCTGCGGGATGATGATCTCGTTGAGCACGTAGATGATCAGTCGGCCGTAGCGAAGGCTGACGGTGTGGGTGTCGATCTGCAGTTGGTCATAGGCGACGACGCGGCCGGTCCACTCTGAGCTGAGCACCCCGAGTGACCCGATCTCGCCATTGCTATCGACGCCGAGGGGAATCGCACCGCAGTCGAGCGGCGAGTTGTCATCGCAGTTCCAGCGCCAGTACAGCACGACGCTGGTCCAGTTGTCCGACCCGCGGAACTCGTAGTTGGAGCTGAGCTTGCCGATCGTGAGTTCGCTGTGCACCTCGAGGTTCGCGATGACATCGCGGACGTCGCTGCCGGCCTGGAAGACCTGACTGAGGGCCTCGTTGTTGGCGATGAAGTCGTTGATGAGGTTCTGGAACTGCTCGTCGAGGTTGGTGAGGTCGAGGAACAGGTCGAGCGCGCCGGAGATGATGCCGCCGACGAGGGCATCCACGAGGTTGATGATCTCGGTGTAAATGGCGAGGCCCGGATTTTCGAACAGCGCGAGGACGCGGACGACGATCGATCCGACCGTTCCCGAGTCCGCGATCGCGTCCTCGAAGTTCCAGTTCGAGATCACGTCGTAGGTGCCGACGGGGTTCAGCGGAATCAGTTGGAGGAGCAGATCGACGTCGCGGGACTGGTCGGCGACGCTGTTCACACCGTCCATGCATCCGGCCGCCGCGATCTGGCCGCGGTCGCCGCGAGCGATCCCGGTCAGCACAAAGCGCTCACGGGTGCTGAGCGCCTCGAAGACGACGGCTTCGCCGGTGCGTGCGGTCGTCTGAACGGTCAACGGATCGGGCTGGCCAAACAGGGGTCGGAACTCATCACAGGTGAAGTCGGCTTCGCGGTACAGGCGCACTTCCGGGTCCACGAGATCCATGATGGACGGAGCGGTGTTCACCGGGGTGACGCGCAGTCCGCCCACCGACAGCGGCAGAATCGAGACGTGGAAATCGACGGCGTTCGAGGACGGATGATCGGCGCGGACCGTCACGGTCGCCATCGCGGCGCCGGTGCGCAGGTCGACGGAGGCACTGCCCGGTGCGCCGGTGGTCGAGGTGAGGGCGCTGAGCGAGACGCCGTCGGCGCCTTCGATCATCGCGAAGCTGATCGACTGCCCATCGACGGGCTCGCCGGTCTTCTTGCTGTACAGGAAGACCTCGATGCTCGCCTGCTCGGTCACGTTGACCTGCAGGTTGGGCTCCACCGACGGCACCATGAAGTAATCGTCGGTAGCCCGCGGTGCAGTGTCGTTTTCCTCGCGCAGCGACGTGTTGCCGGAGACGGTGGAGTCTCCGCAGGACACGAGGAGCGCGAGGGCAAAAACACAGGCGACGCTGCGGGCGGTGCGGGCGGTCAGCATTCAGGCCTCGGAGTCCGAAAAAGACATCGCGGTAAAAGCGGGTCCCTCCAGTCTACTCGTAGACGCACGCGCATTCAACGATTGAGCGGCAGTTGGTCGCGAGGCACCGCACGTTGTCCTCCACGGCCGCAATTCGATATAGTGGCCGCGGGAACGACCGACCACGCAGTGCGCCAATGTCGAACGCTGATTCCTCCGACTCCATCGAGTACCTCGGCGAAACGAAACCTCGCCATCGCGGCGTTGCGGTTGCGCTGACCCTGATCTGTCCCGGGATCGGCTTCATGTACGCGGGACAGCTGCTCAAAGGCGTCACGGTCAATCTGCTGTTCCTGCTGCTGCTGGAGACGTTCGTCATTGCGTTCAGCATCCTGAAGTTCTTTCCGCTGTTGCCGATGATCGTGCTCGCCCTCGCCTGGATCGTGTTCACCGCGTTCGCAGCCGCGGCGGTGGTGGGCCAGATCCAAGGGACCGAGGGTCCGTACGTGCTTCGCGGCTACAACCACTGGACGATCTACTCGTTGGTGTTCGTGCTCAGCTTTCTCGCGCCGGTCCTCGGCACCGCCCACTTCATGTCGCGCTATCTGGTCGGGCTGACCCGTACCGACTCCGCGGCGATGTATCCGACGCTACATGTCGGCGACGTGGCGTTGATCGACAAATCGGCGTTCCGCAATCGCCCCCCGCGTCGCGGCGACCTCGTCGCAGTGAAGCCGCACGGGCAGGACCCGGTCTTGGTGCTGCGGGTCGTCGGCGTCGCGAACGATGTCATTCGGATCGAGGGGGAGACGGTGTTCGTGAACAACGAGCCGCTGGAGCGCACCGAACTTGCCGATACCGCGCTGCGGGTGCCCAGTCTGGACGGCGAAGGGGATCTGCTGGCGATGGTCGAGGAGAACAACGGGAACCGCTACGTGATCTCGGTGTCGCCGCGGGCGTTCGTCGCCCACTCGGTGCCGCCGACGAAACTCGAGCACAACGAGCTGTTCGTCCTCGCGGACAACCGGTCCCAGATTCGCGCCGACGGTCACGCGAAGGTCCGGGACTCGCGCGACTTCGGGCCCGTCGCGCTGAGCGCGGTGGACGGCGAACCCCTGTACATCGCGTGGTCGACCCACGACGCCGGCACCCGCTGGAGTCGCATCGGCCTGCGAACGCAGTAGCCCCGCGCGGCGGGGTGAGCTACCTCCTTCACCCGTCACCTAGAGTGCGTGCTCGCTGATCCCCGTTTTTCGGTCGCTGTGAATCGTCTTCGCGCATCATTGCTGCTCTCCTTGCTGCTCGCGCTGCTGTGGGCGGCCCCGTCGTCTGCAGAGCCGTCTGCCCGCGAGGTGAAGAAGGCGCGCGCCGCCGAGGCGTTTCGCATCGACGCGATCGTGGTCGATGGGCTGTTCCTGACCAAACCCAACGTCGTGACCCGCGAACTGCTGTTCGGCGAAGGTGAAGTGGCGACGCGGCGCCAGATCGAGGACAGCGTGCAGCGGCTGCGCAATCTGGGCATCTTCCGGATCGCGGAGTACGAGCTGCTCGATCGTCGGATCCCGTTGCCCGACGGCACATTGCCGAGCGCCAACGAGGAGCATCGCGTGCTCCTCATCACGGTCGACGAACGCTGGACGCTGATCCCGTTCGGGACCTTTGCGGCAGGCGGGGGCACGTTCAGCCTCACCACCGGCCTGTACGACATCAATCTGTTGGGTCGATACATTCAGCTCGGCGGCCAGTACCAACACTTTGCGGGCACGAACTCGTTCGCACTGTGGGCCGAGGACCCGCGGTTTTTGGGTCGGCGCCTGAGCCTTGGCGGCTCGTTCGTGCAGAGTAACCGGATCAACGTGTTCTACGCGGACAGCGGGGAGCGCGAAGGCGCGCACCTGCGCCTGCGCCAATCGGGTGGCGTCTCGCTGAACGTGGAGTGGCTGCCGTGGCTGCGCAGCGGGATCTCGCTCGGCTACGTCAATGACGAGTACTCGACGCAGTTACTGTCCCCGGAGCTCGTGGAGCTGGAGCTCGCGCGCGGTCTTCCGGAGCAGGCGCAGTACGCGCGGATCGGATTGTCGACGACGTTGGGCCGGTTGGACGCGAACAGCTTTCTGCGCAGCGGGGCGTCGCTCGGCTGGGCGGTCGCCGCGTCGAAGGCCGGCGTGCTGTCGAACCTCGACTACGTCGACGACGTGTTGCAGGCGATCTGGTTCGCGGTGCTCCCGTTTCGGTCCAACGTGGGGGTGCGGCTCGGCATCGGCCACACGACCTCGAGCCGGCCCGAGTACGACTTCTTCGTCGGGGGCTTCAACATTTTGCGCGGCTTCCTGCACCGCAGATACCACGGCACCCACTACTGGTACGGCAACGCCGAGCTGCGCATCCCGTCGATCGATACACGGTGGTTGGTGCTGCAACATGTCGGCTTTCTCGACGCCGCGGGGGTCGGCTCGAGTTTCGACGTGCTCGGCGAGATCGACGGCATGTCGGGCGGCGCGGGGCTTCGGATCCTGTCGCCGAAGATCTTTAGCCTCGTCGCGCGAATCGATTACGCGTGGTCGATCATCGGAGATGGGCGCTCCGCGCTGTCGTTTGGTGCCGGCCAGTTCTTCTGAACCCCATGGCTCGCCGATCGCGTTTGCGGTAGCGTGCCCCGCCCTGTTGTCCGCAGTTTTCATGTCCCAGAGTTCGATCCCAACCCGAAACGAGCGCCTGTGGGGCTACGCGCGGCCGTACCTGTGGTGGTACGCGATCGGCGCGGTGTTCCTGGTCGCGACGAACCTTGCGAGCCTCGCGATCCCGGCCCAGATCGGTCATGCCGTCCAGACGATGCGGGACGCCGGAGGCTCATTCGCGGCCGCGCAGGCCGTGGCGATCGAGGCCGGTCAGTGGATCATCGTGCTCGCGATCATCGCCGGCATCGCCCGAATCGTGAGCCGTCAGACGATCTTCAATGCGGGCCGGTTCGTCGAGTTCGACCTGCGCAACGACCTGTATCGCAAGCTGACCACGTTGCCGCCGAGCTTCTTCTCCAGCATGTCGACCGGCGATCTGACGAGTCGGGTGGCCAACGACGTGGGTTTCGTTCGCGCGCTGTACGCGATCCCGATGCTGCATCTCATCAACGCGGTGCTCGCGTACGCGATCGCGCTGCGCAAGATGATCGCGATCGACGCGACACTGACGCTGTTGTGCCTGGCCCCCTACCCGCTCCTCCTCGTCGCGGTACGCAAGTTCATCGTCGCGATGTTCGAACAGACGATCGTCGTGCAGAAGCATCTGTCGACGATCTCCTCCAAGGCGCAGGAGAACCTGTCCGGCGTGGCGGTCGTCAAGGCGTATGTCCTCGAGGAGCGCGAGAAACACGCGTTCGCACACCTCAGCGACGTGTACGTCGAGAAGAACATGCGCCTCGCGACGCTTCGGGGCGGAATGCAGGGCGTGATGGGGTTGATCGCGGGAGTCGGCACGCTGATCGTGCTCGTCGCCGGCAGCACCCGCGTCGTCGCCGGCGAGATGGAGCTCGGCGCGTTCGTCGAGTTCAACGGCTACGTCGTGGCACTCGCGTTTCCCACGATTGCCATGGGGTGGGTGTTTTCGATCTGGCATCGCGGGCTCGCGAGCTTCGACCGCATCTCGGAGGTCCTCGACGCGAGGTCGGAGATTACCGACGAACCGCACGACGAGGTGGAGTTCGCCGGTGAAGGTGCGCGGATCGAGTTCGACGGTGTGAGTTTCAGCTACGGCGACGTCGAGGTGCTCCGCGACGTGAGCCTCGTGATCGAGCCGGGCCAGACGGTTGCGATCGTCGGACGCACCGGCGCCGGCAAGACGACCTTGTTGTCGCTGCTCACACGCTTCGCACAGCCGACGTCCGGTGAGATCAGACTCGATGGCCGCCCGCTGTCGGGCGTTCCGCTGCGACGGACCCGCGCCGAGTTCGGTGTGGTCCCGCAGGGGCCGTTCCTGTTCTCGATGACGATCGGCAACAACTTGCGGTTCGGTCTCGACGCACTGGAGACCGATGCCACGGTCGGACGCGCGGTCCCCAGTCAATCGCTCATCGAGCCCTCCGTGGCGAGTTCGACGGAGGAGCGAGTCGCTCAGGCGCTGGAGATGGCCGGGTTGCAGGACGACATCTCCTCGTTCCCCAAGGGCCTCGAAACCCTCGTCGGCGAGCGCGGGATCACGCTGTCGGGCGGCCAGAAGCAGCGCACCACCATTGCGCGGGCGCTGCTCGTGGACCCCCGCATTCTGGTCCTCGACGACGCGCTGTCGAGCGTCGACACGAAGACGGAGTCCGTGATTCTCGACCACCTCGACACGGTGATGTCGGGTCGCACGAGCATCGTCGTGACGCACCGCTTCACGGCTCTGCACCGTTTCGACCAGGTGTTCGTGCTCGATGGCGGGCGGATCGTGGAGCGCGGAACGCACCACGAACTGCTGCAGCTCGGTGGGCTCTACGCCAAGATGTACGCGCGTCAACAACTCGCCGAGGAGCTCGCGTGAGTGACAGCGACGGCAAACCAAAGACCAAGATCGGCTCGGCGTTCAAGGAGGAGAGCGTCGGCGCGATCACGGACGGGCAACTCGTCGTCAGGCTATGGGGGTTCATGAAACCCTATGGCGCGATGTTCGTGCTGTGCCTGGTGCTGCTGCCGATCATTTCCGCACTGCAGCTCATCCGGCCCTGGTTGCTCCAGATCGCGATCGACGAGTACCTGATCCCCCAAGACCTTGGCGGGTTCTGGATTATCCTGCTCGCGTTTGCCGGCGCGTTGTTCGGCGGCTCCCTGGTTCAGTTTCTGCAGTTCTGGTTGATGCAACTCGCCGGACAACGCGCGCTACGCGACCTGCGTCAGGCGGTCTTCGACCACGTGCAGGGACTGGCGGTGACATTCTTTCACAAGAATCCCGTCGGTCGCTTGATGACGCGGATGACGACCGACGTCGAGGCGCTGGCTGAGGCGCTGTCATCGGGGATGGTTACGATGCTCGGCGATCTCATCACGCTGGCCGGCACGATCTTGATCCTGTTGTTCATGGACTGGCGGCTGGCGCTGGTGACGCTCGCGGTGCTGCCGGTGCTGATCGCGATCACGTCGGTGTTCCGCTATCTGCTGCGATCGGCGTACCGCGAAATCCGGGTGAACATCGCGCGCCTGTACGCGCACCTTCAGGAGAGCATTACGGGCATGAGCGTGATTCAGCTCTTCGTCCGCGAGCAGGTCAGCGCCGAGGAGTACGACGCGATCAACCGCGATTACCGCACCGCGAACGTGCGCGCGATTCGCTGGGACTCCTCGCTGTACGCGGTGGTGGAAACGATCGGCGCCGTATCGATCGGACTGATTATCTGGTTCGGCAGCGGGCAAGTGCTGCAGGGGATCGTGACGCTCGGGGTGCTCGTCGCGTTCATCGAATACATGAACAATTTCTTCATCCCGATTCGAGATCTCGCCCAGAAGTACAACCTGCTGCAGAGCGCGATGGCGTCCAGCGAGCGCATCTTTCAACTGCTGGATACCGATCTCGAGATCCCCGACACGGGAACGCGCGAACCGCCCAGCGGGCGCTTCTCGATCGAGTTCGATCACGTGTGGTTTGCGTACGTCGGCGACGACTGGATCCTCCGCGACGTATCGTTCCGCGTCGAGGCCGGCGAGAAGCTGGCGTTCGTGGGTCACACTGGGGCCGGCAAGTCGACGATCATCAACCTGCTGCTCCGGATGCACGATGTGCAGCGCGGCGCGATCCTGATCGACGGCGTGGACATCCGCGAGTACCGCTTGCGAGACCTTCGGCGACGCTTCGCGGTCGTGCTGCAGGACGCGTTCTTGTTCGACGGCACGGTGCGCGACAACGTGACGCTCGGGCGCGAGATCGACGATTCCGCCTTTGAAGATGCGGTCGAGGCGGCCAACGCGCACACGATCGCGCATCGGTACGCAAACGGTTACGAACACCACGTCGCGGAGCGCGGTGCGAACCTGTCCGCCGGCGAGGGCCAGCTCATCTCGTTTGCGCGCGCGATCGCCCACGCCCCCGAAGTCCTGATCCTCGACGAGGCCACGGCCAATGTGGATACGGAGACGGAGTCGCTGATCCAGGAAGCGGTCGAGCGCCTGATGAAGCGCCAGACGTCACTGGTGATTGCCCATCGGCTTTCCACGATTCGCAATGCCGACCGAATCATCGTGCTCGATCATGGACAGGTCGCCCAGAACGGCAGTCACGACGAACTCGTGGGGCAAGACGGGCCCTACCGCACGCTGTATCGGCTGCAGTACGCGGACGACTACGCTGAGATCGCCGGCTAGCGCCTGAAAGCTCATCAATCGGGGAAGATCGTCTCGGCGTTCGGTTCGATGGACTCCAGCGCGAGGTCGCGAATGGCGCGGCGCTCCTCGATGCAGTTCGCCGGTCCGCGCCACTCGATCGACACCAAATGGTTGGCGCTGCCGACGGGCACCAGAAACCTGACGAGGTCACGTTCGTCGCCCTCGACGAGCCAGCCATCGACCGATTCGGTGCCGATCTGTATGGCGAGCTCGGACTCGCCGCGGCCGCTCGCGAGCGTGGGGTCGGCACTCGGATCGCGCGAGACGCTGTACGATGCCTGAAACTCGCCGGGGACACCGTCGGTGGTCACGTCGAAGGTCGAGCCCGCGATCATTGCCGTACTGGACGCGTCCAGATTGCCGAAGCGCGCCGGGATCTCGAAGGAGAACGGCAAACGGTCCCCCGAGGTGAACGGAACCGTGTGCGCGAATAGCGCGGGCCCGCAGTCCGCGAGGGCGATCGTGGTGCCGGTGGTCCCGGTCGTCGTCTCCGAGTTCGTCTGGGGCGCGGGCGTGTCGTCGTTGTTCTTGTTTCCGCCCCCAATGTTGATCTTCGGCACACACGCCGACAGCGCGAGCGCGGTCCACGCGAGTGCAACAATCGTCCATGATCTCATGTGCATCCTTCCGCCTATCCTGGCTAGTTCAGCGCGCCGCCCGGTTGGGCACTCATGCGTGCAAGGATGTCGCTGAGTCGTTCGACGATCGCGTCCATCCGGTCGGAGACTCGAATCGTCTCGAGCATTCGGTACTGTGAGTTCGTGTCGCCGCCGATCATCGCGGCGAGTCGGTTGGAGAACACGGCGGGATCGGGGTGCTTCTCGAGCTCCTCGCCGATGAACGCCGCCAACCGCGGGTTGTGCGCCTGCATACTGAGGACGAGGCCACGCACAACCTCGATTGACGCGGTCGTCAGCGCGCGCTCGCCGGGTTCGTCGGGCACCACCACCGCGCGCACGAGCCGATAAGGCCGCTCCGGCGCATACTCGTTGATGATGCGCGCGCGACAGAGCCCTTCGAGCACGATGAGATACCGGCCGTCGGGCAGTTCATCCCAGTCGGTCAGCTGCCCGACGCCGACGTACGGGCGCACGAGGCGGCGGCCATAGCTGTCGAGTTCCCCGGAAGGATCGGTCGTGGCCATCGCAATCGGCCGTTCCTGCTCGAGCGCGTCACGAAGCATCGTCCGATATCGCGGCTCGAAGATGTGAAGCGGCATCACGGTTCGGGGGAACAGCACGACTTCCGGCAGCGGGAAGATCATCAGGCTTTCGAGCTGTGCGGGATCCATGTGCGACTCAATCAAATGACCCGCGCGGCGGTAGGCCACGCGGCTGCTCGCTCAGAGCGGCAGGAGGATCGTCGAAGGTCATCTCCTGCTTTCCGCCCACTTCGTACAGGTACCACGCGCCGACCCGACGGCCGCTCTGGTACTTGCCTGTCGCCCGAGGCCTACCATCGGCGCGGTAGAAATGCCAATTGCCGTCTCTGAAGCCGTCTTCGAATCTGCCGATCGCCACTCGTGCTCCGTTGGGCGCCCACCATGTCCACTCCGCGTGAGGAAGTCCCTCGCGGTAGTGGCCTTCGGACGATCGGCCGCCGTTTTCGTGGAAGAACAGCCACCGGCCGACCCGCATTTCGCTCTCGTACTCGCCCTGATATCGGACGGCCCCGCCGGGGTGATAGCCCGTCCAGACGCCGTGGGCGGTGCCGTCGAGATAGGCTCCTTCCTCGAGCTTGTGTCCGGCCGCGTCGTAGAACGTCCACGTTCCGATCGGAATCCCCAGATCGTACTCCCCGCTCGACTCGAGCTCGCCGGACTCGTGAAAGAACTCCCAGCGGCCGTGCT
Organism: Bradymonadaceae bacterium; assembly: GCA_041601915.1. Taxonomy (GTDB): domain Bacteria; phylum Myxococcota_A; class Bradymonadia; order Bradymonadales; family Bradymonadaceae; genus JBFIHF01. The sequence continues at coordinate 19,571 of JBFIHF010000077.1, forward strand.
CGGTGCCCGCCTCATAGACCCCGCGAGACTTCACCCCGCCGCTGACGAAATACTCGGTCCACGGTCCCCAGGGTTGCCCATCGCGGTACTCCCCTTCCCGCTCGATCGGGCCGGTTTCGAAGTAGAAGCGCCAATGTCCATTCGGCACCCCGCCCTCGTAGGTACCCGCGGATTCACGGCTGCCGGACTCGTGCCAGAAGGTCCATTCGCCGGCTTCGCGGTCGTCGAGATAGGAGCCCTCACTCGCCAGCCGGCGGCCCGCTCGCCAATGTTTCCACGGCCCTTCGCGGCGCCCCTCCACATAGTTGCCTTCGGAGCGCGGCGCACCGTCGAGATGAAAGGTCTGCCAGAGGCCGTCTCGCTCGCCGTCGGCGTAGGTGCCCCGCGACTCGATCTGTCCGCTGGCGTACCAGGTCCGCCACTCGCCGTGTTTGCTGCCGCGCCGGTAGGCGCCACGATGGGCGGGTTCGCCGTTGACGTGCCACGCGCGCTCGAGTCCGTCACGCATGCCGCCGCCCCAGAGGGTCTCGCGTGTCCGCACGCCGTCCGCAGACCACGTCGTCCACAGCCCCTCGCGCCGATCGCCGATCGCGCAACCGTGTTCGGTTCCAAGCGGTGGTGGAGCGCCTTGTTCGATGGCACCGGGCGGACAAGCGCTCGGCGGGAGGTCCGCAGGGCCGGAATGGGCGCAGCTGACCGCGAGCGCGGTCAGGATCGTCACAGCAAGTCGATTAGCCAATTGA
>JBFIHF010000078.1:0-20150 GCA_041601915.1 Bradymonadaceae bacterium
CCGGTCCCCTACCTGACGCTGTCGCCGCTTCACGACAAGTACAACCCCGTCAAAGGGGGGAAAGCGTGTTCGGGCACCAACAAGATACCGCTCGCGGAGAAGGAGAAGATTTGGCGCGCGAAGCTGCAGTGTTCGGAGCGGCGCACGGTCGTATCCAAAACGGAGGTCGCGCTGTGCGTCACCTGGGAGGACTGCGCGGCGCCGTACGTGAGCTGCCACCTTCAGGGCGGGCACAACTGGCCGGGGGTTCAGCGCAAGTTCATGGACGGTTTGCAAAAGTGCGACGGTGAGCCGGCGAACTTCCCGTATGCGGAGACGATCTGGCACTTCTTCGAGACCGGCGGCGAGATTCTACAGTGAGGATGCCCGCGCCCGGGGAGTGCCTGAATCAGAGATTCCGCCTCGACGAAGTTCTGGGTGCTGGCGGGTATGGCCAGGTGTTCCGGGCCACAGATCTCCAGTCCGGCGCAGCCGTCGCGGTCAAGGTGCTGCTGCCCGATGGCGCGGGGTACTCCGCGACCCGCGTCGCGCGGTTCGAGTTCGAGGTGCAGGCGCTGCGCACGCTGAGCGACCCGCACACCGTGCGGCTGGAGACCTTCGGAACGAGCGAAGGCGGCCTCCTGTATCTGGTGTTCGAGCTCGTCGAGGGACACGACCTCGACGCCTTGATCGCCGCGGGCGGGCGTCTGGACAGCGAGACGACCCGTCACATCCTGATCCAGGTGCTGCGATCGCTGGCGGAGGCTCACGGCGCGGGGATTCTTCACCGCGACATCAAGCCGGCGAACATCCGAGTGTTCCGCGTTGGCGCCGACGAGTTCTTCGCCAAACTCCTCGATTTTGGGATCGCCAAACCGTTCTCCGAGGGCCGGGCATCGGTGACGGCCAGTGCGCATGTCGTGGGTAGCGTGCGGTTCTCGGCCCCCGAGCAGCTGTTCGGGGGGCGGCTCACGGCGGCGTCGGACCTGTACAGCCTTGGGCTGGTCGCGTTCGAGATGCTGACCGGCCGGCCGGCGAATCACCTCAAGTCCCTCGGTTCGAACCAACCGGTGCGGTTCGAGGAGGACGACCGCGTCGATCCCCGCCTTGCACAGATCGTGTACCGCCTGTTGGAGCGCGAAACGGCGGCGCGCTACCCGAACGCGCTGGCGGTCCTCGCCGAACTCGAGGGCCGGCCGGTGGCGCCGGCGTCGGTCGTGATCGCGGCTCGGCCCGCTCACGACGACCGTCCGACCGCGCCGCCGTGGCGGCTCGTGGCGATTGGTGCCGCGGTGGCGGTCGTCTGCGCAGTGGCCGTCGTCGTCGTGAGCAGTCGGACACCGGACCCCGCACCCGCACCGGTCGCGCGACGGGTGTTGCGCACGCCACTAACGCTGCCCGTGCCCACGCCCACGGCCCCGCTGACGGTGGAGACCGCCGCCGTCGCGCTCGATGGCGGGACGGACGGAGGCATGACTCCCGGGTGCAACGGCGAGGTTCCATTCGTCAGGCGTGGACGCCTCAGCGCGATGAAAGGGCTGAGCACGACCAAATGGCGCACGGTCCTCCCCTCGGGCTACGACGGGCGAGAGCCACGACCCTTGCTCGTGCTGTTCCACGAAGCAGGGGAAGGCCCGAGCGACTTCGTTCGGTACAGCGGCTTCGTGGAGCGTGCCGACCGCGACGGCGTCGTGATCATTGCCCCGGAGGGCGACTACATCGGTCCGTGGGGCGGTTCGCTGCGCTACGTGGTCGACACCATCACGGAGACGACTCGGCAACTCTGCATCGATCCTGCGCGCATCTATGCGGTGGGCTACGGAGCGGGAGGGATCGCCATCGAGCAGTTGGGGTGCGAGTATCCGGTCACGGCGATGGCGAGCCACGGACACCGTGATGCTGGACTGATCCCGCGATGCGACCCGCCGCCGGTTCAAATCCCGTACCTCCACGTCAATGCGTCCGACGACGGCTACAATCCAGTGAAGGGCGGCCGCGGGTGTATGGGTGGGCCGCGAGAGTCGCTCGCCGACAAAGAGCAGCGCTGGCGCCGGTACCAAGGGTGTGCGGGACCTCAGAAGCCGTACTACGAACAGGGGAAGAGCCAGTGCGTCACCTGGACGTGCGAGAGCCCGTTCGTCAGTTGCCTCGCCGCGGGCGGGCGCGTCTGGCCGGGGTCCGCGAACCGCGTCTGGGACGTGCAGAAGTGCGACAACGGAAGCACCGACTTCCCGCTCCCCGAGGTGATCTGGCAGTTCTTCTCCACCCACGGCCTCGAGATCTCTCCACGGTAACCCACCTGCTCCGCTGGTCCGCTGGTCTGCTGGTCTGCTGGTCCCCGATCAAACTCAAACTGGACCCGTGCTCAGGCCGGCGAGCCACCACGCGAAGCGCCAAGCAGCCGGCCGCGCGCCCAGGCACTTCGGCTCGCGCGCCGGCAAGGGCCACGTGCCAAGTGCCAAGTACCCGTGAAAGTACGCTCCTTGGCGCTTCGCGTGGGCGTTCCTGGTTTGAGCACGGGTCCAGTTTGAGTTTGATCGGGGACCAGCAGACCAGCAGACCAGCGGACCAGCGGAGCAGTGGAGCGGTGGAGCAGTGGGACGGGTGTTATGCGGTTGTGAGCGACACATCGAAAGTCGCCGCGGTCTTTGCGCGCACCTCGTCGAGGTTTTCGGCGAGCAGGAGTTCGGTGAGGATCATGCGCCCGTCCGCGAACCGGAAGACGCCAAGATCAGTGATCAGCGTATCGACGCGCCCGTGCACGGTCGCCGGCAGGGTGATCTGCGGGACGAGTTTCGAACGCCCATCCTTGCCGAGGTGCGTCATGGTCACGATCAGTCGTCGCGCGCCGCGCGCGAGGTCCATGGCGCCGCCAACGCCGAGCACCGGGCGGCCAGGCACGGCCCAGTTGGCGAGGCTCGCGTGCTGGTCGACCTGCAGGCCACCGAGCACGGCGACGTCGAGGTGTCCGCCGCGGACGAGTCCAAACGAGTCCGCGCTGTTGAAGTACGACGCGCCGGGAAGCGCGGTCACGGGCTGTTTCGCGGCGTTGACGGGGTAGTCGAGAGCGCCACCGCTGAATGGGGCCGGACCGACGCCGAGCATCCCGTTTTCGGTGTGCAGGTTGAGACCGTGGGCGGGCGTGACGAAGTCCGCGATCAGCGTGGGAATCCCGATGCCGAGGTTGACCACGTCGCCGACCGCGAGCTCGGCGAGGGCTCGCTTGGCGATCGCGACGCGCACGGGATCGGCCTCGTCGTCGGAGCCGACGTCGGCCGATGACCCGAGGTCCTCGACGCGCAGCGGGGCCTGAACGAGGTAGTCGACGTACACGCCGGGCGTGTGCACCTCGTCGGGACGCAGCTCCCCGATCTCGACGATCTCTTCGACCTCCGCGATGACGAGCGACGCGGCCGTCGCCATGACCGGGTTGTAGTTTCGGTCGGTGCGCCGGTAGTGCAGGTTACCGGCCTTGTCGGCCCGGTGGGCGCGAATCAGCGCGACGTCCCCCCGGATGGCCGGCACGAACACGTACTCCTCGCCGTCGATGACCTTGGTCTCGTCCCCCTGAGTGATATCCGTGCCGAGACCCGTCGGGGTGTAGAACCCCCCGATGCCGTACCCGCCGGCGCGAATAGCCTCGACGAGACTGCCCTGAGGCAACAGCTTCACCTTCAGCGCTCCATCGAGCCAGCGTTGCACGGCGACCCGATTCGACGTGAAGTAGCTGCCGATCGCACCGACCACTTTCCCTCGTTCGAGCAGTCGACCGGCGGAGAAACCCGGTTCGCCGAGATTGTTAGTGACCACGGTCAGCGAGTCGACGTCGCACTCGCACAGGGCGTGCACGATGTTGACGGGATTGCCGGTCAACCCGAATCCACCGATAAGAACGGTGGCTCCGCTGGGCACCAGCGCCGCGGCAGCTTCAACGGAGATAATCGGTTTGCTGATCATGAGAAACTCGGAGAGAACAGTTGCACCCGGTTATACGCACCCCGACGACCTACGTCGACCCCACGCGGGACGACTCGATGCGGCGCAGCGCGCCGTGCGCCTCGGCGATGAGTGCATCGTCCGAGATCGAATGGCCGTAGGCGAGGAAGGTCACGGCGTAGTGCAACGCCTTGAACTGGGCGCGGACGACGACGTCCGTCTCGACCCCGCCGTAGGCGGCGAAGAGCGCCGCCCTCCCCTGCTGATCGAACGTACTCCAGGCGACGCTGAGGTCCAGGGCGAGGTCGCCGACGTGCACATCACCCCAGTCGATGACCGCGGTCACCGAGACGTCGTGCACGAGCAGGTGCCGGGCATACAGGTCGCCGTGCACCCAGCAGTGCCGACGTCCCGGCACATACCGGGCGTGGAGTTCGTCGGCCAACTCGTCGAACGACGTGGAGACGTCGAAGCCGTGGGACCGCACCTCGGCGAGCCGCTCCGCGATCCGTGCACGTCGACGGTCCGGATCGGTGCGGTCATGCTCATCCAGTGGCACCGGTCTTACGAGGCTGGGGGCCAGATCGTGAAGTTCACGCAGGAAGGCACCGACCGCCGGCGCGAGCGCGCGACGCGAAACGTCGCTGCGTTCGGCGCGACACAAGGTCGTGCCGCGCAACAGGGCGTAGCCGTAGTATGGGCGTTCAAAGTCGGCGGACGACTCCCCCACCCAGGTCGGCAGCGGCGTTGGGATGCTGAGGTGGCCGTGCAGTCGGGGGAGCACCGCCAACTCCAGCTGCAGCAGCTCCGCGGCCACCTCACGGCGTGGAAACCGAAACACCCACTCGTCGTTCACGAGAAACGCGACGTTGTCCCAGCCTTCCCCGAACAACGTGCAGTCGTCGACCGGCAGCCCCGTGCGTTCGACGAGGGTGCGCGCGAGCTCCGCGTCGACCACGCCGTCGCCGTCCCAGGCGTTCATTCCCCGAGGTCCATGTATAGCGGTGCATGGTCGGAGGCCTTGAGCTCCCCGATGTACTGTCGCCACGTGACGTCAGGCTGCACGAACTGAACGCGGTCGACGACCGGGCGCGTCGCGAGCAGGAAATCGATGCGAAGCCCGCGCTTCTTGCGAAACGCGCCCTGCCGATAGTCCCACCAGGTAAACCCGGGTTTGGCGGGCTCGCGCTCTCGCCAGACGTCGACGAGCCCCCAGTCGAGCAGCCGTTGAATTCGCTCGCGCTCGGCGACCGTGTGGAAGATGGCTCCTTCGAGCAAGTCTTCGCTCCACGAGTCGATCGCGGCGGGGACGACGTTGAAGTCGCCGCACAAGACCAGCGGTTCCGTGGGGTCATGGTGCTCGACGAGGTAGGCCTGCAGCGCGTCGTACCAGGCGAGCTTCTCCGCGAAGTCGGGATGGTCGACGTTCTTCCCATTGGGACAATAGATCGTGATGAACCGCATATCGCCTCGGCGAGCGGCCAACAGCCGCGCCCCGTCGGCCTCGCGTCCGGGTAACCCGGTCTGGATGAGTTCGACCGGCTCGCGGGACAGTACCGCGACGCCGTTCCACGCTTTCTGGCCGTGAATGACGGCGTGATAGCCGCAGCGCGCCAGCTCATCGAACGGGAAGTCGGCTTCCTCGGACTTGAGCTCCTGAAACCCGACGATGTCCGGCTGACGTTCGGCGAGCCACCGCTCGACAAACTCCAGTCGAGCGCGAATGCCGTTGATGTTCCAGGTCGCGATTCTCATGGGGTTGAGATAGCGCATCGCTCGCTGTTTTGCACGAGGCGCCCGGGTTGCGCTCGTCCCGCGCAATGGATACACCGTGGAAGGCTCGTACGAGGTAGCGACGATGACTCAGCGAAACACCCGAATTGTAGATGTGCTGTCCGGCAACGTACCGGTGGGCTCCGAGGTCCTGATCGAGGGGTGGGTGCGCACGCGCCGCGACTCGAACGCCGGCCTGTCGTTCGTCCAGATCAACGACGGCTCGTGCCTCGGCAACCTGCAGGTCGTCGCGGACGCCGAGCTCGCGAACTACGAGTCCGAGGTCACGCGCCTCACGACCTCGTGCTCGGTCTCCGTGCGCGGGACGGTGATCGAGTCGCCCGCGAAGGGCCAGGCGGTCGAGCTCAAGCCGAGTGACTTCCGCGTCGTGGGCTGGGTCGACGACCCCGAGACGTTCCCGATGCCGCAGAAGCGGCACTCGATGGAACACCTGCGCGAGAACGCACACCTGCGGATGCGCACGAACCTCATCAGCTCCGTGACCCGGATCCGGCACACGCTGGCGAAAGCGGTGCACGACTTCTTTCACGAGCAGGGCTTCTACTGGATCCACACGCCGATCATCACCGCCAACGACGCCGAAGGCGCCGGCGAGATGTTCCGGATTTCGACGCTCGACATGCAGAACCTGCCGCGCGACGACAAAGGGGGCATCGACTACTCGAAGGACTTCTTCGGCCGGGAGACGCACCTCACGGTGTCCGGTCAGCTCAGTGTGGAGACGTTCTGCTGCGCGATGAGCCGCGTGTACACGTTCGGCCCCACCTTCCGCGCCGAGAACTCCAACACCCGTCGGCACCTCGCCGAGTTCTGGATGATCGAACCGGAGATCGCGTTTGCCGATCTCAACGACGACGCCGACCTCGCCGAACAGTTCCTCAAGTCGATCTTCGCTCGAGTGCTCGCCGACAACGGCGAAGACATGGAGATGTTCAACAAGTTCGTCTCCAAGGGCGTCGCGGATCGCCTCCAGGCGTTCGTGGAATCCGATTTCACACGGATGGAGTACGGCGATGCGGTGGAACGTCTCCAAGGCGCCGACGCGAAGTTCGAGTATCCGGTGGCCTGGGGCACCGATCTGCAGTCCGAGCATGAGCGCTGGTTGACCGACCACGTCGGCGGTCCGGTCGCGGTGGTGAACTACCCGAAGGAGATCAAAGCGTTCTACATGCGACTCAACGACGACAACCGGACGGTTGCGGCGATGGACGTCCTCGCGCCGGGCATCGGTGAGATCATCGGCGGCAGCCAACGCGAAGAGCGGCTCGACGTCCTCGATGCGCGCATCGCCGAGAGTGGGCTCAACGTCGCCGACTACTGGTGGTACCGCGACCTGCGGCGTTACGGCACCGTGCCGCATGCCGGGTTCGGGTTGGGTTTCGAGCGGGCGATTCAGTACGCGACGGGCATCGAAAACATTCGTGAGGTCATCCCGTTCCCACGGACCCCACGTAACGCGGAGTTCTGAGATGGCGAGGTTTACGCTCCATTGCTGGAAGTGCGGCGAGGTGATCGAGACCGACGCGGTGTTCCGGTCGGACACTTGCCTGAAGTGCGGCGAAGACGTGAAGGTCTGTATGAGCTGCCGGCACTACGACGCGAGTGTGTCGAATCAGTGTCGTGAGACGAGCGCCGAGTACGTGCACGTGAAGACGCGCGCCAACTACTGCACCTACTACGAGCCGCGGACAGACCGCGTCGAGGTCAGCGACGAGGTGCAGGACGCGAAGTCGAAGCTCGAAGCGTTGTTCGGCAAGAAGAGCTGATCGTCACTGTTCGAGGGCTTCGGCGAGTTCCTCGGTCATCTCGAGGTTGTGCGCGAGGGTCTCGACGTCGTCATACTCCTCGAGGAACTCGATGATGCGCCACGCCTTCTTGGCGTCGGCGACGCTGTCGGGGGTGACATTCGTCTCGGCGACGATCTGGACTTCATCGGTCAGGAACTCTGTGAACCCACCGGCGATGAGCCCCTCACGGACCCGCGGGTAATCGTGCGGTTCGGTCGTGATCGTCACGATGCCGTCCTCGTCTTCGAGGTCGTCGGCGCCATGCTCCAGCGCGAGTTCCATCAACTTGTCGACCTGCTCGCCGCTGGCCTCGATGCTCATGATGCCTTTGCTGCTGAACATCCAGGCGACGCAGCCGTCCTGCCCCAGGTTACCGCCGTGCTTGTTGAAGATGTGGCGCACCTCGGCGACGGTGCGATTGCGGTTGTCGGTCGCGCCGGTGATCATGATCGCGACGCCGCCGGGCGCGTAGCCTTCGTAGGAGAAACTCTCGTACGTGACGCCTTCGAGTTGGCCGGTGGCCTTGAGGATCGCGCGCTCGATGTTCTCGCTCGGCATGTTCCCCTCCTTGGCCTTCTGAACCGCGAGCCGCAGCTCGGGGTTCATGGAGAGGTCGCCCCCACCGCGGCGCGCCGACGAGGTGATGTCCTTGACGAGCTTCGTGAAGGACTTGCCCTTCTTGGCATCCTCGCGGGCCTTGCGGTGCTTGATGTTCGCCCATTTACTATGTCCGGCCATTCCGCCACCTGGGGTAAGGACACAACGATTCGTGGAGTACTAACTCCGAGGGCCCCCGGAGATCAATAGGCGGTGTTCAGCGCGGCGCCAGTCCGTCGAACGCGAGGCGTACGGACTCCATGAGCCAACGCTCGAAGTTGCCGCCGCGGCCCGCCCACTGCTCGAGCGCCGTCTTCCAGACGCCCATCAGATACGCGGACATCCGGTCGGCGAGGACGTCGGCGCGGAGGTCGTTGCTGCGCTTGCCGCTCTTGATCAGCTCGACGAGCAACCCGCTGAGTCGCTCGTGGGAGCTGCCGTCGGTGGGTCCCACATCAAACGCCCGCTGCACGACGACGAGACGCATCAGATCGGGCGACGCGTCGACGGTGCGCGCGAGGGTGCGGAACACGTGATCGATCTGGCGACTGAACGGCCAGGTGTCGCGGCGGTCGGCGCCTTCGATCGCATCGAGGGCGCGCTCCAACTGCTCCTCGCCCATCGCGGTAAGCAACTCGACTTTGGACGGGAAGTGCACGAAGAACGTGCCCTTGGCGACCTTGGCCTTCTGGGTTACCGAGGCGACGGAGGTGTCGTCGAAGCCCTGGTCGAGGAAGAGCTTCTCTGCGGCGGAGTAGATTCGTTGTTTGGTGGCGAGCTTGCGCTCTTCTCTGGTTGGCATTCCTTCGCTCCGATGTGGGCTGGCCGTCACTGACCGTGGTCAGTGATACCAACGTCGCCGATCGCCGTCAACCTGCGCGGCACAGGCGAACGCCACAAGAGTTTGGGCTCCGCACCCGAACATCGGAAGGCCCGCTCCCCCTTTGACATGGCGCGCTACGGCAACACTCGTCGTACGTTGTGTCATGCACCATGGCACATTGGGTTGGAGTCAGCGCTCGCGCCCGTGCGGGGTCCCCTCATGGAAACCGGACGCGGATTGGATCCCGACGCAGGCCCTTTCGTGGAACGCCGGGATGTTGAGGGCCCCGGCGTAGGTGAGCGAGGACTGCACGCCGGTGATCGTGTCGATGAGGATGTCGCCGACGCTTTCGCGTCCCGGGTGCAGGAAGATCCGCGACGACGAAATGCCTTCGCGGAAGAACGCCTTCTTGGCCTGTTCGAAGAGGTCGGCGTCGCCCACGCGATCGCGCACGGCGCGCGCGGAGGCCATGCCGTAGTTCTCTTTGTAGAGTCGGCCATGCGGGTCTTCCTTGATGTCGCCGGGGCTCTCGTAGGTCCCGCACAGCATCGTGCCGATCATCACGCGTGCGGCGCCCGCGGCGAGGTAGAGCGCCACGTCGCGCGGATGCTTGACGCCGCCATCGGCCCAGATCCACTTGCCGTGTTTGGCCGCTTCTTCGGCACATGCACGGGCCGCCGAAAACGTGGGACGCCCGCAGCCGGTCTGCATGCGGGTGGTACACATCGCCCCGGGGCCCACGTTGACCTTCACGACGTCGGCGCCGGCATCGAGCAGCGCCCGTGTACCTTCGGCGGTACAGACGTTGCCGGCGATGATCGGAAACCCTTCGCCGACCGCGGCTCGAGTGGCGCGAATCGCTTCGAGCATCCGCCGCTGATGTCCGTGCGCGGTGTCGAGCACCAGCGCGTCGACGCCCATCTCCACCAGCTGTCGGGCATCGTCGGCGGCGCCCGCGGAGATTCCGAGGGCCGCCGCGACCTGCAGGCGCCCTTTGCTGTCGATCGACGGCTGCAGGAGCTCGAGGCGAATCGAGTCGGCGCGGCTGATGATTCCGCAACATTGACCGCGGTCATCGACGACGGGGACCGCGCGAACTCGCGCCTGCTCCATCATCATGAACGCCGCGCGGTTGGTGATGTCGCGACGCGCCGTCACCGGTCGGCGAGTCATGAAGCCCTCGACGGTCGAGTACTGGTCGCGTTCGCGCAGGTCGTGATGGGTGACGACGCCGATCGGCTTGTGGTCGTCGTCGACGACGACCACCATGTCGTGGGCGCGCTTGCGAATGATCCCGAGTACGTCACGCACGGTGGCCTGCGGCGTCACGACCAACGCGGTGTCGAAGCGGGGATCGGCCTGTTTGATATGCGCCACGATGCGGTCGACGGTCTCCAGCGCCATGTCTTGCGGCAATACCCCGAGGCCACCGTAGCGGGCGAGGGTCTCGGCCATCCGCTTGCCCGTCACGGCGTTCATGTTCGCGCTGACGACGGGGTGGGACGAGCCGAGGAAGTCCGGCGGGGACAGGTCGACTTCGAGACGCGAGGTGCCGTCGAAGTAGCCCGGCACGATGAACACGTCGTCGAGGGAGAGCTCCAGCAGAGCATCACGTTCGGGATGGAGGAATCGCATCGTATACCGTCGGTCGTCGGTGGCACTTGTGAGTTGCCACACGGGGGCACATCGATTAGCGCGTTGAGGACCTCGATGCAATCGGACCGATGATCACATTTGTGTGCTGGGTAATCGCCGCGGTGCTCGCGGACGCCGCGTGGAAGGCTCGGCCCGACCGCATGCGGTCGATCGGACTCGCGTTGGTCGCGGTGGTCCTGCTCGTCGGTTCGTTCGCGATGGTCCCCAGTGCGCTGTACCTCGGCAAGGTGGCCGGGCGTCTCGCGATGCCTACCGGCGCCTGCTGGTTCGGGCTCGCCGCGTTGAGCTTCGGCTTCTGGGTCCGTCGCGAACGGCGGCGTTGTGCGGCGGCGGCGGTGTTGTTCGTGCTGCTGACCGTCGTGGGCAACGCCCCGCTGGGTGGCGCGATGCTGGGCTGGCTGGAGTCGGACTACGTCGCTGCGGATCGCTATGATGGTGGCCCCCTGGATGCCGTGTTTGTGCTCGGTGGCAGCACCACACAGAGCGCGAGCGGCTCCGCCCGACTGGGTGACGCCGGCGATCGGCTGCTGACGGCGGCCCGCGTGTTTCGGCAGCGGGAAGTCGGGGTGCTCGTGACGTCCGGCTCGACGATCCTCGGCATTGGCCGTCAACGCGACGTCGCGCGTGAAGCCGCGCATATCCTGGTGGACATGGGTGTGTCGGCCGAGGCGATCGTCGAGATCGCGGCCCCGAAGAACAGCGCGCAGGAAGTCGTCGCGTACAAGGCGATGGCTGAGGAGCGGAACTGGAGTCGGCTCGGGATCGTCACGTCGGCCTGGCACATGCGCCGCGTCCAGGCGCTTTGTGATCGGGCGGGACTCGTGGCCGAGCCGATCCCGGCGGACTTTCGCGGCGATGCGGGCTGGGATGGCCTGTTGTCGCTGATCCCAGACGCCAACGGATTCCGCAACGTTCAGCGGGCATCGTGGGAGATTCTGGGCGCTGCCGTCGGTCGATGACCGCGGTCAGTCACCGTGTGCGAAGCGGGTCCCGCCCGGTAGCGTCAGCGACACGATGCCGGTCGTGAGACGCGCTCCGCACCACACCGAGACCGGCCCCGTTCGGCGTGCCGCACCGGCCGCCACGGCGGTCAATGCACGACTCCCACCCACCGCGAGGTCCCAGCGTCGCGACCGCTCGATTCCGAGCGCGTCGGCGAGCTCGTCGCCCACTAGCCGACGGCTGAAGGCGTGGAGGGCTCCGCGAGGCAGAAAGAACGGGGCGTTTCCGCTCATCGCATCGAGCAGGCTCAGCGCCAGCGCCCGGCTGTCGTCGTCCGGCGTGTAGTTCCGGCGCATCATCGTCGCGTACCGTCGCGCTTCGTCTGCGCAATCGGTCGGGAGCAGCGCCTCGTCGACGCCGAGCAACCAGCCGACGTAGCGCCAGTTGAGTTGCGCCCCGGCGTGCTCGGACGCGGTGAGCGGAATCCCGAGCCGCTCCAGCGAGCGGCGATAGACGAGGCTGAACATGAACAGTGTCGCGGCGTAGTCTTCCTGGTTGATCGGCAATCCCCACTTGTCATGGTCCCAGTCCGCGCGATTCCGCAGGCCGTGACGCACCCACGCGTGCATCACGCGCACCGCGACCACGTTCCGCCACGCGACGGTGCCGGGCTGGGCGCCGCCGTCCAGGGCGAGATCGGAGGCGAACTTGGCCGTCTCGAACAGCCGCCGCAGGGTGTCCGTCCGCAACCGCCCTGTCGCGACCAACACTTTCGCGCCGCGGCCGGAGACGTAACTCTCGACGAGCGAACCGGCCATCAGCGCCATCCCGCTGGGGATGACGTTCTGCAGCGCCACGTCGAACGCGGGCCGCATCGCGGCGAAGTCGACCCACGCCGGCACGGTTCGGACGTGATGAAGCAGGTGAACCGCGGGTTCGAAGTCCTCGCGCGCGAGCTCCTCGATGAGCTCGACGGGGTCGCCGCGCCGACGGAGGCGGGCGCACTCGGCGACCACCGCGTCGGCGAGCGGATCTCCGACATGCCGAAACGCGTCGAGGTCTCGGTCGGTGGGCGTTGTCATCAGGGGTCGTCGGGGAGGCGGACACGCCATTCTAGTGAATTGGCCGCGGGACTGCTAGCTTACCCCCATGATGCGGCTCGATCGCTACGCGCTGATCACAGGGATCGGCGCACCAGTTCTACTGGTGACGCTGAGTATGCTGGCCCGAACGGAGCTGGTGATCGGCGAGCGTGTGCGCGCCGCCATCGAGGCACGCGCGGCGACAGCTGGAGCAGATGTCGAGATCCTCACCGTGGGGCCTGACGGCCTCTGGGGTGTGGAACTCGAGCGCGTCTCCCTGCGCGTGCCGCGGGGCGATTTTGCGGTCGAGGCGGACTTCGAATCGATCGTGATCACGCCGACCCTCGGCTCGCTGTTTGGCGGCGAGGTCGTGCTCGACGAAGTCGCCGTGCACCGCGGCGTCGTGGCGATCGTGCCCTGGTCTGACACCACGGCGAAGCCCAAAGCGGGGCCCGCGGCCCAGAAACGTGCCCCGACACCACCGGCCGATGCCCGACCGATCGCGGTGCGGCTGAGCGATATCGAAGTCGTCGCGCTGAACGACGCCTATCGCAGCTATCCGTTGGACCTGACGCGGGTGCAGTTCGAGTTTTCGCGTGGCGAGCCGGTCTCGCGGCTGGCCGGATACGGGCGACTTCCGGATGGGGTCGCGTTCTCGATCGTTGCGCAGGACGGGATCTATCGGCTGCAGCCGCAGACGCGCACCCAGATCGATCGCTGGGTCGCGCCGCCCGCGGACGGCATCGGCTGGCCGGTGTCCCTGCAGGTGCGCGACATTCGGATGTGCCTGAGCTGCGAGAACGTCGTGGCGCTGGAGGACGTCGAACTCGGCCTGCCGGCGTGGCGCGATGACGTGCGTGTGACGGCGCCGGTCGCCGACGTGACGCGGCGCGGCGGCCAGCTCGCGCTCAGCGCGCCCGAGATGGCGCTCGTCGACGCGGAGACGCGCGACTTCGCGGTTCGCGTGACGGAGTCGGCCTTCCGCTACTCGATGGACACCGGCCACCTCGACGGGCGCATCGAGCTCGCCGCGCCCGATGGCGGCAAGCTGCGATCAACGTGGAGTTGGGACGCCGAAGACTTCGTCGTCGACTTCGCGGCCGACGACTTCCCGCTGGAGTCGGTCTGGCACCTCGCGCCCTTTGCCGAGCACGTCCAACCCGGGCGCATGCTCGGGACGTTCGGCATCGGCTGGGATATGCGCCATCGAACGCTAGGGGTCGAGGCGGACCTGCGGGTCGACCGCGTCACGCTACGGGTGCCGTTCACCGGGGAAGTGCTCGACGTGGCCGACGGTCGGTTCGAGCTCCACGCGTTCATCGACGCGCGGGGCCGTGCGGCGAGCATTCAGCGCGCGGCGTTCTCGGTCGGCACGGCAAAGCCGCTGGAGGTCTCGCTGCAGCTCGTCGACGCCGCCGACGGACTGGCGTTCGACGGGCGCGTGGACTTGCCCGAGCAAGACGTGGCGACGCTCGTCGCGGCGCTCCCCGCGCAGTGGACCGAACTGGCGCTGGGGGCCGACATCCGCGGGACGTTTGGATTTGGCGTTCAGGCCGCCGGCCATTCGGCCTATCCGGAGAGCCTCGTGCTGACCGGCGAGCTCGGCGGGGACGTCCAGGTCGCCCGCGAGGGCGTGGCCAACGTCACGCAGATCGGGGCGTCGGGGCCGCCGCCGATGCGCGAGTTTGCCGAGTGGACCTCGTTGTCCGCGATCGGCAAGTCGACCTGGGAGGTAGTGCTGGCCGCCGAAGACGCGAAATTCTTCTCCCACGACGGCTTCGATTGGATCGGACTGCAGCGCGCGATGGTGCACAACCTGCGGGACAAACGTCCGACGCGCGGGGGGAGCACGATCTCGCAGCAGGTCGCCAAGAACCTGTTCTTGGACGGGGATCGCACGCTGGCCCGCAAGATTCAGGAGGCCTATCTGACGTGGCGACTCGAATCGGCGGTGCCCAAGCGACGGATCCTGGAGATCTACCTGAACATCGCCGAATGGGGGCCGGCGACGCGCGGCCTCGGAGCGGCCGCGAAGCACTACTTCGGGGTCGAGGCGAACCGGCTTCAGCCCGTGGAGGTCGCACTGCTCGCCGCGATCCTTCCGAATCCGCACCGCTACGGCGGCTGGATCGACGGCGGCAAGATCGCGACGTCGCGTCTGGACAAGGTCGAGCGCATCCTGCGGAACCTGAAGTTTCTCAAGCAGATCAGTGGCGCGCAGTATCGCGCGCTGTGGGCGGCGGCGCGCGGCGGCGAGGTGGGCCGGCTGACGCTGACGCCGTGCGACGACCGGGGACGCGGCGAAGCGCCGGCGTGTAGCAAGTGACGTGCGCGGCGCAAGACTTGACGTTGGGGGTCCAGATGTGTTTAGTTACCGCGCCCTACGATCGCGCGAAAATACGGTCGGCGGGACAATGGATGACGGGGCGTAGAGGCTCCGCGAAAACCAGGTAAAACGATGACGAAGCGAACCTACCAACCCAGCAAGAAGAAGCGCGCTCGCACCCACGGTTTCCGCGCCCGCAAGCAGACGCGTGGCGGACGTGAAGTCTTGCGCCGTCGCCGCTCGCGCGGTCGCCAGCGCCTGTCCACGACGGGCCACCGGAAGTGATCGGACGTTTTGACCTCCTTGGACGAACGCTTTCCCCCTGCCGAACGGCTCCGGAAACGATCGGAGTTCAAACGGGTCAGCCGTAGCGGAAAGCGATCTACAGGCCCTCGCCTGATCGTCTACGCCGCGAAGAACGCGCTGGACTGCTCTCGACTCGGCCTTACTGTAAGCCGCAAGGTCGGCAACGCCGTCCGGCGGAACCGATGGAAACGGCGTCTGCGCGAGATCTTCCGGCGGAACAAGGACGACTTGCCACGCGGTTTGGATTTCGTGGTCATCGTGAAAAAGTCGGCCCCCGAAGAACCGGGGTTCGATGTGCTGCGTGATGAATTGTTGAAACTGATGAACGAGGCGAGCGTCCCGAAGTGACCGAGTCCCCTGATCCGCACCCTCCGAGCCACGACCTCGATGTCCATGGACGTCGAGGAGTGACCGCGAGGCTGGCGATCGGGCTCGTGCGGTTCTACCAGCGCCGAGTTTCGCCGCTGACCCCGGCTTCATGCCGGTATCGGCCTACATGCTCTCAGTACACGCTTGAGGCGATCCAGAGTTATGGGTTTCTCAGGGGAAGCTGGATGGGCGCCAAGCGGATCGCACGTTGTCATCCGTTTCACCCAGGCGGGTACGACCCCGTCCCATGACCGGTGGAGATTCGGTGGTAGAGAATCAAGACGAATTCGATCAGAAGCGCTTCATCGCCGCGATGGTGTTGAGCGGTCTCATTCTGGTCGTATGGCAGATCTTCTTCGCACCACCGCCGCCGGATCCCGCGCTCACGTCGGGGTCCGACAACGGCGCCGTGACGCAGGGCGACCGCGACACCACCCGCGGCAGCACCCCGGACAGCAACACCAGCGGTGACGTCCCGACGCAGCTCAAAGCCCGACCGACCGCCACCGCGACCCCGGCTGTGGAGCTCGAAGCCGTCGAGCACGTGATGCAGACGAAGGACTTCCGCGTGAAGTTGTCGTCCGCCGGCGCGCGAGTCATCGCCGTCAACGTGATCCAGCCGGAGCAGTACGCCGCCGAAGGCAGCCTGCTGAAGTCGTTCCCCAAAGACAGCCCGAACTTCCCGTTTGGCTTGAGCTTCGCGAACAACTCGATCGCGCTGCGCCGCGGCCTGGTCTGGGCGTTCGTGCCCGAGGAGAGTGTCGCGACCGGCGAGACCTACTCGACGATCACGTACCGACACACCGATCCGGGCGGGCAGTACGAGGTCGACAAGATCTATCGGCTGAACACGAAGAACGCCTACATGATCGACCTCGAGGTCGTGGTTCGCAATCAGCTCGACAAGGGTGTCATCGCCGACAAGCTGGCGCTGGACATCATCGGACACAACGATCCGACGATCGAGCGGAGCATGCTCGACATGATGCCCAACGGTCTCGAGGGTCTCTGTAAGTTGGGTGACGACCTCGAGCGCGAGCTGTTCGAGTCCGTCACCGATCCGCTGAGCTTCGATGAAGACGGCGTGCTGTGGGGCGGCGTGAACAACCGCTACTTCCTGTTTGCCGCGATCCCGCTGGAGAAGGCCGACAAGTGCTTGATGGAGAACGTCGACACCGACTACCTGCGCACGCGCATCGTGGGCGGCGAGTTCGTCGTGCAACCGGGCGCGCAGACGTCGATCAAGTACCAGCTGTACGCGGGCCCGAAGGACTACGACCGGCTCGAAGAAGTGGGGGCGTCGCTGGAGGAGGCCGTCGACTTCGGCATCCTGACGTTCCTGTGCCGACCGCTGCGTTGGGCCCTCGTGCTCTTCTACGGCTGGCTCGGCAACTGGGGCCTCGCGATCATTCTGCTGACGCTCATCATTCGCATCCTGACGTGGCCGATCAACCAGAAGGTCTACGTCAACAGCGAGAAGATGAAGGAAGTGCAGCCGCTGCTGACCGCGATCAAAGAGAAGCACAAGGACGACCAGCAGCGCCAAGCCGAAGAGACGATGAAGATCTGGAAGGAGCACGGGGTGAGCCCGCTGGGCTGTGCGCCGATGCTCTTGCAGTTCCCGATCCTGCTCGCGCTGTACTTCATGATCCTCAACTCGGTGGAGCTGTATCACGCGAACTTCGCGTTGTGGTACGTCGACTTGTCGGCCCCGGACCCCTACTTCGTGCTGCCGATTCTGATGGGCCTCGTGATGGTCGTGCAGCAGAAGTTCATGACGATCGACGCCAGCAACCCGCAGATGGCCCAGATGGCTACCGTGATGAAGATCATGCCGGTGATGTTCACGGTCTTCATGCTCTTCTTGCCAGCAGGCGTGGTTCTCTACTACTTGGTGAGTCTCGTTCTCGGACTCGCGCAGCAATACATGATCAAGCGGTCGTACGCCGCCAAAGCCGCAGCGGCCTGAACCCTGCGGTAATCCCCTTTGTGCGCTGTGAGCGCCAACACCGATGATTGAAAGAAATGGCTGACGACAAGAAGACCAAATCGAAAGCGAAAGCCGCCGACAGCAAGGCGAAGCCCGCAGCCAAGGCTGCCGCGAAACCCAAAGCTGCCGCGAAGCCGAAGGCCGCCGCCGCCAAGCCGAAAGCCGCCGCCAAGCCGAAAGCCGCCGCCAAGCCGAAAGCCGCCGCCGCCGCCAAGCCGAAAGCCGCGCCCAAAGCGGCCGCGAAGCCCAAAGCCGCTGCGAAGCCCAAGGCCGCTGCGCCGAAAGCCGCTGCGAAGCCCAAAGCTGCGCCGAAAGCCGCCGCGAAGCCGAAGGCCGCCGCCAAGCCGAAAGCTGCGACCGCGAAGACGAAAGCTGCCGCGGCCCCGAAAGCTGCCGCGAAGCCGAAAGCTGCCGCAAAGCCGAAGGCTGCCGCAAAGCCGAAGGCTGCCGAAAAGCCGAAGGCTGCTGCCGCGCCGAAGGCCGCCGCAAAGCCCAAGGCTGCCGCGAAACCCAAGGCCGCGACCGCTGCGAAAGCCGCGGCCCCCAAAGCCGCTGCGAAGCCGGCCGCGAAGGCGAAGCCGGCTGCGAAAGCGGCTGCCGACAAACCGGCGCGCGCGACGAGCTCGCGGTCGAAGAAGGTGGAGACCGAGGACAAGCCCAAGCGGAGCAGCCGTTCGAAGAAGGAGACCGTCGAGACGGCTTCCGTGGACGCCGACGCGACCGAAGCAAAGCCTCGCCGCACGCGGTCACGCAGCAAGAAGAGCGATGCACCGCCGGTGGAAGCTGCCGCGGACGCTACGGAGAAGTCGCAGACCGCGAAGCCGCGGTCCGACAAGCCTCGCTCGGAGCGGCGACGCTCGGACGAGAAGCGCGGTGGACGTGATTCGGGACGACGGGACCGCGATCGCGACCGGCCCCGCGGGCCAGCGCGCGAGCTTCCGGAGACGCCGGAGAAACTGCTCGAAGCAGCCACGGCGCTGCTCGGCGGGATGTTCGAGCGCATGAATCTGGACCTCACGGTCGCCGCGACCTCCACGGAGAAGGCGGTCACGATCGACCTCACCGGTCCTGGTGTCGACGTGCTGTTGGGCGCCAACCAGAGCTCCCCGAAAGTGCTGGAAGCGATTCAGACGTTGGCGCGCCAGGCGCTGACGGACGGGCGCAAACTCGACCTCGTGATCGACGTCGGTGGGTTCCGCGCGAAGCGAACGGACCGGCTCGAGGAGGTCGCGTCGAAACTCGCCGCCGCCGCACGCCAGGTCGGTCAGCCGATCGTGGTCGCGGGCATGAACTCGTTCGAGCGCCGCGTGGTGCACAACGTGCTCGATGGTCAGAAGGGTATCAAGACCGAGAGCGAAGGCTTCGGCTCGTTCCGCAAGCTGCGGATCGACCCGTCCTGAGTTGAAGACGCCGACCATCGCAGCGATCGCCACACCGCCCGGACGCGGCGGTGTCGGCATCGTCCGCGTCAGCGGCCCCGCCGCGGCGCCGATCGTCTCGGCGCTCGTCGCCGGCTGGCCCGACGATCAACCGTCCCACAAATTGCGGTTCTCACGCATCGAAGGCGTCGATGACGCGCTCGTCGTGCTGATGCGCGGCCCGCACTCGTACACCGGCGAGGATGTCGCCGAGTTTCAGTGTCATGGGGGCCCGATCGTGCTGCGCGCAGTGCTCGACCGCTGCCTGGCCGCGGGGGCGCGTGTCGCGGAACCCGGCGAGTTCACGCAGCGCGCGTTCCTGAACGGTCGGCTGGACCTCACCCAGGCCGAAGCGGTCGCGGACTTGATCAACGCGACGACGGAGTCCGCGCACCGCCTGGCGATGGAGCACCTCGACGGCGCGCTCGGTGAAGCGATCCGCGACTACCTCGCCGGTGTGACGGAGGCGATGTTGCTGGTGGAGGCGGCGCTCGACTTCAGCCACGAGGAGCATGTCTATCAGATCCAGCGGGACGAAGTGCTCGTGCGCATCGAGCGCACGCTGAGCGGGTTGCACGTGCTGCGAGACCAGTTCGACCGCGGCCGACGCCAGCGCGAAGGGGTGCGGGTCGTCGTGCTCGGCCCGACGAACGCCGGCAAATCGAGCCTGTTCAACGCGCTGCACGGCTCGGATCGCGCGATCGTCACCGAGGTCGCCGGCACGACCCGCGACTGGCTGGAAGAGGAGTTGGTGCTCAGCGGCGTCCTGGTCCGCCTCGTGGACACCGCAGGACTGCGCGAGACCGCAGACCGCGTCGAGTCGATCGGCATCGAGCGCAGTCGCTCGTTGGGCCTGAGCGCCGACGTCGTCGTGTGGGTGGTCGACCGCAGCGTCCCGCTCGACGCGGCGATCCGCGCGGAGCTGCAGGGACTGCTCGAAGCGCCGCGACCTGTCGTCGTGTGTCTGAACAAGTGGGACTTGCCCAGCGGGCTTCAGCCGGCCGATGAGAGCTGGGTGCGCGCCAACTTCGCGTGCTTCGAGACGTCGTTCGGACCCGCGCCGTCGTTCGACGCGCTGCTCGACGGACTGTCCGACCTCGTCGCGGAAATGACCGGCGGCGAAGGCGTGCTGCTCAGCCGGACCC
>JBFIHF010000079.1:0-20129 GCA_041601915.1 Bradymonadaceae bacterium
AAGCAATGATCACGCCAGTGTCGTGATACGCGCTAGCCTGTTGATACGCAAAGTATTTGTCGTGGGTGCGGTCGCAATTTCGGTGGGGCGGTGACGAGAATTGTCACTTCCGCGCACCAGATCTGACCGTCCGCGCGCAGCCCGTGGCACCGCATCCGGCGTCCCGTGCGCAAGCGAAGTGAATCCTGCGCGGGTGCGTGGCATAGTGCGGCCATGTTCCGACGCCGCTTCCTCCTACTCAGTCTCGTCATCACCGTCCTGGGATGCCCGAACAACCCGGGCAGCCACCTGCTGGAGCGAGATCAAGGCGGTGCGTCGGACGTCGACGCAAGCCCCGACATCACGACGTTCTGCCGCCCTGACGCGCGTCAATGTCTCGACATTGTCACCTCGCAGGTGTGCGCCGCGGATGGGAGCGCCTGGACCGACGAGGAGTGCACGGGCGAGTTGCGCTGCAACGATCAGGATGGCACGTGCTCGCCCAAGATCTGCACCCCGGGCGCGTTCGACGGTTGCACCGACGAGGGCATGCAACGCTACTGCAACCCCTCCGGTACCGCGATCATCCGTGATGTTTGTCCGGGCAATGCGGTCTGCGAGAACGACCGCTGCAGCATCCCGGAGTGTGACGTCGGCGTTCAGCGCTGCGTCGACACCAAACAACTCGAGGTGTGCAACTCCGCGGGGGCCTGGGTCGGCGCCGAGTTCTGCCCGCGCGGCACGGAGTGCTTCAACGGGGCGTGCGAGGAGCTGTGCGAGCTGAACAAGAAGATCTCGAGCTACATTGGCTGCGAGTACTGGTCCGTCGATCTCGACAACTACGAAGATGCGTTGTCCAAGCCGCATGCGATCGTCGTCGCGAACGTGAACCCGACCGTCGTGGCCGACATTCAGTTCTGGGAGGGCGATTCTGATGTGAAGATCTTGGCGGGGCCACAGGGCGCCTTCGATCTCGCGATCGGGCCCAACGAGGCCCGCAGCTACGAGATCCCCCTCGGCTATGATCATTCGGGCACTCGGCAGCTCAAGAACAAGGCGATTCGGCTGACGAGTAGCGTTCCCGTGATCGCCTACCAGTTCAACCCCTTGAACAACCTCGACGTGTACTCTAACGACGGCACACTGCTGCTGCCGACGAATTCGGTCGGTACGGAGTACTGGGGCATGAGCTGGCCGTTCCGCGGAGGGCAGGTCACGATCCGCGGCTTCCTGACGATCGTGAACTCCTCGGGGACGCCGAATCGCGTGACGATTACCCCCCGCGCCGAGATCGTGGCCGGGCCGAACATCCCGAAGATCGCGGCAGGCGAAGTCCGGGTCTTCGACCTGAACCCCGGAGATTCGCTGAATCTGGAGACGTCGGGGGTCGAGCTCGAAGCGGCGCGCGAGAGTGGTTGTCTGGAGGATTCGGTGGGACCGCCACAAAGCGTGAGCCCGTGCCCCGACCTTACGGGCACCCACATCGTGGCGGAGTTTCCCGTCACGGTGTTTGGCGGGCACCAATGCGGCAATGTCGTGCAGGGCGTCAATCGATGTGATCACATCGAATCGATCCTGCTGCCGGTCGAGTCGTGGGGGAACACCTACGTGGGGACCAAATACAAACCGCGGGCGACGTCCGCGACCCCGGAGCCCGAGATCTGGCGCGTGGTCGCGACGGAGGACAACACGCAGATTCAGACCGATCCGCCGTTGGACGGCGTGCACGGCCGCACGTTGGACGCCGGCGAATGGCGCCAGTTCGAATCGACGAAGCACTTCCTGCTCGGCGCGAACAAGCCCGTGATGGTTGCGCAGTACATGGTGGGGTCCAACTGGATCGGCATTCCGCGCATCTGCAACACCGGCATCGACGCCAACAACCCCACGGGGATCGGTGATCCGGCGATGACGGTGGGCGTGCCCACCGATCAGTTCCGCCGCGAGTACCTCGTGCTGACGCCGGACGACTACGAGGAAGATTACCTCAACGTGATCGCGCGGACGGGTCGCCCGGTCACGCTCGATGGTGAGTTGATCCCGGCGTCGGCGTGGACACCAGTCGGCGCCTCGGGCGCGTGGTCGGCCGCGGTGATCGAGGTCCAGGATGGGTTCCACAAGCTCGACGCCGACACCGCATTTGGGGTCGTCGCCTACGGTTACGACTGCCACGTGTCGTACGCGTATCCCGGTGGGCTCAACGTCGAAGAGATTGCCGACCGCCTGTGAAACTTCACGTCCGACAGCTGCGCGAGGGAGAAGGGGTTCCGATCGTGCTCTTGCACGGGTGGCTGGGGTGTGGTGCCGACTTCGAGGCCCTCGCGGCGGCCGCCGAGCTCGCCGATCGCTCGGTGTTCGCGGTCGATCTGCCCGGCCACGGCGAATCGGCGGACCACGATCGCGAATACGAGTTCGCCGAGGCCGCCCAGTGGGTGGTGGCGGCGTTTCCGGCGGAGGTCGTGGACCTCGTCGGCTACTCGATGGGCGGCCGCCTCGCCTTGTACGTCGCGGGCACCCACGCCGCGCGCGTGCGGCGGCTCGCGCTCATCGGCGCCCATCCGGGGATCGAACATCCGATCGCGCAACGCGAGCGCCTCGAACTCGATACGGAGCGCGCGATGGCGCTGATCAACGACCCGCCCGCGTTCTTGGACGTGTGGGCCGCATCGCCGATGTTCGGGCCGGGTCGCACGAGACCATGGAAAGCGGTGCGCGCGAGACGCATGGAAGCGGCCGCGGATCGCGCGTTCAGCTGGAGTCGCGCTCTGGTGTGTCTGTCACTCGGCCGGCAGTTGTCGCTGTGGAATGTCCCGTATGGCCTGGGCCTACCCACGCTGTACATCGTCGGAATTCGCGACGAGAAGTACGTCGACGTCGCCCGTGAGTTCAAGGCGCAGAATGCCACCGTCGCGGGCGTCGCGCTGATCGGAGGCGCTGATCACGCCCCTCATCTCGACCGACCCGACGAGGTTGCCCGGCGGCTCGCCGAGTTTCTGACCTGACCGGCCCCCAACGCGAGAACTGGAACTGGCGTCACGCGCTGGATTTGGAGCTAGCGTAGCGCGCTGGTAAAAGGAAGGCGTGTCTGGTGGTAGGTGCAGTGATGCTAGTACGCGAAGTGATGACTCGGAACCCTGTCACGGTGAATGTCGACGCGACGATCGCCGAAGCCCTCGACCTGCTGCACGAGATGAACATCCGTCACCTACCAATCATCGAAGACGACCGCCTCGTTGGCCTGGTCTCGGATCGCGATCTACGGACGTATGCATTGCCCGGTCGCGTCGAGATCTACAATCCGCGCAAGGCCGCCGCGAGGCTCGAACACCCCGTCACCGAGCTGATGACCGGGAACGTGATGTCGGTCGGGCCCGAAGATGAGGTGCGTGACGCCGTACGATTGATGATCGATCACAAGTTTGGTGCGATCCCGGTCGTCGACGCGATCGACGACACCCTCGTGGGCATCGTTTCCTATCTCGACGTGCTGCGGGCCGTTGAGGATCTCGTCTGAGTGGGCGAACACGGCGCTAGCTACCCGCTCGGGGCCTCGGTCCGCGGGAGCGGGGTGAACTTCAGTGTCTTCTCCGAGCACGCCGACGCCGTGGAGCTACTGCTCTTTGACGCGCCGGGCGACGCCGCGCCGTCCCGCGTCGTCGAACTCGACCACGACACGCAGGAAACAGCGCACTACTGGCACTGTTTCATCGAGGATATCGGGCCCGGCCAACTCTACGGTTGGCGCACGTACGGCCCGTTCGAGCCGAGCATCGGCCATCGTTTTGACGGCGTCTCGTTGCTGCTCGATCCGTACACCCGTGCGGTGGCCAACACCGCGCACTACCAACGAGCGCGGCGGCCCACCGCGAACGACTACTCCGCGTCGATGAAGTCCGTCGTGCACGGCGACGGGTACGACTGGCAGGGGGATGCGCCGCTGGCGCGGCCGTTCTCGCAGACCGTGATCTACGAGATGCACGTCGCGGGGTTCACGAAACATCCGTCCTCAGGGGTCGAGGATGGGATTCGAGGCACCTATCGCGGGCTGATCGAGAAGATCCCCTACCTTGTCGACCTCGGCGTGACGGCGGTCGAACTGCTGCCCGTGTTTCAGTTCGATGCCCGGGACGCGCCGGGCAAGCTCGACAACTACTGGGGGTACAGCCCGATCTCGTTCTTCGCCCCGCACGGCGCCCACAGCGCGTCGGGGGACGGGCTGGCCGCCGTCGACGAGTTCCGCGACATGGTGCGCGCGCTGCACAGCGCGGGTCTCGAGGTGATCCTCGACGTCGTCTACAACCACACCGCGGAGGGCGACCACCGCGGGCCCACGCAGTCGCTGCGGGGGCTCGACAATCAGACCTACTACATCCTCGATGCGAAGGGGCGCTACGCGAACTACAGCGGGTGCGGCAACACGGTGAACGCCAACGCAGCCGTCGTGCGACGGCTGATCCTCGATAGCTTGCGGTACTGGGTGCGCGAGATGCACGTCGACGGATTTCGGTTTGATCTCGCGTCGATCCTCGCGCGGGACTCCGACGGCGAGCCGATGTCGAGCCCGCCGCTGCTGTGGGACATCGAGACCGACCCGGTGCTCGCGCGTACAAAGCTGATCGCCGAAGCGTGGGACGCGGCGGGGCTCTATCAGGTCGGCGACTTCTTCGGCCACCACTACAAGGAGTGGAACGGCAAGTTTCGCGACGATGTCCGCGGATTCTTCCGCGGGGACAACGGCACGGTGCGTCAGGTCGCGCAGCGCGTGATCGGGAGCCCCGACGTCTACGGGCACCGCGACGGAAGCCCCGAGCGCTCCGTGAACTTCGTGACCTCGCACGACGGCTTCACGATGAACGACCTCGTCTCCTACTCCACGAAGCACAACGCCGCGAACGGGGAGGGCAATCGCGACGGCGACAACCACAACCTCAGCGCGAACTACGGCGAGGAGGGGCCGTCGAGCGACCCCGCGATCGAGCGCTTGCGCGAGCAGCAGATCCGCAACTTCTTCACGATCACTCTGGTGTCCTTGGGGGCGCCAATGCTGCTGATGGGCGACGAGATCCGGCGGACCCAGCACGGCAACAACAACGCCTACTGTCAGGACAACGAGACGAGCTGGTTCGACTGGTCGCAGGTGGAGACCCACGGCGGCCTGCGGCGGTTTGTCCGCGAGCTGATTCGGTTGCGCCGGTCCCTCGTCATGCACCAGCACCGGGGGGATCGCACACTGCGAAGTGTGCTGAAGTCCGCGACGGTGCTGCAGTGGCACGGCACGCAGCTCGGTCGGCCCGATTGGGCCGGGCACTCGCACAGCATCGCGATGGAGTCGCGCGGCCCGTCGGGCGTGTTCTACCTGATCATGAACGCGTTCAGCGGTTCGCTCACGTTCGAGCTTCCCGATCCGGGGCCCGCGGGTTGGCGCCGGTTGGTCGATACGAGTTGCGCGAGCCCCGCCGACATCTGTAACTGGGCGGACGCACCCGTGGTGACGGCCTCCTCGCTCGAGGTGCCGGCGCACTCCGTGACCATTCTCGCCGCGGCCATCAGCCCTACGTGACCCACATGACCCAACGACTCCTCGCGGCGACCTTCCTCGCCGTGTCCGTGTTCCCTTGCGCAGCGCCCGCCCAGGAACTGGCCGTTCACACGGGCTTCGTGGTGTTCCCGCTCTTCTACGGGCAGACCCCCGCATCGGGGAACGCATCGCGCAAAGTCACCGGGCACCTCGGGACCGACCTGACGTTCAAGATCGCCGAGGGCGTCCACATCGGCGGGTCGCTCGACGGCACGTACGTGGACGGCGAGTACGACCAGACGGAAGGGTTCATCTACTCCATCGCCGTCGGGCCCACCGGGATGCTGACCTCGGAGTCGTTCACCGGAAAGAAGTGGGTGTTCGGCCTGAGCCTGACCCCGGAAATGCTGGCCCTGGGTGCCGTCGCGGACGCGGGTGGCAGACGGCACAGCCTCACCGCTGGCGCCTCCACCGAGCTCAGCCTCCGCGTCCGCGTGACGCAGCGCATCCTGCTGGGGGCCTTCACGTCGTTCGGGGTCTACGGGCCACCCTTCACAAACCGCGCGCTGGGGTCTGACACACTCGGGATCACCATGATCAGCTACTTCGACCTCGGCCTGATCTGGCGATTCTAAGGCAGGCCGCTGGCACAAAAAAACCACATCCGAAGATGTGGTTCCTTTGTCAGGCTCTGTAGTGCGGAAGGGGGGACTCGAACCCCCACGAGTTTTACCTCACTAGATCCTTAGTCTAGCGCGTCTACCAATTCCGCCACTTCCGCAAAAGTGAGCGCAGCGAGGGCGGGATTATAAAGCGGACGATCCATCTGTCAACCCATACGAACCTGCAGGGAACTGCATGAAGTCGCAGCCGAGTTTGCTCATCTGGGCCGTGGCGTCGAATCGGTGCGCCGGTATGATGCACGCACGAGTGGATAGCCGAGGTTGAGAATGAGTGGAAAGCATTGTCTTTTTGCCGCCCTGCCGGGTGTGGTGCTGGTGCTCGCCGCTGGCGATCTAGCGGCGGAGGGTTCGGCGCAGCTCATCAATGGCAACGGGGTGTATCAGGCCCTGCAGAACGACACGGTTCTGATAGTGGACGTGCTCGACCCCGCGACGGAGACGATCCGGTGGGAGGGGCTCGGCACCGCGGAGGTCCGAGATCCGGCGGGGATGGCCGTCGCCACGTTGATCTCGGGCGGATCGCATTCGCCGACGATGACGGGCGCGTACCAGATCCGGGCGCTCGTCGACCAGCCGGGGGATTGGGACGTGCGCGTTGTCGCGAGCGGCGCGGAGCAGACCGGTCGGTTGCACTCGTACAACTGGCACCTCGACGCGGGGTCGTTCACGCAAAACGCGGCCCTCGACGTCAGTTTCTATGCCGTCGTGGCGGTGGGCGCGGTCGGCGAGAGCGGCGTCGTAGAGTTGGCGTTCGACGGCCTCGCGGGGTTCGATTTCAACCTGTTCGCCAACGCGACCGGCATCCCCGGGTTCGAGCGGCGTAGCGCGGACACGTCCCAGATCATGAGCGCGTTGCCGATCGACTACCCGCTGTACCTGAGTCCACCCGCACGCACGACCAACGCGATCCCGCGGCCGGTCATCACGGCGTTCTCGTTTGAAGGGGCCCAGAGTCCAACCTGTCAGGCGCTCGTATCCGGCGCGACCCAGGGCGACTTCGTGGTGGAGAGCACTGCCGCGGGCGAGGCCGAGGTGATCTGTGACCTCGATGGAGATGGCGGGTTCGGCGGAGCCGACGACCTCGTGATCGTTGGGCCGGTCGTGGCAGGAACCAATCGGTTGCCGTGGGACGGCCTGCACAACGGCATGGTCGCTCCGGGTATCTACACGTGCGAAGCGCGCGTCACGGTCGGCGAGCTGCACTATGTCGCCGTGGATATCGAGACGGCCTTCGCCGGCTTGCGCCTGTTCTCGGTCGACGGGGCGGGTGTGCGCGCGCCGCTGCGGATGTTCTGGGACGACGCCGGGGTCAACGGCGGGCGGATGCTCGACAACGGCGAAATGGGTGCTCAGTTCTCGCCGGTCGGCGGGCTCGACTCCGGGGCCTACGCCAGTCCGCACGACGCCTACTCGTTGCAGAACCCCAGTGGGAACTCGCGCGCCTGGGGCCGGTTCGCGTCGGGCGGTATCGGCGATGACGCGTTCCTCGACACGTACGGCTTTCTGGGGCTCTCCGCGACGCGGACCGCGACGTTCGAGTCGATCGCGGCCACCCAGGACACCGACAACGACGGCGCGACGGACTTCGCCGAGCTGTGCACGTTCGACACCGATCCGGCGAACCCGGACAGCGATGGCGACACCATCTCCGACGGTGAAGAGACCGACGGCGGCCTCGTCGCCCGAGACACGGATATGGACGGGACGATCGATGCTCTGGACGATGACTCCGACAACGACACGATCCTCGACATCGATGAGGCCGGTGATGCCGACCTGTCGACGCCGGCCGTCAACACTGACGGGCTCGGCGAGGCGGACTATCGCGACCTCGATGCCGACGAAGACGGGCTCAGCGATGCGGTGGAGGCGGGGGACGCGGACCCGTTGACGCTTCCCGCGGACGTCAACACGGATGGGACGTTCGACTTCCAAGACCCTGACCTCGATGACGACACGGTGCTCGACGGAGCCGACAACTGCCCGCTCGTCGCCAATGTGAGCCAGACGGACAGCGACACCGACGGGATCGGTGACGCGTGCGACGCCGACCTCGATGGTGACGGCGTGGATAATCGCATCGACAACTGTCCCCAGGACGCCAATCCGACGCAGGCCGACGCAGACGGCGACAACGCTGGGGACATCTGCGACGCCGACGACGACAACGATGGCGTAGACGACCTCACGGACAACTGCCCGTTCACGGCCAATCCCTTGCAGGAGGACGGCGACATGAACGGCGTGGGCGATGCCTGCGAGGACGATGTCGATGGCGACGGGGTTGCCGATCTCACGGACAATTGCCCGCTCACGCCCAACGCCGATCAGGCCGATGCGGACACCGACGGCATCGGCGACGCGTGCGACGTCGACGCGGACAATGACGGCGTCGACGACGACGTGGACAACTGCCCGGCGGTCGCCAATCCCACACAGGTCGACACGGACGGTGACGGGCTGGGCGACGCCTGCGACCCGGTCGTCGTTGACCCGGACGCGGACAACGACGGCGCGATCGATGGTCAGGACAACTGCCCGAACACCCCGAATGCGGACCAGGCCGATTTCGACGGCGACGGTGCGGGCGATGCGTGCGACCCCGACGCCGATGGGGACACGATCTCCAACCTCGACGAGGGGACGGGCGACGCCGATGAGGACGGGACGCCGAACTGGCTCGATCTGGACTCCGACGGCGACACGATCCTCGACCGCGATGAAGCGGGCGACGACAATCTCGCGACGGCGCCCGTGGACACGGATCGCGATGGCATTCCAGACTACGTGGATCTCGATACCGACAACGACGGTTTGCTCGATGCCGACGAGGCCGGCGATGACGTTCTCGAGACACCGCCGGTCGACACCGATGGCGATGGCGTGCCGGACTTCCGCCAGCCGGCGGAGCCAGAACCGGAGCCGGAGCCGGAGCCAGAGCCAGAGCCAGAGCCGGAGCCGGAGCCGGACCCCGAGCCAGACCCCGGGTTCATCTCGTTCAGCGGCGGCTGTGCGACGACCGCCGAGGGGCCACCGAGTCCCTCGGGTTCAATTCTCGCGCTGCTGCTTCTCGGGGCCTTGGCAGGCCGCCGTCGCGGCAGAGAGTGACGCCCACAAATCTCGACACAGCGTCGTACAGCGATACTATCGAGCCAAATCGTTTGATTGCACTGATGAGGACCCATGAAGTTGATGACACGCGCCCACCAACGTTCACTGACCGCGGCCTTTGTTTTCGCTGCGATCAGCCTATTTTGCGCATTCGGCGCCGCCCAGCCATCGACGACGTTTCAGGTGGAGCAGTTTGAACCGCTGCCGTCCCAGAGTACGAACACGCTCAACGTTATGCGGTCGGATGTGCTCGGCCACCTCGTGCCGTCCGCGGGCCTGTTCCTGCATTTTGCGGACGATCCACTGGTTTTGTACCGCCTCGAAAATGGCGAGCGCACGATTGCCTCGCGAGTGATCGATGACCAACTCAAGGCCGAGGTCTCCCTGGCGCTCGGTCTCTTCGACATGTTCGACCTCGGGATCGTGGTGCCGATGGCGCTCTACCAATCCGGCGACGGCGATGAGCTGATCGGCGGCAGCGGCGGAATCTCCGGGTTCGCGTTGGCGGATCCGCGCATCGTGCCTCGGCTGCGTTTGCTGAACCCGGAGAAGGCGGCGGGCTTCGGTATCGCCGTCGCGGCGACGGTGTTCGTGCCGCTCGGCAACAAAGACGCGTATCAAACGGACGGCTCCGTGCGCGCCGAGCCGCGGCTCGCCTTCGATTACCGGGTCTCGCGCTTCATGATTGCGGCGAACATCGCGTATCAGGCTCGCCCCGAAGCGGTCGCGCACAACCACGTCTCCGACGACAACTTGCGATGGGGGCTGGGCGTCGAACTGGGCGTGGGCCCGGAATGGCTGGTGCTCGAGGGCACGCTGTTCGGTAGTTACACGTTGGCCGACGGCCGCGATCCCGACGGGCTCGATACTGCCGTCGCGAACGTCACCGGTCGGCCGATCGAAGCGCTGGCGGGACTCAAGTTCCTGCTGTCCAACGGGCTCACACTGCAGGCCGGCGGTGGCGCGGGACTGACCTCGTCGGTCGGCACGCCCGACTTCCGCATCTTTGGTGGCCTCGATTGGTCGCCGCGCGGTGGAGATCGGGACCAAGACGGGATCCGTGACTCGGCCGATGAGTGTCCGGACGACCCGGAAGACTTGGATGACTTCCAGGACGCCGATGGCTGCCCCGATCTCGACGACGACAACGATCAGATCCCGGACACCGCCGATGAATGTCGTCTCGAACCAGAAGACGTTGACGGCTTTGAGGACGAGAACGGCTGCCCGGATCCGGACAACGACCAGGATGGCGTGCTCGACGTGGACGATCGCTGCCCGATGGTTCCCGGGACCCCGGACTTCCAGGGTTGCCCGGATTCGGACGGCGATGGAATCATGGACGCCGACGACACCTGTCCGAACGATCCGGAGGACAAGGACGGCTTCGAGGACGAGGATGGCTGCCCCGATCCGGACAACGACCGCGACGGTATCCTCGACGTCGACGACCAGTGTCCGATGGAGCCGGAGACGATCAACGGCGTCAAAGACGACGATGGATGTCCGGACGAAGGAAAGAGCAAGGTCCGCATCACGGCGACCAAGATCGAGATTCTGGACAAGGTCTACTTCGACACGAACCGCGCCACGATTCAGGGGCGCAGCTTCGACGTGCTCAATCAGGTCGCCTCGGTCATGAAGGCGAATCCGCAGATCACGCGGCTCCAGATCGAGGGGCATACCGACTCACGCGGCAAGGACTCCTACAATCAGGAGCTGTCGCAACGCCGTGCCGACGCGGTTCAGACCTATCTGGAAGGTCGGGGTCTCGAGCCGACACGCCTGACGGCGAAAGGCTTCGGCGAAGAGACGCCGATCGCGGACAACGAAACGAAGGTTGGGCGCGCCGAGAATCGCCGCGTCGAGTTCACGATCCTCGAGACGTCGGCGCCCGTGAACGTGCGGGAGAGCGATTGAACTATCGATCGCTGGCGCGGTAGCCCACGCCGCGGACCGTCTCGATCGGTGCCTCACCGATCGCGCGCAGCTTCTGGCGCAGGTGCCGAATATGGCTGTCGATCGTCCGCGGTGACACGGGCTCGCCGTCGTCGTAGACCTCCGCGATCAGTTGATCGCGGGAGAACACCTCGCCGCGCTTGCGCGCCAGCGTGTGAAGAATCAGGAACTCGTGACGGGTCAGGTCGACTTCGCCCCCCGGCGCGATCGCCCGCAGCCGAAGCTCGTCGAGGACCATCGCGCCGAGCTGGACCTGGCTGGAGGGCGTCGCGAGCGCGCCCCGCTCGAAACGGCGCAAGACGGCACTGACCCGCGCCGCCAGCTCACGCACGCTGTACGGCTTGGTGACGTACTCGTCGGCACCGAGCTCCAGGCCCACAACGGCGTCGATGTCCGTGGCTCGCGCGGTCAGAAACACGATCGGGATGTCGGATTCGGCGCGGATCTCGCGACACAGTTTGTGCCCGGCGGTGCGGTCGCCATCCATGGAGATGTCGAGCACCACGAGGTCGGGCTTCCAGTCCGCCAGTTGCTCATGCGCGTCCGCGGGCGTCGCGGCCGTGCGCACGATCATTCCGCCGGCGCGGAGTCCGTCGGCCGCGATCACGAGAGCGTCAGCGTCGTCGTCGACGACGAGGATTCGATGGGCCATGATACTGCCTGCAGAGGAGACGCAATGTACCTGCTCGACGATCTTCCGCCAACGTTGCGACCGATTGCCGAGGCGTCGGTCGATGCCAACGTGTCGGTCGTCGTCACCGATCACGAGCAGCTGGTCGTGTGGTGCAATACCCGATTCACGGACCTCACCTACATCAACGCCGAGGAGGCGGTCGGTTCGCCGTTGGCGGACCTGCGCATGTCGGACGGCGACGCACGGATCTTGGATCGCATCGCGCGACGTGGGGTGGTGTACCCGGATCCGTTCGGCGGCCGCATCGAACTCCAGTCCACGTGCGTGCCGATCTTCGACGGCGGCGCACGCGCGGGGTACGCGTTCATCGAGGCGGTCGGGGCGTCCGACGCGGAGGTGTCCCGGCTGCTCTCAGGTCTGCAGAGCACCTCATCCATGTTGCTGGAGAGTCAGCAGCTCTATCGTGAACTGTTCGCGAACTCCGGGGACCTCATCCAGTCAGCGGACGCTCAGGGGCGCGTATTGTTTGCCAACGAAGCGTGGTCGAATCGGCTCGGGTACACGATCTCGGAGCTCGCCGCGCTCACCGTCGACGACTTCATTCCCGCGGAGTACGTGCGCGAGCGCGAGATTTTCAGGTGTGGCGCCGAGGGTACCCAGCATCGCGTGCGATGCGAGCTCGTGACGCGCGACGGCGGCCGCGTGTGGGTGGACGGCAGCGTCACGTATCGCTTCGTGGGTGAGCGCCCCGTCGGTACGCATGCCATCTTTCGCGACATCACCGAAGCCCAGCGACTTCAGCGACTCGAATCGGAATTCGTCGCGATGGTGAATCACGAGCTTCGCACCCCGCTCACCTCGATCGGGGGCGCGATCGACCTGTTGCTGGACGGCGTGGCGGGCGATCTGCCGCAGAAGGCGGTCGAGTATCTGAGCATCGCGCGGCGCAACGCGGACCGCCTGACGACCATTGTGACGGACATGCTGGATATGCAGCGCTTGTCCGTCGAGCAACTGCCCCTGCACTCCGCGGACGTGATCGCCGCGGACCTCGTCCGCGACGTGGTGGAGGAGCATCGGGGACTCGCCACGCGCGCGGAAGTCCACGTGGAGTGGCAGGCCGACGCGCTGACGATCACGGGCGATGAGCAACGCCTGTATCAGGTGCTCGCGAACCTCGTCTCCAACGCGATCCATCACGCGCACGCGACCACGATTCAAGTGAGCGCCCGGGCCGCTGGCGGCGTCTGTCGGTTTGCGGTGGCGGACGATGGCGACGGCGTCGCGATGGCGTTTCGCCCCCATCTGTTCGAGCGTTTTCAGCAGGCACACAGCTCGCGGAACGGCAGCGGGCTGGGACTCGCCATCGTGGCATCGCTGGCGGCGCGCATGGGCGCTGAGGCCGGCTGGTGCAGCATCGAGGGTGTCGGCGCCGTCTTCTGGGTGGACGTCGCGTGCGAGACCACGGTCGGCCCGCGCACGATCGCGACCGGCGAGGCACAGCAGGTCCTCTGGGGGGTCGGTGCGCATCCGCACGCGATGCTGGATCTGGACGGTTCGACGGCGGACGCGCTGGTCGCGCAGCTCAGCGTCGCCGGGTTTCCGCGACCGCTCCAACTCGTGGGCGTCCCCGAAGATCGCTTCGCGGTGTACGCGGAGCACTTCCGCGTCTCGTGACTCAGAACACCCGATAGAGCCCCAGCAGCAGTCCAGGCCGAACTCGCGCGCGGCCCGACTCGCTGAACACCGACCCCATCGCGCGTGCGTCGAAGCCCCAGCGTTCCATCGGCAGATCGACGCCAAGGGCCGGCTCGATCGCACCGAACGCCGGGCCATCGACCGGGAGTAGCGCGCGTGCGCCGAGGCTTGCGTAGGGGCGCGCGCCCCCCGGTAGCATGAACCTGGCCTCCACGCCGGGCGCCGGCGCAAACGTCGGGACACCGGTGAGGACGAGGGCGTCCAGCGACGCGCCCAGCGCAAACCACGGGGTGACCTCGGCGAATGCGAAGACGCGCGCGCCCACGCTGCCGGACAGTTCGTCGCGTCCGGCGACGCCGGCGGGCGTCACAAACCCGAGTGCCGCTCCTCCCACTGCGATCGGGATGCGACCCACCTCGGGCACGACTTCGATGCGAACCACGTCGACATCCAGCAACGGTACGTCGCCCGCGCGGAACGTGATCGTCTGAGCCTCGAAGCCCGGCTCGGCGATCAGCCTCACGCGCGAGGTCGATGCGGCGTCGTGCAGGGTATCGATCTGGATCCCCGTCGCCGTCGTCTCCGTTTGGATCCATCCCGTGCCAAACTCGAGTCCCACGAACCGGACCTCGCCGTCGCCGAGCGCGATCGTACCGTCCGTTGCGCCGCGAAGGTCGAACGCCGGGATCTCGATCTCGACGAGTTCGGTGGTCGTGCCCCCGGGCCCCTCGCATTCTACTTCGGCGGACTCCACCCAGCCGGGGTACTGCTCTCCGCGCACATGGGGGGCGTTTTTCGCGCTCAAGGGAAACGACGTTTCGAACGCGCCAGCGCCGCCCGCGCGACAGCGGAACCCGTCTGGCGCGCGCAGCGTGGTTCCGGCGTAGTAGCGCGGCGGATCGACCATCGACCGCGCGCCCGCCGGCACCCCAAACGCGGCGACCTGCAGTTCGAGTCGCTTCGACGGGATGCTCTCAAAGCCCTGGTCGTCGATGGCCGAGACGGTGGCCCAGTAGGTACCCGCCGGAAGGCCACGAACCTCCAGCGCCGTGACATCGAGGGAGACGTAGGCGGCCTGCATGATCTGGACGCCCTCCGGATCGGCGGCGAGCTCGACGAAGTACTCTTTCGCCGCAGCGACGCTCGACCAGGAGGCGCGGACCGCCGTACTCGCGAGCGTCGCGAATTCTCGGGGTCCGGGGAGCCAACCCGGTGCGGGCGGCAGCGGCCGTGGCTTGGTCGGCAGCTTTCCCTTCTCGACGGCGGAGCCCCAGCCCGCATCCACCGTCACGGGCGCATCGGGCGCACTCTTTGAGGCGAGCGCGGTGGACGCGCCGGTGTGATTGGAGACGCGGGTCTTCGCGGACTCGTCGACCGCAATGATGGCGCTGCCGGCGCCCAGCGTTGCCATCGCGGACGGGGTTTCGACCGTGACGCCAGACAACTCGCCCAGTCGGCTGCGCAACGCGCCGCTGGAGAGTTCGGCACGCGCACCCCGCTGGCGCGCCTTGCCTGCCGATGCGCCGTAGATCACGATCAGCGTGTTCTCGCGCATCAGAAGCTCGGAATCGTCTCGAAAGCCCACGAGCGCTCGGGCGCGGTCCAGGGTGTTCAAGCGCCACGCGCGGTACAACTCGAGCCCTTCGGACGCTCCCACCCAGTCCGCCTCGGGCCCGCGCGCCTGAACCGTGCCGCGCTTCTGCGCGACGTGCGCGTCCGGGCGCATCGGCAGGATCAACGTCATGCCCGGCTTGAGGTCGTGAGGAGGTGCGCCGAGGTCGTTCGCCTGATGGATCGAGGTGAAGAACGAGGCGTCGCCGTAGAACGCGGCCGCGATCGAGCTGCACGTGTCGCCTTTCTTGACGACCCAGGTCTCTGACGCGCCCTCGGCGGTGGCGACGGATGGCAGGAGGATCGCGAGCAGAGTCGTCAATGCGTGTCGCATGCTCATATCAATCCTCTCGGCTCGTGATGAGGAACTCCACGCGGCGATTCGTAGCTCGCCCGTCTTCGGTGGTGTTGTCCGCGACCGGATGTGACTCCCCGAAACCGGTCGCGGCGAGGCGTCCGGCCTCGACCCCCTCAGAGACGAGGAACGTACGCACGGCCTCGGCACGGCGCGCGGACAGCTCGAGGTTGTGTCGAGCCGAACCGCGGTCATCGGTATGCCCCTCGATCGACAGCTTCAGCAGCTCCGGGTGCGCGACCAGCACCGCCGCGACTCGCCGCAGGATCGCAAGGCTTCGCTGCTTGATCGTCGCGCGGTCGGAATCGAAGTACACGGACTCCCGGACGTCGATCCGGTCGCCGCGCACTTCGATGTCGACGTCGACCTCGTCGGGGCAACCGTCGTCGTCGAGCTTCCCGTTCACGGTTTCGGCTTCTAACGGACACGAATCTGTGGCGTCCGCGAAGCCGTCGCCGTCGTTGTCGGGGTCCGGGCAGCCGTCGCCGTCTTCAAACCCGTCGGCGTCCTCGGCTTCGGCCGGGCAGGCGTCGAGCGAGACGTCGATGCCGTCGCCATCGGCGTCGGTCGCCGCGCAGCCCCGCTTCTCGGCGGTTCCCGCGACATCTGGACACATGTCGGCCAGCCCGATCACGCCATCGCCGTCTTCGTCGGACTGCGCGCGCGCCGCCGCCGCCGCCGCGTTCGCGTCGGCAGCCGCTCCAGACCCGTCACCGAACTCACTGCTCTCACTGCCGCGATGAAGGACCGGCTCGGGGTCCACGGCGTACGACAGCGAGAAGACGGCGCGCCATCGCGGAGTCCCGACGGCGCCGTTCAGTCCCGGTCCAGCGGCCGCGCCAAGACGGAACCCGGCGACCGTGACCGCGGCCCCGCCCAACGCCTCGATCGGATAGGGCAGCTGATCGAACCCGCGCTCGTCGACCACCGGTCCCGCGAACGGCGAGTGGGAGCCGCGCAGCGATCCCTCCAGCGCAAACGCGGGCACGAACCGCCAGTGGACGCCGAGTCCCCAGTTGATGGAGTCGTCGCTTCGAAAATTGTGGGCTTGTCGTTCCCCGCGAATCGCGTAGCCGACGTTCAACGCAGCGAGCACAGGGCCTGCCTGTACGTCGGCGACGGCGAACGGCATCCCGCGCACCGTTCCGTCGGAGATGAACCCGTCGGCGGGACCGGTGGGCAACCAGACCCGCGCGCCGATGCCGGCACGCAGCGGGCCGGTCTCGAACGCTCGAAGCTTCGCTGCGAGGCTGAGGTCGCCGATCGCGAACGAATCCACGGCCGTGGTCTCAGCGCGCGGATCTGACGCGAGTCCCGGACCGCTCTGGGACAGCACGAGCGGAAGTCCGGCTTCGAGGACCAGCCGGTCGAACAGCCCGATGCTGAAACCGAGGTCCGACGTCCAACGGCCGTCGATCAGGCCGATCACCGTGCGTTCGTCGTCGGCTTCGACCGTCGCGACAAAGGGACGTCGCATGTAGTTCAAGGCCACGCTGACTTCGGCGCCGAGGTGCTCGGGGGAGCCCAGCGTCGGCACCCCAAGCACCGTGCCGCCCGGTGTCCCGGGCACGAAGTTGTCCAGCGCGAAGCGCTCCGTAAGCGTGAGCTCCTGCGCCGTGAGGGTCGATGACCCACCGAACACGCCGGCCGCCACGAACACGCCGATCCGGAAGGGCTTCATGTCGACCTCGACTGGCTCTGATGACGGCGCGCGGCGCGCCGAAGTCGCTTCACGATCGTGTCATCGGACGTTCCGGGGCGCAGGACTTCGGCGAACCCCGCGCGCACCAGCGCCGCGAGCTCTGCGGCGGACTCAAAGGGTCTCGTCGCGACGACCGGGATGTCGTCGGTGATCTCGACCTCATGACCCTCGAGCACCCAGATGACGTCGGCCTTGCCCCGCTGCGAGACCTGCGTGAACCCGCTGGCTCCGAGCAACACGTGTTGGGTCGCGGTCAGCGAGCCGATGACGTGGATGCGCAGCGGGTCGTCGGGCACCGGAGGCGCGGCCGCGATCTGCTCGTCGAAGTCGAATCGTTCGGTCTCTTCTGCCGCCCCGGGCCCGCGTGTGATCATGCGCTTCGATCGCTCGGCGATGAGCGCGTCAGGTCGGCCTCGGTCACGCGGGCGCCCACCCAACAGCAACTCGCCGATCCGCTCCCGCACTTGCGCGGCCGTCGGTCGTGCCGTCGCGGACTTTTCGAGCATCGAAAGCACCAGGTCATCGAGCGCCATCGGGATGTCGCCCTCCGGGCGTACCTTCCGCATCGAACGCGGCGGCACGAACATGTGCATGTTGATGAGGTCCAGGCTGCGTTTGCTGTCGAAGGGCGGTTCGCCGACCAGCATCTCCCACAGCACGACGCCCAGCGCATACACGTCGGCGGCTGGGGTCAGGTTGAGCACGCCGCGCGCTTGCTCGGGCGCCATATACTGCGGGGTTCCGCTGATCATGCCCTCCGCCGTCACACGGTTCAAGTCTGGCGCCCCGTGAATGAGGAAGGCGAGCCCGAAGTCGACGACCACCGCGCGGGTGGTGCCATCGGTGCGCTTCTCCAGCATCACGTTCTCCGGTTTGAGATCCCGGTGAACGAGGGAGAGGTCATGGGCGGCCACCAGCACGTCGGCGAGCTGAAACCCGAGCTTGAGCACCGCTTGCACGCTGTCGTAGGGTTTGCCCGTGACCAGCCGATCCCGCAGGGTGAGCCCGTTCAGCAGCTCCATGACGAGGTACACCCGGCCGTCCCAGTCGCCGTAGTCGTAGACCTCGGCCGCGTTTTCGTGCCGCAGCTGTGACATCACGCGCGCCTCGCGCCGAAAGCGCACGCGCTCCTCTGCGCCACGGGACAGCTCCGGCAGCAACATCTTGATCGCGACCTTGCGACCGAGTGACGTCTGCTTCGCGAGGTAGACGACTCCCATCCCGCCGGCGCCGAGCCGACTCTCGATTTCGTAGCGCCCATCGACCACGGTGCCGGGCTTGATGGCCGTCATAACAGAACCTCGTAGATCTCGATCGGCTCTCCCCCTACGGCGAGGACCTCTTCGCGGACTTTGGCAAAGTCGAATGCGCTCGATTGCTCTCGCGTCGCCGCGGTCGTCAGCACCTGATTCGGCCGAGCCAGCGCCTCGAGCCGCGCGGCGATGTTCACGGCTTCTCCGATCGCGGTGTACTCCATCCGCGTCTCCGACCCGATGTTGCCCACGATGGGGACACCGGTGTTGATGCCGATCGCGAGCTCGAGCTCCACGCCGAACTGCGTGCGCCAGCCATCGTTTCCGACTTCCAGCCACCTCAGGATGTCATCGGCGGCGCTCAGCGCGCGGTCCGCGTGATCGTCGCATGGCTCGGGAGCGCCCCAGAAGCACATGATGCCGTCCCCGATGAACTTGTCGACGGTGCCACCGTGCCGGAAGACGATCTCCGTGACGATCGTGAAGAGCTCGTTCAGCAGCGCGACGGTCTGCTCGGGTTCGAGTCGTTCACACAGCGGCGTAAATCGCACGACGTCGGCAAACATCACCGTCATCGGGGCGCGTACTCCCCCGAGCTCGAGGCTCTGCCGTTGTTGGACGACCGCATCGACGAGCTCGTGCGGAAGATATCGGCCGAGGTCGGCGCGAATCTTGGTCTCGCGGCGGATCGTTTCGTCTCCGGCCTTCAACTCCGCGGCGGCGTGGTTCAACACCCCCGCCAGTTGCCCCACCTCGTCGGCGGACTCGATCTCTGCACGTCGATCGAACTCGCGGGCGCCGATCGCGGTCGCAAACTCGGCGAGCCGTCGCAGTGGGCCCGTGATGCGTCGGGCGCCGAGCACCGACGCCACGACCGCCAAGGCGAGAAACGCCAACACCGCGATCCAGATGCTCTGATGCATCTCATCGACGGCAGCGTAGGCGACGGCCGCGGGAACCTCGACGATCACGGCCCAGCCAAAGTCGGGCAGGGGCAGCAGCGATGAGACGCGACTCTCGCCGTCGACGACGACGGCCGACGACATCGCGATCCGTTCCTGAAATCGTACGTCGAGGCCATACAGCAGTGGATGTTTGGCCAGGGATGCACCGACCACGTCTTCCCCGCTGCTCGCCAGGACACGGGCCGTGCGATCCACAACCGTGACGCGCGCCGATGCGGCCCGCAGCCGTTCTTCGCTCAGCGTGGCCAGGCGCCGGTTGACGGCAGACAGCGGCGCCGCGGTCGAGACATAGCCCGTCGTGGCATCCTCGGTGCGGATCGCGGCGACGAGCGTGATGCGCGCCGTGTCTCGAAACTGCGTGCCGCCGACCGCGACGGCGCGCGTCGCCACCAGATTTCGAAGCGACTCCGGCAGAGGTTCCGGCCCGTCGAACCCCGTTCGCGTGGGGTCGAGGATCGTGTCGATGTAGTCGCCATCGGCGTCGTACACCCGCACATGGTCAATCGCTTCCGCGGCTCCGACATGTGAGATCACGATCGCGAGCCGCGCGTCGTTGTCCAGGCCCGGTGCCGAGAGCAGGTCCGCGGCCGTCAACAGTGCGGTTTGTGCGCCGACGGTCTCGTTGCGGAGCGAGTCTGCGATGTCCTCGGCCACCGCAAGC
>JBFIHF010000080.1:0-19861 GCA_041601915.1 Bradymonadaceae bacterium
GCGCCGGAGAAGCCCAAGACGGCGAAAGGTGCCGCCAAGGACAAGCCGAAGACTGCGGCGAAACCCAAAGCCGCCGCGAAACCGAAGGCGTCGTCGAAGAAGGACGCTCCGAAGGCCGCCCCGAAGGACGCGAAGAAGGCTGCGGCGCCCAAGAAGGCTGCGGCGCCCAAGAAGCCCAAGGCTCCCAAGGCCCCCAAAGCCGACGCGAAGAAGCCTGCGAACGCCAAAGCCGCCGCGAAGCCCGAAGCAGCGAAGAAGGCCGACGTGAAAAAGGACGCGCCGACGGAAGCGAAGGCCGAGAAAGCCGAGCGTCCGCGCACGACCTACCGTCCGCCGGAGCCCAAGCCGCGGCCGACGATTCCGGGCCTCATCTTCAAGCTCACCAAGAAGATCATCAGCCGCATCCTCAGCTAGGCCCACGGGTCCGCTGGTCCGCTGGTCCGCTGGTCTGCTGGTCCGCTGGTCTGCTGGTCTGCTGGTCCGCTGGTCTGCTGGTCTGCTGGTCCGCTGGTCTGCTGGTCGCCGGTCAAATTCAAACTAAGACCCACACTCGGTTCGTGGAGCCACCACGCGAAGCGTCGAGCAACCTCGAGCCTGCTGGTGAACCGCGGCCTCGCCCGTGAAGCGCGAGTGCCTCGTGCGCTTCGCGTGGTGGCTCTCTAGTTGGTGCGTGGGTCTTAGTTTGAAATTGACCAGCAGACCAGCAGACCAGCGGATCTCTTGGTCTATCGTTCGTAGATGCTCAGGTAGGGCACGCCGTCGCGGTCGACGACGTAGGTCGGCGTGCGCGTGCCGTAGGCCTGCCACATCGGGATCAGCATGTAGATGAACGCCTTCTGATGGTGGTACAGCGCCATCTGGCTCGCCTCGGCGGACGTGGAGCGCAGGTCCGAGCGGACGAGCCCGTCCTTCTGGTACATCGCCCACGCAAAGCTCGTGGTGTTGTGGGTCCAGATCCTCGCATTCTTCGGCGCGTGTTCGTTGACGTAGGGGAGCCCTTCGCGGGAGACGAACCCCCAGAACTTTCGCCCCATGCGCAGGTCCGCGGCCCCGCGGTACGACCCGATGAGCTCGTTGTAGTAGGCCGGCCCGATCGGGTGATTCTCCACACTGGCCATCACGGCGGGTAACGCGACCGCCAGTGCGACGACGCTGATCCCCGTGGCTCGAAGAAACCCGGAGGACGCGGGGGTGTGGTCCAAGAACGCGAGACCCAGCGCGCGCCCACATGCGGTCACTCCGCCGGCGGCTACGATCGCGAGGAACGGCATCGCCGAGGCCCAGTGTTTCGTGCCGCCGAAGATCGGTGTCTCCGGCATCGAGATCAGCGCGATGGGGAAGATGATGTTGATCGCCAGCAGGGCACCCGTGGCGAGCCGCAGGTTCGGCGCATCGGTTCGCCGGCGATACAGGGCGACGCCGACGACGAACGCGAGCAGGATCGTCGCTGGGACCGTCACGAGCGTCATCACCCACGGGTACGAGATCGGCAGGGGCGGCTGCTGAATGTTCTCGCCGAAGTAGTACACAAAGTAGTGCACGTGCTGGAGGTGGAAGTTCAGATACCACTGGATGCGGTCGACAGTGTCGAACCAGTGCCGGGGCCACAGCGCCAGAAACAGGAACGGACCGAGGACGCCCATCCAGGCGAACACCCATGGCATGCGAAACGGTTCGCCGCGGCGGCGCGCGGCCCATGCGTAGACCAGCCAGTGCAGGCCGAGCACGATCGGCAGGAAGAACGCGTTCAGCTTCACCGACAGCGCCACGCCCCACGCAAGTCCGGTGAAGACGCCCCAGCGCGGGTCATCGAGCGCGCGCCAGTATCCGTAGACGACCGCGACCCAGCACGCGATGACGGGAACGTCGAAACAGGCGAGGTGGGCATGAAAGAAGAACCGCGGCTGCAGGAACAACAGCGGCACGGCGAGGACACCGGCGACGCGCCCGAACACGCGGGCGCCGATCAGATAAACGAACCCGGCCAGCGCGGACGCAAACACGGCCGAC
This sequence comes from Bradymonadaceae bacterium, assembly GCA_041601915.1. Taxonomy (GTDB): domain Bacteria; phylum Myxococcota_A; class Bradymonadia; order Bradymonadales; family Bradymonadaceae; genus JBFIHF01. The sequence continues at coordinate 2,011 of JBFIHF010000080.1, forward strand.
GGGACGCGCAGCGCGTCGATCTCCGAGAGCCACCCCAGCTTCTGTGAGAACAGTTTCCAGCTCAGCCCGAACAGCATCTTCATCAGCGCCGGGTGCTCGGCGTTGTACGACATGTGCTTGTCGATCGCGGCCTGGCTGAAGGCCGAGCCAAAGTCGACGGCCATCATCTCGAACCAGCGCACGTACTGCACGGCGGCGTGGTAGTAGAAGCTCTCGTCGCGCGGCACGCCGATGTTCATCGTGGACATCAGCGCCACAAACGTCACGACGCCGAGCGCTACGAAGAGCGCGGCGTCGATCGGTTCGATTCGATTCTGTGATTGCAAACGCGGAGTCTACTGGACGTCGGGGCGCTGCCAGTCTTCGTTGTTGAAGAAGCTGCAGCCGGCCATGTTCAGACGCTCCATACACGGATCGTCGCTCAGCACCTCGCCGCCATTGGCGAAGTAGTAGCCGATCTGATTGGCCATGAACGAGTGGATGTCGTAGCTCAGGCTCGGGATCGGCAGTCCAAATCCGTGCTCGCCGTCGACGCGCGTGTACGGGATGCGCATCGCGCTGACACCGCGGCTGGTTTGAATCGTGGCGCGGACCGGCTTCGCGGCGTCCGGGTTGGCATCGGTCCCGCGCTCGGGCCAGGCGCTCGATGTGAAGCGCCCATTGTCGAGATCATCGATGTCGAACAGCGCGCCGGGATAACCGGGGTGCCGGTCCAGCCAGTGGATGCCTTCGTAGACGAAGTTCTCGATGATGTACTGGTTGGTCGTCATGCCGTACCGGGGGTCCATCTTGCGCGCGTCGACGATCCCGGAGAGCCGGGCGATGGAGATCCCGGTGTTGATCGGGACCGCAGAGTCGCCGGACGTGGGAACGACCAATACGTTGGACATCCCGCTGCGGAACATCGGGTCTTCCTCGTACGGGAACTGCAGCGGCTCCTGGAAGTAGTTGCGGGCGAAGTTTGCGGGGTCGGCCTTGTCCAACACCAACTGGGCGATGGCGAGGAACCGGCGGAACGCCGGTGTCTGACGCGCGAGGCCGTACCCTTCGCGAAGGTTGGCGAGCGGCGAACCGGCCGGGTAATAGACGTTCTGGAAGTAGACGTCCTTTTCGAACTTGTCGATCGTCTGCTTCAGATTGCCGTCGGCGTCGTAGATCTCGATCAGGAGCGAATCGCCAAAATCGCGCGCGTTGTCGATCTGGTGGCGATCCATCTCCTCACGTTCGGCGTCCGAGAGCACATCGTGGGTCTTCCACGCCGAGGCAGGGATCACCTGCTCGGCCAGTCCGGCCGTGGTCCAAAACAGCTTCGAGCTGCCGGTCGCCCCCTGGCGCTCATACTCGACGCGGACATGAACGGGCTTGTCCGGGGAGAGCGACAGCCGCCATGACCCCTGGGTGTTCGTGACGTTGATGCGGCGCCGTCCTTCGAAGAAGACCTGCGTGCGGCCCACGCTTTCGGCGCGGATCGTGTAGGCGCCATCGGTGGGAGCGCGCAGGAGGCCCTCCCAGACGATGGAGTGCTCGGTCGGCCGGACACCGGCCGGCGCTTCGTTCTCGCCCCACGCGACGTCCAGCGAGCTGATGACGTCGGTGGAGTGGAGGTCTTTGAGTCCGCGTCGCAGATAGACTTCCTGGCGAATGCCGGGTTGGGGCGCGTCGAGTCGACGGCGCAGCTCCTCGATGTCTTGTTCGGCATCAAAGCCGAGGGCGTGGCGGCGCTGGTCGCCGCTCTGAGCGTCGCCGGCCAGGCCGAGACGGAAGGAGCCGTTGCGCACCGTCGCGACGCCTTGCTCGGTGCCCGGCTCGATCAGATCGGACCGCTCCTCGCGCTTGAGGTTGCGGTAGACGATCTGGTCGCCGTGCTCCAGCTCTACGGTCGCGAACGGCAGGTACGCCTCGTCGAATGCGTTGGAGACGAGGAACTCGAGGTTCGACTTTCCGCTCCACTCGTAGGCATCGGTGTCGGCGTTGTACTGGTCGACGGGTCGGCCGAGCACGATCGGTCCAAAGATCGGCAGCATCACTGCCTCCGGCACACCGCCCTGCGTCGATCGAATCGCGACGTCGCCCAGACCCGCAGATCCGGCCGTCGGAGCGGCGGCGCGCAAGGTCGGCTCGATCGCGACGAGGACCGCGGACTGGATGCCGCCCAGCGACTGTCCCCACGCGTAGTACGGCTGCGGGCCTCCGAAGTCGACGACGCCGTCGCCGTTAAAGTCGCCCGCGATCTCGGAGACGCCGTCCCCGTTGGTATCCCAGCCCGCGACGAGGTCGCCGGCCGCTTTGATGTACACGTCATCGGTGTCGACGCGGTCCGGCCAACGCTTGGTGCCGTCCCAGCTGCGCATGATGCGAATGAACTGCATGTAGTCGATCGTCGTCTGGCGCACGTTGTCGCGGGTGTGGAACACGTCGGCGACCCAGTAGTCGCCGCCCGGATCGAGCAGGCCGTCGTTCGTGACGTCGCGATGGCGTCCGTGGTCGAGCGCGTTGACCATGTTGCCGAGGCCGATGTTCTCGAGCAGCGGCACCGGGTCGAGCAGGATGTTGTCCTCTTTGAGGAACCGCTGGACCGGCAGGCCGTGACCGACGTTGTCCATCGAGCAAGTCACGAGGCCGAACTTCGCCATCTGGCTGGCGAAGCCGATCCCCTCGAGGCGCGAGGAACCATAGCCGTGTCCATAGATGACGACGGGGTAGGGCGGCGCGCGCCCGGGCTTCTCTTTGGGCACCATGCACCACCAGGTGACCTCGTCGCTTCCGACGATCGCGGCACCGGTGTTGTAGTCGATCTCGAAGATCTCATCGTCGTCGTAGGTGTTCTTGTTCTTCGCGCGCTCTTCGGGCGTGCCGTGCAGGCCGTCCTTGTCGATGAGGAAGAACGGAGTCTCGAAGCTGCCACCGACCACGTATTCGACCTCGCGGCCTGCGGCGAGCAGCGCGGCGACGGTCTCGGCGTCTTCGCCGGAGGCGAAGATCTGCAACAGCACGTCGATGAGCTGGCGCACCGGTGCGATGAGGACGTTCTCCGTCGCGCCGTCGGACTGCATGGCGTGGAGCAGCTTCATCTCGGCGGGGAACTGGCGTGCGAGCCAGCCCAGATTGCCGTGGCCGTACATGCCGGCGCGGATCTGCTCGAGCTCGTAGGTGGTGGTCTGCGTGGTGAACGACCATGCGAACCGCACCCCCTCGAGGCTTGCGTCGAAGCGGTCGGGGAACGCGCGCGGCAAGATGTCACGCAATGGCGCGAGGTCTTCGGTTTGGCGCGAGTGGTTGATGAAGTCGAACGGGCTGTCGATCGGCACGCTGTTCTCGTCGACCAACGCTTTGGTCAGCACCACCGCATAGCGCGTGGCGGGCCGCAGCGTCTCCGTCGACCGAATGATCAGCGTGTTGGTCTCGCGCTCGTAGAAATCGAGCATCTGATTGGGACCCAGGGGGTCTGCGCCGACGAACTTCGTATTGGGGGTGTCCCACACGCCGTCGTCGTCGGTGTCTTCCATCGGGTCGAGCACCCCGTTGCCGTTCGTGTCGACTTCCTGGACCGACTCGAACAACAGGTTCGTGCCGTGGGACCGTGGATCGAAGTCGAAGTACTTCGTCGGCGTCTTCATCGTCGACGGGAACACACCCGTGCCGAGGTCCAACAGGTGGAACTCGCCGTAGCTGGGCGAGCGCGGGTCGATGTTGACGAGGTAGATCGCGTCGTCCTTGAAGTCGGGGACGAGCTGGCGATGGCGGTCGAGGATGTTCTGAACGTCGAGCGGTGCGGTGAACTGGACCCACATCGCGCCGTAGTTCGAGAAGCCGTCGAGCTGGTTGGCGTGCTCGCGCACGCCGGCTTCGAGGTCCGTCACGGCCATCGTCGAGATGTTGACGCGCAGGCCCGTCGGGCTCGTGGGGTCGATCCGCGTCGCGAGGTCGTTGGGAAACGGGATCTGCGGCAGCGGTCGGGCGTCGAGGTCGAACACGACCTGGGCACCGCCCATCGGAGTCGCGGCCCGCAGGCCCGCCGGCGTGGCGTTCTCTTCGACACAGCCGGCCGCGAGTGCGGCGATCAGAAACGGAATCAGAGCAGTTGTTCGCATCATGGGTTTCCTCACCACAGCAGCGCCAGGCGGCCGCGAACGAGGTTCTGCGGCGCGGCGGAATTGCCTTGTGCGTCATCGAATGCGGAGCCGGGGAACAAGATGCCGTACTCGGCTTTGGCTTCGAACTCGAGGCTCGACACGATCGTGAACCGGTACTGCGCGGCGACGTCGACTTCGAGGCCGAGGTCGCGGCTCGCTTTGGCTCCACGCGGGCCGACGGGGGATCCACCGTTGGCGAACGTGTTGTACGGGTCGGCCAGCGGAACCGCGGAGCGCGCCCACAGGAATCCGACGCCGGTCAGCAGCCCATCGGCGCGCCCGAAGAGCATCATCGGGTTCACGTAGACCGCGTTTTCGACGGCACCATCCGAGATCAGCCCTTCGACGCCCTTGGGCGGCTCACCGGAACGCCCGGGATCGGAGGCGCGGTTGTAGCCGGTGCGGGTGACGCTGGGGATGTAGTGGTCGAACAGCACGAGGCCGATCTTGTAGTTCGGGTCGAAGCGGAAGCGGTACAGCTTGTCGTCGTCCGAGTTGGCGTCGCCGGAGGCGTAGCCGGTCTTCAGTTTCATGGACAGGTCGAGCGGCTTCCACCGGATCTCGGCCTCGGCTGCCGCGCCGAGGGCTTGCACGCCCGTCGTTTCGGCGCGCGACTGCGGGTAGGCACGATCGGTTGAACCGGTGAGCAGCGCGGACTCTCCGCCCAGCGAGTAGTACCAGAGCCCCGCATCATCGCCCCAGGAGCGCTTCGCGGAGATATCGAACGCCGCGACGCGCAAGAAGTCGCCGTCGTTGTCCTCCTGGTCCCGGTACGCGAAGTAGGCACCGAGGAAGCGCGCGTTCTCGTGATTTCGTGGGTCCTTGTCCTCGTAGTAGATCGAGGAGATGAACTGCCGGGCGCGGTCGCCGTCGATGAAACTCGCGTTGTCATCGCGGTAGACCATGTCGCCGCCGACGCCGATCGTGACGGCCTTGAGCGCACGTCCGGCTCCGCCGAACGCGAACGGCTTGGCACCGAGCAGAACGCGAAGGCCGCGATCGCCGCCGGTGCGTTGGTTGAACAGTTCGGTGTCGGCGTCTTCGCCGTTGTTGGCGACGAGACCCATCCCGAAGCTGGAGGTCTGCAGACCGGCCCGCAGAAGGATCAGCGATCGGTACTCGAGGTAGACGGCGCGCGGGTCGATGAAGTTCTCGGCGTCGCCGAACGCTTCGTTGCGGTCCGCGCGGGTGCCCGAATCCTGGAACACGTCCGGGGTCGCGGGCGGCTCGTCGCCGGCGAGGCGACCGGTGAAGGCGTCGGCCTCGAGGCGCAGCGTCAGCGACCCGAAGCCCGCCGTCACGCCGGCGCGCAGGTTCTGGTAGACCCCATCCTGTTGTCCGCTCTCGCCGCCGTCGAAGTCGGCGAGGTCGAGCGACTCTCCCCAGATTCGATACCGCGCGTCGACGGTCTGAGGTTCGGCGGGCTTCGAGTCGGTGCTCGATTCCGCGATGGCATCTTCCTGGGCCGCTGCCCAGGTCGGGATGATCAGGCTGGCGGCCACAAGGCTGGCGCCGAACAAGTGCTTGCGTTGCATATCTTACCGTCTTTTCAGATCCTTAGAGGGCGGCACTATTGCTCACTGAAGCGACCAAATCAAGCGCTTCGCCCGGCATCGCTTGAAATTGACCGATCCGGGCACGACTGCTAGTCCTCAGAGTGCAAGCTCGAGGTCGTATGGCGCCGCAAACCAGCAGACGGCTGCTCGTCGTGGACGACGAAGACTCCATCCGCGAGGTCCTCACGGATTTTCTCACGATGGAGGGCTACACGGTGGTGGCGGTTCCGACCGGCGAGGACGCCGTCGATCGCCTGCGCATCGAGGTGTTCGACGCGATCCTGCTCGACATGAAGATGCCGGGGATGGACGGGCTGGAGCTGCTCGAGCACATCTCGGTGCTGGCCCCGCATACGTTCGCGGTGATGATGACCGGCTTCGGGACGGTCGAGACCGCGATCACGGCGATGAAAAAGGGCGCCGACGACTACATCCTGAAGCCGTTCAAAGTGCAGGACGTGATCAACTTGCTGGAGCGCGGGCTGGAACGCCGACAGCTGCAGGCCGAGAACATCCAGTTGCGCGAGGCCGTCGAGCTGTATCAGGTGTCCGAACAGATGTCGTTCACGCTGGACCCCAACGACGTGCAGGACATCCTCATCGACACCACACGCGCCCAACTCGACGCCGACGGCGTCGCGATCTGGACGCCGGTCGCCGACGGCTGGGAGTGCTCGCGACGCTGGATGCGCCCGAGCCTCGACACCTCGCACTCGACGCTGATGGCGAGCATCGATGCCGATGAAGTGGAACGCCGGATTCGACTGGGCGACCCGCTGATCCTGTTCGACGAGGACGGCCGTGCGATGGTGGAGGGTGACGCCATCGGGCAGCTGTCGGCGTTGATGTGCGTCCCGTTGCGCACGACCCACGAGACCGTGGGGTTCCTCGCCGCGTTCGCCTTCAACGAGCAGCGCTCGTTCATCGAGGGCAAGCGCAAGATGCTGTCGATCCTTGGCGGTCGCGCGTCGGCTGCGATCGAGAACGCCCGCCTGTATACCGAGCTGCAATCGAGCTTCATGCAGACGATCCAGGCGTTCGCGAACCTGCTCGAAGACAAGGACCCGTACACGCATGGCCACTCGCATCGCGTGAGCCGCATCGCGGTGATGATCGCCACGAGCCTTGGCTTGACGCCTCAGGAGATCGCGACCATTCGCGACTCGGCGCTGATGCACGACATCGGCAAGCTCGGGATTCGCTACGAAGACCTCAACAAGGCCGAACCGCTGACCGAGGGCGAGTACGAGATGTTCAAGAGCCACACGACGCGTGGCAAGTGGATGCTCGAGCCGATCCAGTTCCTGCACCCGCTGATCCCCGGCGTCTACCACCACCACGAGCGTTGGGATGGCAAAGGGTACCCGCTCGGCTTGAGCGGTGATGACATTCCGCTGATGGGCCGAATCCTCGCCATCGCGGACACCTACGACGCGATGACGTCGCACCGCGCCTATCGGCGCGCCTTGCCGCACGACGTGGCGATCCGCGAGATCCAGGCGTTCGCGGGCACCCAGTTCGACCCGAATCTCGTGCCGGTGTTCGTCCAGGCGATCACCGTGGACAAGCAGGGCAAGCAGGCCAAAGCCGCTCGGTGGAGCGCGCTCGACGACCAGCCCGATGATTCGGGCGCCCCTTTCACTCACTGACACTCCCTGACTTCAGGCCCAGAACGACCGCGCCCATATGTAGCTGGGGCGCGCGGTGTGGTACTTTTGTTCCTCCATACCTGTTCTCCAAACCGTGGGACCGAGCACGATGGCGCAGCGAGCACGCACGTCGATGAGGAAAGTCCGCCGCCCGGCAGCGGTTTGTTTGCTCGCCGGTCTGCTGCTCGCGGGCGGGTGTCGGGGTTCGCTCCACATCGGCGGCGACGGCGACGGGACCACCAACGGTGAGACGACGACGCCGCGCATGAACAATGACCCCGGCGATCCGGAGGTCACCCCGCGCACGTCGCTGCATCGGCTCAACCGGCTCGAGTACAACAACACCGTTCGAGACCTGCTCGGCACGAGTTTGCGGCCCGCGGACGACTTTCCGCCCGATGCGTCGGTGGGCGGTTTGGACAACGTCTCCACCGCGCTGAGCATCACGCCGGCCCTGATGGACCGCTACTTCGAGGGCGCGCGCGCCGTCGTCGAGGACGCGTTCGCCGCGCGTCCGGCGTTCGCGGACCGTTTCGAGGAGGATGACGCGCGCCTCACCTACACGATCGACCGCGACGCGAATCGCATCGGCGGGATCGTCCGCCTGCGAGGCGGTGGCGCGTCCGGGGCCGTCGAGGTGCCCGCCGAGGGCGCGCATACGCTGGTCGTGTGGGCGCAGGGGCTCGTCAACGGTGTCGCCCCCGAGCCGCGCCTACGAGTCTCGGTCGCCGGGCAGGACTTCGACTTCGACGTCCCGCGCACGATGCAAGACACGTCGTTCGCGTTGACGCTGGCGCCAGGCAGTCACGCGCTTGCGATTCAGGCACTGAATTTCGAAGAGAACGCCGCGGAGAACCGCGGCAACGATATCCTGTTCGACGTCGTTGTGCTGGCGAGCGATCAGCTCGTCGAGGGCCCAGGCCGCGCGCGCATCCTGGTGTGCGACCTCGCCGAACCGAACGAGGCGACGTGCGCGTCGACGATCCTGCAGACGTTCGCGGGCCGCGCCTGGCGCCGGCCGCTGACGCTGTCCGAGACCATGACCCTGGACGCGTTGTTCGCCACGTTACGCGCGGCCGGCGAGGGCCCCGAAGAGGCGCTCAAGCTCGTGTTGCGCGGGATCCTGACCTCGTCGAAGTTCATCTACCGCTACCGCACATCGGGTGACGCCAACTCCGCCACGCTGTTGGACCCGTTCGTGATCGCGAGCCGGCTCTCCTACTTCATCTGGAGCAGCACCCCCGACGACCGGCTGCTGGCCGCGGCGGTCGATGGGACGCTGGGCACTCCGGATGGAATCCGACAGACCGTGACGTGGATGCTCGCCGACGAGCGCGCGTCCGCGCTGGCGGACGGCTTCGCGGAGCAGTGGCTCGACCTTCGACACCTGCAGCAGGCGGCGCCGAGCGCCGAAGTGTACCCCGGGTTCAGCGAGGCCGTGCGCACCTCGATGGTGGCGGAGTCGAAACTGTTCTTTCTCGATTACATCACGAACGCCTCGCCGCTGGCCTCGATGCTTCAACCGAACTTCGCGTATCGAGACGCGACGCTCACCGCGCATCTGGGCCTGACGTCGCCGGACGTGAGCGACTTCGAGCGGGTGCCGGTGACGGCTGCGGACCGCCGGGGCGTGCTCGCGCTGAGCGCGTGGCTCACGGCGCGGTCCGACACCGAGCACTCGTCCCCGATTCGCCGCGGGTCGTGGATCGCGGACAACGTCCTGTGCGCACCGGTGCCGCCGCCGCCCGCCGGTCTCGACATCGGTGAGCTGATGGAGGCCGAGAGCGGGCTCTCGCTGCGCGAGCGCCTCGAGTTGCACCGCAGTGACCGCACCTGCGCCGCCTGTCACGCCAACCTCGATGTCGTGGGAATGGGTTTCGAAGTCTACGACGGCGTGGGACGGCCGATCGACGATCCGGCGCTCGATTCGATGGGCGAGCTCCCCGGTGGCGTGCAGTTCCGCGGCGCCGCGGAAATGGCTGGCGCGATCGACCCGGCGACCGTCGTGACCTGCGTCTCGAAGAAGCTGTTCTCGTACGCGCTGGGCCGGCCGGTCGATCAGTTCGACCTCGACGGAGTCCCGGAGTTCGAGGAAACGGCTGTCGTGACACTCACGCTGCCGGATCTGGTCGCGGCGATCGCGCTCTCGCCCGCCTTTAGCCAACCCAGCCCTCTGAAGTAGGTCCGTCGATGCCGAACATCACACGACGTCATTGGCTCAAGGGCGCGCTCTCCGTCAGCCTCGCTCTGCCGTTCTTGGAGGTGTTCTCGGCGAGCAATGCGTTCGCCCAGGCGACCTCGAAGCCGCGCCTGTTGGTCTACTACTTGCCGAACGGCCGCGTACCGGACTGGTGGGTGCCGAGCGGTGGCGGCGGCTCGCTGACGTTCCCTGCCGAGGCGAGCGCATTACAGCCGTTCGCGTCGCGTGCACTGTCGATCGTGAACATGGACAACATCGCGGCGCGCGAGAGTCCGGGTGCGGCCCACGCGATGGGCACGTCGACGGTCATGTCTGGGGTGCGTTTTCCGGACCTCGCAGGGCTGAAGTGCGCCAAAACGCTGGACCAGATCATCGCGCAGGAGGTCAACGCGCCGACGCGGTTCCGGTCGATCCAGTTCAGTGCCGGCGAACCGGGGACCTGTGACGTGGGCGGCGCGGCGTGCCCGTACACGCAGTGCATCTCGTGGGCGGGACCCGGGCAGCCGCTGATCCCCACGATCAACCCGGCGGCTGGATTCGAGCAGCTCTTCGACACCCGCGTCGATGGGCTCACCGGCAACGCCGCGGAGCTACGCAAGGTGACACGACGCTCGGTGCTCGACTTTGTGCGCGAAGATGCGCACAACCTCGAAGGCAAGCTCGGCGCCGCGGACCGCGCGCGACTCGACGAGTACTTCACGTCGCTGCGAGAGGTGGAGCGCAGCCTCACGGGCGATCCGGTGTCCGCATCCTGTCCGGTGCCCGTCGAAGGCCCCGGTGGAACGCTCGCCTACCCCGACCGCGTCCCGGCGTTTCACGAGCTGATCAAGCTCGCGTTCCAGTGCGACCAGACGCGCGTGCTCTCGTTCATGATCGAGTTCGGGTTGAGCCAGCGCTCGCACGATTTCCTCGGCGCGCCGGGCCAGCACCACGCCATCTCTCACGCCGATCCGGCGCAGCTCCAACGGGTCGAGACGTGGCATTCGCAGAAGATCGCCGAGCTGTTGACGCTGTTGCAAAACACCCCGGACGTCGACGGGTCAACGCTGCTCGACAACACGTTGGTGCTCGTAATGCCCAGCATGGGCATCGGGACCGTTCACGACCACGCGCAGGTCTGCCCGATCATGTTCGGCGCACAGAGTATCGTGAACACGACGGGCCAACAGGTCGTGGCGACCGGGACCCCGCTGAACAATCTGCACGCGGCGCTGCTGGACGCGTTCGGAATCGCGGGGACGTTCGGCAACAACGGGCAGATTTTCGGAGATTACGGGACGGGCGCGCTGGCCGGGGTGAAAGCCTGAGTCAGGATTTGCCGCTGTTGCCATGAAGCGCGATCGTGAGCACGACGTCGTCCTGGATCAGGTCGTCGGGTTTGCCCGGGTACTTGATCCCGAAGTCCTGGCGGTTGATGACGAACTCCGTGGTCGCCGAGACCGCTTCGCCGCCGACCTTGAGGGCGGCCGGGAAGCTCACTTCCTTGGTCACACCGTGCATCGTCAAAGCACCCGTGACGAGATGCGTCGCGCCGTCGGCTTCAGGCTTCGGCACGATCGTCGCGGATACGAACGTCGCGGTCGGGAACTTCTCGACATCGAAGAAGTCGGCGGATTTCAGGTGGCCGGTCAGCTTCTCGCTGTCGGACTGAAGCGACGAGACCTGGATCGTGATGTCGACGCCGGTCACCGACTTGTCATCCGCGCGGAGCGTACCGCTCCAGGTGTCGAATGTGATGTCGTGCTTGCCGGTGATCTTGGCGCCGAGAGCGTGAACCTTGGACTGGGTGGTGTCGACGGCGATGGTGCGCTCTTGCGCGGTCGGAGCGACGACGGCAGCTGGCTCGCTGGAGGGGGTCGCGACGGCGGCTCGCGTCTTGCCCTCGCCGACTTTGTCGGTGCAGGCGCTGGCAATGAATGCAAGGGCGAGGACGGTGGTAACGATCTTGGTCTTCATGTGCTCTCCAGTTCAGTGCCGGCGATGCCGGCCTCGATAGTCATGGTCAACGTAGGTGGTTGCGCCCGCGATATCTATGGGCAAGAATGCGACCCTAAGTTGCGTAGGGGCTACTTTGAATCTTGCAGACCTGCAGACCTTCATCGTCGTCGCGGAGGAAGGGACATTCGCGGCTGCTGGCCGGCGGCTGAAGGTCCCGAAATCCACGGTGAGCCGACGTGTCGCTCGACTGGAGGCGGACCTCGACGTGGCGCTGTTGCAGCGCAGCAGTCGGTCCTTTGCGCTGACCGATGATGGCCGCGCGCTGGTCGACCGATGTGGGCCGGCGTTGCGCGAGATCGCCGACGTGGAGCGGGGCTTTGGCGATGCCCCCGCGAAGTTGCGCGGCGAACTGCGGATCTCGGCACCGATCGACATCGGCATCACGGCCTTCGTGACGGGGCTGATCGCGGAGTTCGCGGTGGCGAACGAGTTCGTGTGCGTCGATTTCGACATCACGAACCGTGTCGTGGACATCTTGGAGGAGGGCTACGACTGCGTGTTCCGTACGCACGTCGGGCCGTTGCCGGACCGTGACGACCTCGCCGCACGGTTGCTGGGGCCACTGCCGATGAGCGTGTTCGCGAGCCCCGGCTACCTCGCCACACGGGGACCGGTCACCTCGTGGGAGGATCTGTCGAACCACGTCGTGGCGTGCCACGTGGGCTCGCATCGCGCGCGCTGGCCGAAAGCGGTCTCCGTGGTATCGAACGACTACGGCCCGCTCGCCGCGATCCTCGCCGCGGGTGGCGGTGTGGGCGCGACGCCGGACTTTGTGGCCGCACCGTACGTGGAGCGCGGCGAGCTGCAGAAGCTCGATCTGAGCTATGAGGTGCCCGAGGCGCGGCTGTCGCTGGTGTGGCTGCGCAGCCGGCATCTTGCGCCGCGGGTGCGAGCGTTCATCGACCTCGCGGCCTCGCGAGCGCCGAGCTCGCCGTGGCTCGCCTCAGCAACTTGACCCCGGTGAGTTCGGGGCTGACGATGCCGTCGAACACAACTCTGAACACGAGGCTCCGATGACTCGATGGATCGTGATGGGAATCGCGCTCGCCCTTTACGGCTGCGGCAGCGACAGCGGTGGAGACAACAACGGCAGCACGACGGCGAACAACGTCGCGACGACGAACAGCGCGGCAAACAGCGACAGCGGGCTGTGTGCGCCAGGTCGCTTTACCGAGACGGAGGTGTTCACGGCGGAGAACGCCTACCCGTTCACGTTCGAGATCCCGGCCGGGAACCGTGGGATCGATTCGAGTAGCGACACCCAGGTGTTCTGGGGGGTGACGAACGTGACCTCGACGGGCGCCAACGGCGTGTTTCAGACCGAGATCCTTCTGACCAAAGAGGTCGCGACAAATCCCGCGATCTGGCCCGATATCTGGGCCGCGACGCACGAGCCCGACACGATCGCTTACGACGGGGCGATGGTCGATGCGTGGACGAGGACCGACGGCGCCCAAGCGTCGACCCACCTCTTGTTTCCGGCGGCCGACGGTCCCCACGTCATGCAGATCAAGTGGCAAGTGAACACCGGCTGTTTCGACGAACTCGAGGACCTCCGGATCTTGACGTCGACGACGCTGAAACCGAATCCCGACAGCGTGTTCTGACCATCGCGCGCTGGGATTGAAACCCGCATCGCGATTCGCTACAAGCTGTGCCTGAACATAAAACGCAGGTGCAATGTATGTGGAGACTCGTGTGGTTGGTCACCTCTCTGATCGCGGCAGGATGCGGCGGAGACGAGCAGGTTGTCGCGGCGTCGGGCTCGCCGTTCGACACCACGCAAGCCGACGCTGGCGTTGATGCGACGGCGACGTCAGACGACGTCTCGACGGCGGACACGGCGATGCCGGACGTGGCGGCGCCGGATGTCGGAGTCGATAGCGCCCTTGTTCCGCCGGTGCCGGACGCCGCGATCGACGCGGGTCGGGCGTTGACGATCGGCGAGCGCTGCTTCGCGGATCGTATGCCGAGCTCCGGGCAATTCGAGGGGCCGAACTACGACCAGTTTGCTCCCGTCGTTGGCGCGCACTGCCAGGGAACCAACCACCAGCATATCTACGGGATCGAGCAGGTCGTGTTTCTGGGCGACTCGGTGACCGTGGGCACCCCGCCGACCGTCAGTGGCGACTTCTACCGGACACGGCTCGCCGACGCGCTCGCCGACACGTTCCACCTCGAGAAGCCGCAGTACTTGTGGCAGACGGTCGACCCGTTCGACGGCACTGCCGTCCGGCAGACCTCAGGCAGTTTTCTGAGCTGCGCGAAGTGGGGCGCGCGCGCCGATGACTTGCTGGGTGGCGGTGAACAGATCGCGAAGTGTTTCCCGTACGGTGGCAGCGATCAACGCACGCTGATCGTGATGACGATGGGCGGGAACGATATCGCCGCGATCAGTAAGGCCGGTGGGGCCGAGGGTCAGTCGCTGACCGAGGTGCGCGCGATGACGGAGGCGGCCGTCGCGGATTTCGAGGCCGCCGTACGCTGGCTGAAGGACCCAGTGCGCTTTCCGAACGGCTCGTTCGTCGTGTTCGCCAACCCGTTCGAATTCACGGACGGCACCGGCGACACGACGTCGTGTCCCGCGGCCAACCTGACGGACCTCGAGCCGTGGGAGAACCCCCAGGACCTGACCGATCTCGTGATCTGGCTGAACGAGCAGCTGATGCGGGTGGCCGTCGACACCGCGACCGACATGGTGTTCATGCTGGAGCACTTCTGTGGCCACGGCTACGTGGCGACCGGTGCGAACGCCGATCCGACGGCGCGATGTTACCTGGGCCCGGCGACGCCGCGCTGGTTCGACGCCACGTGCATCCACCCCAATCCGGTGGGCCACGACGTGATCGCGGAGATGTTTAAGGCCGTGGTCGACGAGGCGCCGTGAGCTACTCGAACTCGTCCATCAGCCCGGGCCGCTTGTAGCGGCGCTCGGCCTCGGTCTCGAGCTCTTCCTGGCAGTCGACACAGAGGCGCGCGAGAGGCTGCAGCTCGAGGCGCTTCGGCGGGATCTCGTCGGAGCACTTCTCACACTCGCCGTAGACGCCGTCGGCAAACCGATGCAGCGCGGCGTCGATCTCGCCGAGTTCCTTGGCGTAGCGGCTCTCGATGCGCAGCTGTGTGGATTCGGTCTGCTCATCAACGGCAATGTCGATCCCGTCGCCTTTGCGGTCCGGCACGTCGTCGATGAGGTTGGCGACGGTCTCAGTCTTGCGGCGCAGAATCTCGGTGCGGCGCAGCAGGAGGCGCTCGCGGATGCTGTCGTACATTCGTCATGCCTGCGTGAGGGTTTCGGGGCCAAGAAATGTCGAAGCCGACCGGAGTTCTCCAGTCGGCTTCGAGCGCTGCGTTCCCCCGTCAGGAAGCCGCTTTCAACTTTTGTCGCCGGACAGATTTTCGGGTGCGGTTCGTGTCATCGCTCATGAACGGCGTCTTGTCTTTGATGATACCGCGATCGTAGGCGATTTCCACTAGCTGCCGCCGCATTAGTTTCCGCCCCCGAAACAGTCGGCTCATCACGGTGCCCACCGGGCAGTCGAGGATGTGGGCGATCTCCTTGTAGGAGAAGTCGTTGAGGTCGGCGAGGATCACGACCATGCGGAACTCGTCGGGCAGCGCCTCGAGGGCGTCTTTGACCCCCGCGCTGAACCGTTTATTGAGCACGCCGCGCTCCGGATCGTTGTAGAACTCGGCGGCTTCGACGTTATGGAAGTTCTGCCGGATCGGGCGCAGGTCCTCGGCGTTGAGGATCTCGCGCTCCTTTTTCTTGCGGCGGAACCGGTTGATGAAGGTGTTGGTGAGGATCGTGAACAGCCAGGCGCGGCAGTTCGTGCCCTCTTCGAAGCGGTGAAAATTGGTGAACGCCTTGAGGTATGTTTCCTGGACGAGGTCCTCTGCATCCTTCTCGTTCTTCGTGTACCGAAGGGCCGTGGCGTACAGCTCGTCCAGATAGATGAGCGCGGTCTGCTCGAACTTCGCGAGTTCGGGATTTGACGCCTTGTTATGCTCAGTCAGCCTCAACATGGCCGGTGCTCCTCGAGGGCTTGCACCCTCAGATCTCATGCTACGGAATTGGAACTTAGGGTTCCACAGGTTTAGAAGCTCCAGACGCGCGGCGGTTTCAAAGTTTTCGTGCTTCGATGCGGCGTTGAGTGGGTTGGGCGCGCGTTGGAGATCAACCTAGGGTCCGATCGGCCGCGAGCAACCCACGGGCTTGTTCGCCCCTTCAAACGGCGCGGCGTCCGAAAGGCTCTACGTTTGGACCGCCGATCGCTTTCGTGGCACGATGTCGGCCATGAACGCTCGCTCGATTGGGTGGTTGCTCTGCGCGGTCGCGCTTGGAAACGGGTGCTTCTCGACCACCAAAATTTACTCCAAGCCGATGGGGGCCACGGTGGTGATGGATGGCAAGCACCCGCTGGGTGCGACGCCGATCGAGCTCGAAGAGCAGGTCTGGCTGTGGACGCAACACCTGCTCACCGTGGAGGCCCCAGGGTACACGACACGCACGGTGCAACTGCGGGCGGCGGGCATCAACTACGGCTACCTCGTCGTGTGCGTGTGCACGCTGGGGCTGCTGGTTCCGCTGGCGGTGACCTCGGCCTACCCGAAGCAGTATGTCGTGGTGCTGACGCCGAGCACGCCGGCACCGGCGACCGCCGCCCTGCCCTCGACGGGGCGCGTCAGTTTCCGGTAAACGGGGCCGTCGACAAGCTTGAAGTAAATCGGTTCTGCGGTACGTTGTACGCGATGTCCCGCTGATGGCCCGCAGCATACGTGAGAATGGTGACCGCATGAAGACGATGGATCCCAACAGCAAAGTGCGTTGTTCTTTCTGCGGAAAGGAGGCGCGCGACGTGCGAAAGCTCATCGCGGGCCCCAAGGTGCACATCTGCGACGAGTGCGTGTCGCTGTGCCGCGAGATCATCGAGGAGGATCGTCAGCGCGAGCCCGATCGCGGGCGTGAGCTCGACGAGATGCAGCCGCGGATCATCAAGGCGTTCCTCGACGAGCACATCATCGGGCAGGAGCGCGCGAAGCGGGCCCTCGCGGTGGCGGTGTACAACCACTACAAGCGCATCAAGGCCGACGAGATCACCGAGGAGATGGACGACGACTTCGAGGATGCGTCGGTGGAGCTGACGAAGGGCAACATCCTGCTGATCGGGCCCACGGGCAGCGGCAAGACGCTGATGGCGCAGACGTTGGCGCGCAAGCTCGACGTGCCGTTCACGATCGCCGACGCGACGTCGCTGACCGAGGCCGGCTCCGTCGGCGAGGACGTCGAGAACGTGATCACGAACCTGTGGCTGGCGGCGGACCGTGATGTGGAGCGCGCCAGTCGCGGCATCGTGTGTGTCGACGAGATCGACAAGCTCGGTCGCAAAGGCGACAGCTCCTCGTCGACACGGGACGTCGGCGGCGAGGGCGTGCAGCAAGCGCTGCTCAAGATGGTCGAATCCAGCAAGGTGATGATCACGCCCGAGGGTTCACGCAATCGACCCCAGCAGGAGTTCATCCAGGTCGACACCACGAACATCCTGTTCATCTGTTGCGGCTCGTTCGAGGGCCTCACGGACATCATCGGGCGCCGCATCGGGGAGAGCCGCATGGGCTTTGGCGCCGACGTGACGCAGAAGCTCGACACGACGAACGCGATCCTGAAGCACGTCCGCCCGCAGGATCTGACGAAGTTCGGGCTGATCCCGGAGTTCGTCGGCCGTTTCCCCGTGATCGTGACGTTCGACGAGCTCGACGAGACGATGCTGGTCGAGATCCTGTGGAAGCCGCGCAACAGCCTCGTGAAGCAGTATCAGAAGTTGTTCGAACTCGAGGGCGTGAAGCTGCGCTTCAACGAGGAGGCGCTGCTCGCGATCGTGCGCGAAGCGATCAAGCGAAAGACCGGCGCTCGCGGGCTGCGCGCGATCATCGAGGAGATCATGCTCGAGATCATGTACGAGCTGCCGAGCCTCGAGAACGTGCGCGAGTGCATCGTGACTGAGGATGTCGTCACGAAGAGCGAGAAGCCGATGCTCGTGTTCGAGAAGAAGTCGGCGTGACGGCATCGCGCCGCCAACGGCGCGTGCCGCACCACTAAGTCGTGCGCTGGACAAAGAACCTACATCTGGGTATGTCCTGCCATTGGACACGCAGTACCGTTATTGCTTTGATTGTGGGAAGCTGAGGGTCCTTGCGGCGATCAGCTACTGGATTCTGATTCCGAGTCGACGGAACGCAAATGCTCAAAATTACTATGGGTCGCGCCCTTCTTGTGCTGGTCGCGACCGCGCTCGCCGCCTGCGGCAATGACGACAA
>JBFIHF010000081.1:0-19752 GCA_041601915.1 Bradymonadaceae bacterium
GAAGCGCGCGACGAATTCAAGGCGCTGCTCGAAGAGGCGCTGTATCCGACCCCGGAGCTCGCGCACAACAACCTCGGCTGGGCCTACTACCAGAAGCGCGACTACGATCTGGCGCTCGAGCACTTCAAGATGGCGGCGTTTCTGAAGCCGGGGATGTGCCTCGCCCACAACAATCTGGGGCTCAGCTACCTCAAGCTCAAGGACGTCAACGACGCGATGTACTCCTTCCAGGAAGCGGTTCGGCTGTGTCCTCAAAAGTACGCCGAGCCGCACTTCCACATCGGCAAGCTGCTCGCCGAAGCCGGCAATCCCAGCGCTCGTCAGCACTTCGAGGCGTGCGCCAAGATCGCGCCCGGCTCGAACCTCGGCCGACGGTGTCGCGAATACCTGACGATGCGCTGAGCGACGCTCAGTAGAACGTCCACCCGAACACATCGTACAGACCGCGCAGCAGGTTCACGCGGTCCACCACGTCGCGGACTTCGTAGTAGGCGTTGTCCGCCTCCTCCTCCGTCGCCGCGTTCGTGTAGGCGTCGGTCCAACGGATGCCCTGCTTGATCATCATCGTCGCACCGTTGTCGAACGTGTCGCCGATCGGGTTCAACGTCGCGTACACCTGACCGCTGTCGGGGTCCGTGAACGAGATGACCTCGAAGTCCGCGCCGGGCTCCAGCGCTTCACCCGCACCGAGGCGGAACACCTTGAAGTTGTCCGGAAAGCTCTGCGAGTAGTTCGACGTGAAGAACGCCATCCCGTACAGCGCCGCGTACAGCTCCTGGGTCACCGTCGTTCCCATGTTGATCTGCTCGGCCCCCGCGGGACGGTCTGGTACCTCGCGTCCGGTCTCCGGGTCGAAGTACAACTCGCCGCCCGCCCCGTCGTCCGCCACGAGCAACGACATCGGGTTCTTCACGACCTCGCCGCCGTCGATGTACGGCCCCGTGATCGTGGAGTCGCGGGTGTAGATCGTGTTCATGATGTCGGTGAGCTCGAACTCGAAGAACAAGTACCACGGGATCGAGTAGGCGAGCTCGTCGGCGCCCTGGTCCACGCCCAGACGGATCGCCTCGCTATCGGTGATCGCGAACATCGCCGCGAGGTAATCCCAGAAGTGGCCGATCTCGCGCGTCCGATCGAAGTAGTAGTACCCCGACTCCCACTGGTAGTCCGTGAAGAGCGGTCGCCCGACCCCGCGCGGCACGACGATGTCCGCGTCGGGATCCTCCTGGTCCCAGTAGTTGTAGTAGATCCCGTCGTCGTCCTTGAAATAGCTGCCCGAGGGCGGCGTCAGCAGGACATCGGCCAACAGGTTGAACCCGCTGATCGCGGCGAACAGGTAGTAGTCGTCCATCGTCCCGTCCGACGTGCCGTAGAAGTAGGCGAAGACCCAGTTCTGATACAGGTAGGTCAGCGGGGAGAAGTACCGCGAGTACATGCTGAACAGGATGTCCTCGGACCACAGGAAGATCCGGTCGCGATGGAAGTGACTCAGCGAGTAGTAGTTGCGGTAGTTGTTGATGTAGTTCTTGGCGACCTCGAACGGATCGGCGCCGGTATCAAAGACGTCGCAGCTGATCAGGACCCCCGCCCATTCGTCGGAGCAGAACATGTAGCTGACTTCCGGCGGCGCACCGGCGGCGTCGGCCTCTCGCTCGGCGAGCAAGTCGTTGTAGCGAATCGTCTCGCGGTCCGCGATCTTGCCCAAATCGCCGAACGCGTTGGCGACCGTCGTGTAGTGGTACTCTTCGAGCAGCGTCGGGAACGCCAGCGAATCGGGGTCTTCGTACTCTTTGAGCAACGACCGCGCGTTGCCGGGCGACGCAAACACCTCGACGTAGCCAGGCTCCGGGCCGATGTCGGAATCGTAGGTGCCGGCCGAGTAGCCGAACAACACTGCCGCGTTGTCGTACTTACCGAGCCCTTGGATGTCGCTGTTGAACCGCATCCCGTAGTCCATGATCGAGCTGTACTGGAACTCCACCATCCGACCGTCGATCTGGGCCTGCGTCGGTGTCGACATCTCGTAGAGGTCGTCGATCGAGGCGCCGGTGGTCAGGTTCTCCGCGCGCATCTCCCAATACTCGTCGAAGTAGTTCAACGAGTCGTACGAGCCCGCGAAGTTGTGCCGCAGGCCGACGGTGTGGCCGACCTCGTGCAGCATCACGGCCTCGAAGATCGCGGCACGGATCTCCTCGCGGACGGTCTCGTAGTCGGTGTCGCCCTCATACGATTTGGCGAGGCCGACGATCGCGTCATCCGCGAACGCGCGCAGGTAGAGGTTCTTCTTCGCGGCCTCCATCAGCATCTTCTTGCGATGGTTCATGTGCGTCGCACTGGCCCACTGCGAGGGCGCGATCTGTGCTTTGACATCCGCGGGCGGCGGGTTGTTCGGACCGTATTTTCCGCCCGTCGCCATGACCTGGATTTCGCCGTTCATCATCAGGTCATCGAGCCCCTTCTCCTTCATCAGCCGCATCACGTGCGCGTTCCGATCGATCGTCGCCCCCTCGAGCCCGCGCCGTTTCAGCGAGGCGAGCTTGCCCTGCTTGCGCGGGGCGAGCATCTTCTCCGGCCGATCGACTGGCATGTTCTTGAGCGACGCGGGGCGCTCGCCCAGCTTGCGCCCCGTGTAGGGGCGCGACGGGTCGGCCGACAGGCGCGACTGAATCTCGTCGCGGATGTAGTCCGGGATCTCGACGTCCTCTTCGGTCAGGTCGCCGTTGATCAAGCGCACCAGATCGGTCGCCCACTGCGCGTACGAATCGATCTCCGTACCGTACACGTACGCAGAGCCGAACTTCGTCTCGCCGGTGAGTGGGTCGGCGCCGCTGGGACCGTAGCCCAGCAGCCCCGCCTGGGTGAAGCGATTCACCCAGTACATCGTGTTGTAGCGAATATCGCCGATGCGCGGCGACAGCCCAGCCCCTCCGCAGATCTCGGGGTCCTCGGCGGTCACCGGGTTCCGGCAGACCACGAACATATCCGGCACGTCGCTCAGCGACTTTCCGGTCGCCACGGCGACAGTATTCTTGAACGCGACGTTCCAATCCGCGGCGACGCGCTCGGCGGACGGCCACAGCTCCGCCGGCAGTGTGTCGGAGACGTAGTAGACGATCGGCTTCGGCGTTCGGTCCTTCATGGGCAGCGCGAACGGGCGGTCATCCTCGTCGACGACGATGTACCCCTCGGCGTCCTTCTCCCAAACTTCCTCCCAGATCGAGAAGCGGTTCGGCAGGTACGACCGATTCGATTGCTGCACGCTGCGCCACGGATCCCAGCCGAAGCGCTCGGTCCGGAAGTAGCCGAACTTCGACATCAGCCGGTCGTCGTACTGCACCGGCTCGTACTCGCTGACTTCTTCGGCACGCATGAACGAGTTGCGAATCTTGATCTCACCGGCCGTGCAGTCGCCGGGCCACCAGCCGTACCACTGGTACAAGCACCCGTAGAAATCGGGCTCGATGTGCACCTTGCTCACGAAGTCGAAGTATTCGAGCCCCGACTCACCAACGGCGCGGGTCATCGCGTCGGGACCGCCCTGCTCCTCGGACACGAAGTACGTCAGGTTGGTGTAGAAGAGCGCTTCAGTGATGAACTCGTAGTTCGTGATGAGGTTCGTCGACCAGTCAACGCGCATGTACGCGCGGTCGTACCACGGCCGATCGGACCCGTTTTCGTTGATGACGTTGGATTGCTCGCCGGTCGACGAGTCGTAGCTGCGCTCGATGTCGAAGTGGCCCACGATCGGGAACGCCGCCACCGGGTTTTCGGTGTACTGCGGGGGTGGCACCGCCGCCGGATCATCGCTGGCGTCGTACGCATCCTGCGCGTCCCTCGCCGCGGACTCGTCGGGATCGGCACCGTCGATGCGCGAATACGACCGATAGGCGATGAGATAGTTCTCCTGGATGTCCCACCGGATCCGCTCCATGGAGCTCGTCTCACCGATGAACGAGAAAAACTCCGTCGTCGGGACTTCGGTCACGGTCTGAGCAAGGTACCAATCGCTGGTCGTCAGCTCGGCTTTCTTGATTCGGTTCGGCTGGCTGCGGTCCAAGTCCGGCACGTCCTGGGCGCACCCAGACAAGACGGCAAGGGACGTGGCGGCGAGCACGAGGAGAGCGCGCTTCATGATGACCTCGAGGGGAAGACTCTTCGATTGATGCGCTTACTCTGGGCGGGTTTCCGATTTGAGTCAACGCGGGGGCGTTGCTTGCCGTGGGTTCTGCGCGACGGAGTCGAAGAAACTCCACACGACATCCTCGGACGGGAACTTCGGCGGTTCGCCGTCGCAATCCTTCCAATCGAAGAGCGAGGCCCGCGGCGGGCTGCCCGGCCAGCCGTACCCGCCGTCGAGCCGACAGCTCACGAACGCGGCCTCGCAATCCCACGTGCGGCACGTGCTGCCCGCGAATCTGTACCAGGCGTTGGAGGGTCCGCCGCACTCGTTGCGCGTACGCCAACGGCGTTCGTAAGCGTCGAGAGAGATTCGAGGCGTCCCATAACAGTTCGTCCCGCCGCGGAGCGGCGTATGCTCGGTCTTGAGCGGAGCGAGCACCAGCGATGGCACCGTCGGGCCACCTTTGCAGATCTCGTCCGGCGGATCGGGGCGGTAGGAGGCGAATGCCACCGCCGCGACCCATGGCTGGCATGAAAGCCGCTCCACCGCACGACCCGACGAACCATGAGCCAGCGCGAAGACTCGCCCGGGGTCCACACACAGCTTTGACGACACGCGCGCCAGCGACCGACGAAACATCTCCGTGTCGGAGGAGTCGTGCCACAGTCGGAATGAGCCTGCGTTGGGCGACGCGATGAGGAACTGGTTCAGATCGGCGAGCCGATCGAGGCGGGTCAGCCGAATGAAGTCGTCCGGCGCCACATGGTCCGGGTACCCGACGAGGACCACCGGGTGGCGGATCTCGGGGTCGTAGTTCACTGGTACGTAGACGTGCGCATGATGGGCGCCGCTGCCGGTCGGAAGTGTGAGCGTTCCGAACCCGGAGAACGGGGGTACCGCGCCACAGCCATCGACCGGGTCGGGCGCGACAACGGGTCCCACATCCGGCGCGGCCGCCGCGACCGGCTTGAGCAGCACGTTGGCGCGATCGGTCCGCGGCACCACACGAGGCGCCACGGGAGAGTCCTCCGGACGCGGCCGATCGAACACTACGAAGCTCGCCAGCAGCGCCAAGATCGGGATCGAAACGAGCACGCCCTTCAGGAACGCCTTCGCGTCGTGTTTCGGTAGCGCCCCACTCGCCGGCGCAGACGCCACGGGCGCCGGTGGGATCGCGGCGCGGGCCTTGGCGGCCGCAACGATCACGCGGTCGCTGGAGGGCAGCTTCCGGGTCACGGCTCGTTCCGACTCGGACTCCTTCGCAACCGGCCCACTTTCCGTCTGCCACTCCCGCTTGAGCGCTCGCAGATCGCGCACGACATCTCCCGCGGACTGGTAGCGGTCCGCCGCCTCGTGTTGAAGCATGCGATTGAGGACCGCGCGCAGCCCGGGCGCGACCGGATCCGCCGCGCTGAGCACCGGGCTCAGGCCTTTGGCGAGATCGGCGGGCCGCCGCGCCTCGGAGCCGAGCAGCATTTCGAACCCCAGCAGACCCACGCTGTAGATGTCCGAGGCCGGGGTCAGCGTCAGACCAAACAGCTGATCGGGCGACATGTAGCGCGGCGTGCCGACGACGTTGCCCACACTGGTGATCGCCGGTCCGGACTCCTCGATGAGCTTGGCGATCCCGAAGTCGAGCACCTTCACGGTGAGCGGATCATCCTGGTACGGGAAGATTCGGACGTTGTCCGGCTTGATGTCCCGATGCAGAACCCCAGCCTCGTGCGCCTCTCCCAGCGACTGCAGCACTTGCGCGAGGACATGTAGCGTTTCGCCGTCCGTGAAGCGCCGGCCCTGGGCCATCAAGACCCGCAGGTCCTCGCCGGGAACGAGCTCGGAGACCATGAACAGGATGCCGGCCTCCGTCTGGCCATAATCGAACAACGTCAACGTGTTGGGGTGCTCCAGCTGCGCAATGATGCGCACCTCGCTCAAGAACCGACGGGCGCGGGTGTCCTGTCCGCTGCTGCTCGGCTTGAGCACTTTCACGGCCACCGGCCGGTCGATGCCCAGCGTCGTCGCCGAATAGACACGACCGAAGCCACCTTCGCCCAACACCGCGTCGAGGCGATACTTTCCGCCGAGAACGTCGCCCGGGTCCGGAAGTTTCATGGCTCGTCCAACGTGCTCGGCGCCACGGATTCGAAGAAGTCCCACACCACGTTCTGCGTGGGAAACTGCGGCGGAACGCCATCGCAGCGCCGCCAGTCGGCCAGTACACGCGTCTTGGTTCCGGGCCAACCGAGCCCGCCGTCGAGATGACAAGCGACGAACCGTGCCTGACTGCATTGCCAAGAAAAGCACTCACTGCGCTCGTGCCGGAACTGCAACCGAGCAGGGCCGGTGCACCCGTTACGGGCTTTCCACCCCGATTCGTACGCCTCGAGGCTGAGTTTGATGCTGCCGTAGCAGTTCTCGCCGCCTTCGATCGGGGCATGCCCGGTCTCCATTGGCGAGAGCACCAGTGCGGGTTTCGCACGCGTCGCGTCGCAAAACTGCTCGTCCACGCGCGGTCGAAACGAGTTGAACGCCACCGCGGTCACCCACGGTTCGCACGACAGCGCCTCCACCACCTTGCCGCCGTTGTTGTGACCCAGCACAAACACATGTCCGCGATCGATGCAGAACTCGTCGGTCGCGGCTTCGAAGACGTCGCGCATCACATCGGCGTGCTGGGGGTCCACCCACGCGTTCACCTCGCCGACATCGGGCGAGATGATGAGAAACCCCTCCTTCTCGGCGACCTCGGGCAGGCGGGTCTGACGGATGAACGTGTCGGGCGTGATGTGGTCGGGATAGGCCACGAACACGACGGGGGTGCGCTGCTTGGGATCGTAGGACTCGGGCACGTAGACCGTCCAGGGGTGCGGCCTCTGGAACCAACCGAACTCCCGGAACGCGGGCGGCTTGCCGCATCCATCTCGCCGACCGATGACGTCGTGCTCCGGCTCGCGCTTTGGCTCGGGCGCGGGATCGAACCCCTTGAGCAACGCCGCCGGCAGCGGCCGGACCGTGGCAACCGGGACGGGCTCCGGCACGGCCGAGAACCGTTGCGCGAGAATGACGACCGCGATCGCGATCAACACGACGACGGCGCCCAACACCGCCCACAGCGTCGTCGAGCCCCGAAAACGTGGACGGACCTCACGCGTCGGCGGGATTGCGGTCACCGACGACGACGAGGAGTCGCCGCGTTCGAGTGCCGCGAGCGCGCTCAACACGGCGTCGGCCGACGCGTAGCGCTCCGCGGCGTCGCGTGCCGACATCCGGTGGAGCACCTCCAGCAGTCCGGCGCCGAGCTTCTCCATCTCCGGGACCTGGAGCCGATAGCCGCCCTGCAGCCGCTCCAGCTGGTCGCTCCAGCGGTTCCCCTGCAGCGCCGCGGGCCCGAGCAGCATCTCGAACATCACGAGCCCTAGACTGTAGATGTCCGACGCGGGCGTCAGCGGCTGCCCCATGAGCTGTTCGGGAGACATGTAGCGCGGCGTGCCCACCAATTCGCCGGCCTTGGTAATCGTCGCCCCGCGATCTTGGCCCGGCCGCTTCGCAATCCCGAAGTCCAGCAGTTTCGCGGTCCACGGGTCGCCCATGTACTCGAACACCCGGATGTTGGCGGGCTTGATGTCCCGATGCAGCAGGCCCGCCGAATGCGCCTCACGCAGCGACATCAGCATCTGGCGCATCACGTGAAGAGTTTCCCGGGGCGCCAGACGGCCCTGCCGTTCAATCACCATCGAGAGATCATGGCCGGGGACGTGCTCGAACACCATGTACCGCAGACCCTCCGGTGTGCGGCCGGACTCGTACATCGTCACGGTGTGCGGGTCGCGAAGCCCACCCACGATTTGGACCTCGCGGGCGAAACGGGCCGCGGTCTCAGCCTCGTGCGCGGTCTCGTCGGGAAGCAGGATCTTGATCGCGACGAGCCGACCCGCGGCGTCTTCGGCGCGAAACACGCGCGCGAAGCCGCCCTCGCCGATCACGCTCTGAAGGCGATACTTCGAGAGGAACAGGTCGCCGGCTACTGGGAGTTGCATGTGCTGAGCCGACGAGGAGGGCGCGCTTAGTTTCCGACCGGCAGCAGCCCCTTCTTGCGACCCTCGACGGACAACAAACTCTTGTTCGTCTCCGCCGGTTGCGGGGTCGGGACTTCGACGGGAGCCGCGCCCGCATCGGGCTCGGACTTCGAGGCGACCGCTTCCGGGACAGGTTCAGCGACGGCTTGCTTCGGCTTGCGTACCGCCGGCGGAACGGGCGGTCGTTCGGCCTGCTCGACCCGCGCCGGCTCCCCAGGCCCCGATTTTTCGAGGAACACGTCGAGGGTCCGCTGCTGGCCTTCGGCAATCTGCACCGCGCGCGTCCATGGTTTGTGGCCGACCTCAGACACGCTCACGATGTGCTGGCCCGGCGTCAACTCGATGTCGAGCGGTGAGCGGCCCCGGAGCGTCCCGTCGATCGCAACCTCGGCCGACGGCGTCGTCTGCAGCGTGAGAACTGCCGCGACAAGTGCCGGTGGCTCGTCATTGACCGGTGCGGCGACCGCGACACGAGGCTCGACACTCGGTTCCGCCTCTGGCTCCGCGCGGTTCGAGTTCACCAGCAGGACGATCGCGACGAGCCCCACCGAAAAACTCGTGAATGCGATCACGGCGACTCGGAGCCCGCGTTTCGGGCGCGCGCGCGCGATCGATGGGCGCGACATCGACCCTTGCGACATCTCCATCGATGGCCGCTCGGCAGTCGTCTGCGAGTCCGTGAGCTGCGACGTGATATGTCTCGGCCGCCGCAACGACTGCCCCGACGAGTCCGGGGGCTGATAGCGCGGCAGCGCCATCGAGCTGTCGAGGCTGAACGCCGAAATGCTGGGCAGCGACACCAACTCCGCGAGCATCCTCCGCATCTCACCGGCGTCCGTGGGCCGCTTCGCCGGATCCTTCGCCATACACTGGTGAATGAACTCCAGGAATTCCTGGGGGGCCTCGCCCGGCGGCAGCAGGTCGCCCAGCCAGTCCGCCTCGACGTTGACGTGCTGGTAGAGCACCGACATGTCGTCGCTGGCCTGGAAAGGCTTGGAGCCCGCGAGCAAGTAGTAGAACATCACCCCGAGCGCGTAGACGTCGGCGCACGGCAACGCATCCGCGCCCTTGATCACCTCGGGCGACAGGTAGCTCACCGTCCCGACCAGATTTCCCTTCGTAATGTCCACCGAGCTCGACGCGAGCTTAGCGAGGCCGAAGTCGAGGACCTTCACGTAGTCCGAACGCCCCGCCTTGGTCGTCACCATCACGTTCGACGGCTTGACGTCGCGGTGTACGATCCCCTTTTCGTGCGCGGCGGCGAGCGCATCGATGGTCTGAATCACGACCGGCAGCAGTTGGTCGTAGGGGATGCGCCCTTTGCGACGCACGCGCTGGGACAGGTTCTCGCCGTCGACGTACTCCATCACGATGTACGTCAAGCCCTGCTCGACGCCGAAGTCATGGACCGTGACCACGTTGGGGTGATCGAGCACGCTCAGCCCGCGGGCCTCCCGCTCGAAGCGAGACTTGGCGCGCGAGTCGTCGGCGAGGTGGTAGGACAGCACCTTGATGACAACCTTGCGCTCCAGCGTGATGTGCTCGGCGACGTACACCACGCCCATCCCACCGCGCGCGAGACGGCGCAGGATCCGGTACTTGCCCGCCACGGTGCGGTCGAGCATCGCCGAGACGGCGTCCTCGTCCAGCGACTCGCTGATATCCACAATCTGCGTGGTGGGAGATTTGGGGTCGTCATCTGCCATCAGAACCCACAGTAGTGCGGGTGGGCAATAAGCGCAAAGTTCTCAACCCTCTGTGAGCAGCACCTGCAGCCCCTCATCGAGCCAGTCGCTCTGGGTGTCCGCCGAGATCGTGTAGGCGATTCGACCCGCTCGATCGACCAGCATGAACAGATTCGAGTGCCCGATCACACCGGTCTCCCCCGCCACCGCGCGCACCCAACCGAGCTCCTCGACGACGCTCAGCACGGCGTCGGGCGACTCGCCGTTCACGTACCGGAACAGCGGCGCATCGAGGCCATGAGCCTTCGCCGTCGCCGCGCGCTTCTCCTGGGTGTCCCCCTCGGGGTCCAGTGTGATCGCCACGATCGTGACATCGGCGCGCTGCGCCGGGGGCAGCGCCTGAACCGCTGCCTTGATCTGGGTGATGATCGTAGGGCACGCGGCGTGGCACGTGGCGTAGACCGCCGTGAGGATTACGACGCGGCCGCGCAGCGCCTCGAGCGTGACCTCTTCGCCGTTCTGATCGCGGAATGCGAACTCCGGTGGTGTCTTCGAGGTGCGCAGCTCGGCGGCCGGAAAACCAGCGAACTCAACGGACGACTGCGCGTTTCGGTGCAGCGCCGTCCCTGCGGCCAACGCCGCACCGCCCGCGAGCAGTGTGAGAACGAGCAAACCCACCATCATCAACTTCTGCTTACCTTCCATGTTCTCACCTCGTTCAGCGACGTACGCCCACCACGACATACTGGTCTGGCAACGTTTCTTCGACGATCGACGCGTCGAGCCCTGCGGCGGCCAGCTCCGCAATCACGTCCTGTGGCGACAGGCGATGCGCCGGGGGCGGGCCGCGCTCGGTCTCCAGCGTGAAATCGACGATATAGAGCGCGCCTTGTGGCGCGAGACCCGCCGCGATCTTCGTCGCGTACGCGGTTCGATTGCCGATGTGGTGCCAGGTGTTGACGATGAGCACCCGCTGCACGCTGCTCGGATCGAGCCCCGGATCGTCGGGCTGAGCCAATCGGGCCGCGATATTGAGCAAGTTGGCCTCGGCCGCGCGCCGTTCGATGTGTGCGATCAACGCCGGCTCGATGTCGATCGGCAACACGCGGCCCTCGGGCCCGACGGCGGCTGACAGGTACGGCATGAAGTACCCCGTCCCGGCTCCGATATCCGCGACCGTCCAGCCCGACTCGATCCCCATCAGCTCGATCACGTGTTGCGGCTTCTGCCACACGTCGCGCTCGGGGGCATCGAACACCTTCGCCCATTTGTCCGCGTCGTCGAACCGGTGCTGCATCGCGTCGTGGGCGTGGTGGTGCGGCATCGTCTCAGGGGCCTTGTCCGGCGCGGCAGGCGCGGGTTCGGGTTGTTGCGGCGCCGCGCATGCGGTCGCGAAGCTCGACAGGGCTACAGCAACGAAAATGGATCGCATCAGCAACCTCCGTGGGGTTGCTGATACACCCGGCCGGCGCATGTCCGCAAGCGACCGCCAGCTACTGTACGGTCGTGGGGACCTGCGCGGCGGGGAAGTTGAGGTAGAACCACCACCCCATCGTGATCCCGTCCGGACCGACGTCGCGATCGTCATGCGCCGGGCATGCCCCCGTGCCACCGGCAAGCACCGACGACAGCGGATCGCCGCCCACGAGCGGCAAACTGCTCGGCAGCAGGACCGCATCGGCATCGGCCTCGGAGATGAAGCCCCGCAGCAGCCCATTCTCGAGGCCGGTCGCCGGGTTGCCGACGAACGTCGCGCCAACCTGGACGTCCGTCAACGGGACCTGGATCCCGTTGAAGTCGATCGTCAGATCAAACGCGGTCGTCGCGAAGCACGGAGCAGTACTCGGACGAATCGCCGGCATGTATGGACGCGTCGTGTTCGGCAGCGCGTCCAGGCACGAAGCCGCCGTGTTCGTGGTGTAGGTGCCCATTTGGAACGTCGAGCCCATCGAATCCACCGTGCAACTCGTCGTCGCCATCGGCGCGGTGCAATCGGCTTCGGCCACCGTGATGTTGCCCATCGCGCCGTTCGCCTGGTCCAGAGGATCGAAGATCGCCACGAACGACAGGTCCAAGGTTCCGTCGTTGTTGCCGTCCTGGGTGATCGAGTCCTGCAGCATGCCGTTGATCGGCGGCGACAGGTTGAACGGGACGTTCCCGTTCGTGATGTCGCGGCACCCCGAGAAGTTGATGAACACATGGGGATCCATCAGGTCGAGGTCCGACATCCGGAACGCGGGGCCGGTCTCGTTCTGACAGTTCGCATCGCAGCCATCGCCCGCCGTCGTGCCGCCGTCATCACACTGCTCGCCCGCTTCCCGCACCGAGTTCCCGCAGACCGCGGTGCAGTCGGCATCGTTGTTGGCGTTGCAACTCGCCGGGCAGCACCCGTCGTTGAGATTGGGACGACACCCCAGCGGGGTGTTCACGCACATCGCGTTGCACTGCGAGGCGAGTCCCGACGCGGTGTCCGCGGTGCAAACGTCGTTGTCGTCGCAGTCCGCGCCGTTCATCGGGCACGCCGCGTCACAGGTCTCCGGCGGCTCGATCGTGCCATTGCCGCACGTCGCCGAGCAGCTGTCGTCGTTGGTCGAGTCGCACCCCGCCGGACAACACCCGTCGCCGTTCACGCAGGCCACGACCGGAGAGGTCGAGCACGCCGCGTCGCACGTCGCCGCCGAACCGGACATGACATCGGTGGTACACGCGGCGCCGTCGTCGCAGGCGGTCGGGCAGTTGCCGTCGCACGTCTCGCCAGCTTCGATGATCCCGTTGCCGCAGGTCGCGGTGCAGTCGGAGTCCGTCGTGGCATCACAGGCCGATGGGCAACAGCCGTCGCCGTCGACGCAGGCCGCGATGTCGCCGGTCACGCACTGGGCGAGGCACTCCGAACCGCTGAGCGTATCGGAGGTGCAGGCGTCCTGATCGTCGCAGGCCGTCGGACACGCGCCGGGCAGTCCCGCCGCGATCGCGGTGTCGCATTGTTCCAGCGCCCCGACTTGCCCGTCTCCACACGTGAATCGACAGCTTGAGTTGCACTCGTCGTCGTCGTCGGCGTTCGCGTCGTCGCAATCCTCGCCCGGATTCGGCAGCCCGTTGCCGCACAGCGCCGGGTTGATCGTGACGTCGTCGCCCATGTCGGCCGACATATCCGGGCTCCCCGAATCGGGCATCCGCATGTCCGGCGTGACATTGTTGGTCGACGCATCACCCCCGGCGTCCGGGACCGACGTATCGGCGATCGCGGCGTCGCCGCTGGCCTTGTTCGATTTGGCTGTGCTGTCGCCGCCGCACGCGCTCAGCGCGAGAGCAGCGACACCGATCCAGAGTAGGGGAGAACGTCGCGTCATCATTGGACCTCATGGGATTTCATCAAGAGTTTGAGCCTAACGGTGCAGCCAGCAGCATGCAAACATTGCACTAGCCCTGAAGGGCGAGTTTCACGGCGCGGATCGTCTGGTCGAGGTGGTCGGCGCGGGTGGTGCTGTACCCCATGTGACCCACCCGGAAGTATTGCTGCTTGAGCCCCGGATACAGACCGCCCGCGACGGCGACGCCCTGCTCGGCGATCCGCCCCACGAGCTCGGGGCCCACGCCGTCCGGGTAGCGCACCGCACTCAGCGTGTTGGCCGCGCAGCCCGACTCGCCGAGCAGCTCGAGCCCCAGATCGGCCCATGCGGCGCGCATCGAATCGGCGACGCGCTGGTGGCGCTCGAACACGCGCGGCATCGTTTCGACCTGCAGCTCCGACAACGAATGCGCGAGGGCGAGGACCAGATTGGTGGCGGGGGTGCTGAAATAGGCGCCGCGGCGATCCTCGTAGGCCTGCATCACCGGCAGCCACTGCTCCCAGTCCAGTGCCATCGGCACCTCGTCGCGCAGGTGGCGCCGCCGGGTCATCGCCGTCGGACTCACCACCATCAGCGCGAGCCCCGGGGGCAGCCCGATCGCCTTCTGCGAGGCCGTCAGATAGACGTCCGCACCCCACGCCTGCATCTCGAAGCGCTCCCCAGCCGTCGCGCACACTCCGTCAAACACGCTGAGCACGCCGTACTCCGCCGCGATCGCGCAGATCGGCTCCGGATCGACGCGCACGCCGGTCGAGGTATCCACGTGGGTCACGAAAATCGTCGCGGGGTTGTGGCCCACGATCGCCTGCCGAACGGCGTCCGACGAAGGCACGGTGCCCGGAACGGCCTTGACCTCGAACACCGTGGCGCCGCGCCGACGCAACATCTCCACGATGCGATCGGAGAAGTATCCGGTGTTCACGACCACCACGCGGTCATCCGAGGTGACGACGTTTTGCACCGCGATCTCCATCGCGAGGGTGCCGCTGCCCGGGATGATGAACGGCTGACTCGCTGCGTCGGCACACCACACGTCGCGCATCAACTCGATGGCGCGGCCGTGCGCTTCCACGAAGCCCGGGGACACGTGGCTCGGCGGCGGCACTGAAAACGCGGCAAGCACCGCGGGAGAGACTTCGATCGGTCCTGGAATCATCAGCAACATGTGTCCCTCGATGTCAGACTGCGAACCCTAGCTCGCGGAGCTCTTCTTCAGCGTAACCCTGCCAACCGCGGTTGGCCTTCGGAGATGCCGGGCTCGGATGCAGGATGCGCCCGACCGCGACGTCCTCGCCGTCCAACGCTTGCTTCGCCCGCGCCTCGGCGAACGCCCCCACCCCGATGACCATGCGCGGCCGATACAGAGAGACGAGCTGCCGCAGCGCCTCGTCGCACGGGGCGAACAACGCGTCGCGTTCCGCGGCCGGCAACTTGTCCGGCGTGAAGTTGCGACCGCCCTCCTCCATGAACACCAGCGGGCAGTAGTTCCAGACAAAGAACCGCGCGAAGAACACATCGGGCGCGCCGAAGCGCTCCTTCGCCCACCCCCAGAGACGTCGGCCACTCACTTCGGACCGCGTGCAGTCGAAGCCCTCGATCGGACGCTTGGCGTTTTCGACGGGCGGCTTGTCCACGCTCTCCTCGATCCCGAGCCACTCCCGCACGTGTTCGATCTCGCCGAACGGCACCCCGGTCTGCGCCATGCCCCACGGGCCAGGATTCATGCCGATGAACACCGCTTCGCGCTCCGTGGGAGCACCCCATCGGGCGGCATACGCCTCCGCCGGGCGCCGGGCGTACTCGAACGGGTTGTACACGTGCGTGATCGGGGCCGCGAAAGACATCGCGCCGACCGCCGTCGACAGCTCACTCATGATGCGCGTCAGGTCACTCATGTCGGCAACGTAGAATGCCGCCCGCGGTGGAGCAACCCTCCTCCAACCCCTCGGGTATCAATGTCGGCGTTGCCCGACTCAGCACCCCGAGCCGGCGCCCAACATGAGCAACAACAACACGTTGCGATGATGGCACGGAGCTTGAAATGACTCGGAGCCTAGACGATGGATGGATGGAGGTGGTGATGAGTGCGCGCTTGAATGATTGGATGTGTGTGTGTTTCGCCGTCGTCGCCGCAGCCCTCGCCGGCTGCGGCGGCGACATGGTGGATGGGAGCGGGATCGGCGGCGACCACCTCGGCGCGACGCCGGGCGGAGCCCAGGACATCGCCTACGCCCGTGCGCTGATCAACGCCGGGTCGATCCCGCCGTTCGACGCGATCACCGTGGAAGGGCTGCTCTCTGAGCACGACCTCCCCGTGATGGGCGACCCCTGCGAGGACGTCTTGTGCGTGCGTCCCGTGGCGGGCCTCGCGCCCGATCTGTCGACCGGCAAGGACGAGATGTGGGTGCACCTCGGCATGACCTCCGGGCTGAGCGCCGACTTCGTACGGCCGCCGATCGATATCGTCGTCGTCATCGACAAGTCCGCATCGATGAGTATCGACATGGCCGAGACCAACGACGCGGTCATGGACATTCTCGCCCAGATTCGCGCGGACGACCGCGTCGCGGTGGTGGCGTTCGACGACTCGGTGCGAACGATCGTGCAGCC
Organism: Bradymonadaceae bacterium; assembly: GCA_041601915.1. Lineage (GTDB taxonomy): Bacteria > Myxococcota_A > Bradymonadia > Bradymonadales > Bradymonadaceae > JBFIHF01. Next base: position 15,842 of record JBFIHF010000081.1, read on the forward strand.
CGTCCGCGGTGCGGACCTCGACCGGCCCGCCGCGGACACCGTGATCCGAGGCCTGCGCGCCGCCGGTGGCGCAAACATGATGGGCGGACTCGAGCGGGGCTACGCACTCGCACGCGGGATGGAGTCGGGAAGTGACCGCATGGCACGCGTGATCGTGCTGTCTTGCGGCTACCCCGATGCGGGCGACACGAGCGAAAACTCTTTCGTCACCCTGGTCGAGCAGGGCAGCAAGGACCGCATCGGGATGACGTTTCTCGGGGTCCTGCTCAGCTTCGACTACCGGCTCGCGCAGCGACTGTCGTCCATTCGAGGCGGGAACTACTTCTTCGTCGAAGACCTCGACTCGCTCACGGCCCTCTTCGAGACCGATTTCGATACGATGGTCACGCCGCTGGCGTACGAACTCCAGCTCAAGCTGGGCGTCGATCCCACGCAGTGGAGACTCGATCGCGTCTACGGACTGCCGGGAGAACCCGACGCCGACGAAGCGGGATTCGCCGTCAGCACTGCGTTCGCGAGTCGCCGCGGCGGCGGCATCGTCGCCCGCATGACCCCCGCGCGAGACAACGCCTCGGACGCCGTTGCGCACGTGAGCCTGTCCTACGATCCCGAGACGGCGCTCGGCTGGCCTGGAGGCGCGAACGCAACGACCGCGGTGTCGTCGTCGGCCGGTCTGCCCAACGTCGGCGTGCGCAAGTCCGTGGCTCTCGTGAACATGGCTGAACGGATGAAGACCGCGATCCAGACCGGCGATCGCGCGATGCTTGTCGAACTGAGTGACTACCTGACCAGCGAAAGCGCTGCGCTGGGTGACCCGACGCTGGCCGCTGAGGCTGAGCTCGTCGACAAGCTCGTCGACCTCTTCTGAGATCCGCGGCGAGCTAGGAGTTGGCGTCGCGGAACAGGACCCGCTCGTGTTCCGGCAGCGTGGACCCGCGCAGCTCCCGCTGCGCCTCCCCGGGAAGCGGGAACCATCGCAAATGATGGAAGTCCGGCGACAGATCCGGGTCGCCCACGTCGTCGCGCGTGAGTCGTGCCGGTGCCTCGTCGAAGATCCGCTGTGCCTCGGTGATGTACTCCCCGAGCGCCCATTCGGGCTCCGAGGCGTGCCGGGCGCGATACTGCATCTTGCCGCCGACGTAGCGGATGTTGCGCAGCGACATCGGTGGATCTGGCATCCCGGCGCGGTGCCGCCACAGACCGCTGTCCGGACAGAATGCGTAGTCGGGCAGCAGTTTCCAGCCATGCGCGGCGACCAGCTTGACCGCCTCGATGATGAAATCGAACGCGTGCTCAGAGATGAAGTAGTTGAAGTTGACCCGCACCCAACCCGGCTTGATCCCCTCGCACCCCCGAACGATCTCGCGCTCGAACTCGCGCGACGTCGTGAGGTCGATCCCCAGCAACCGGTGTCCGTACGGGCCCGCGCACGAACAGCCGCCCCGAGCTTGGATGCCGAACAGATCGTTCAGCAGCGCCACGACGAAGTTGTGGTGCAGGTACTGGTCGCCGTGGTGGACCACGAACGACACGATCGACAGGCGCCACGCGTCGAGGTTGCCCAGGATGCGCATGTTCTCCGCGTCTTTCCAGGCCGCGATCGCGCGCTGGATGAAGCGCTGCTCGTGATCACGGATATGCTCGTGCCCCACCGCCTCTTTGAGCTGAAACACGAGGCCGGCCCGGATCGACTCGATGATCGCGGGTGTTCCGCCCTCCTCACGATGTTCGATGTTGCTCAGGTAGCGGTGCTCGTCGGTGTTGACGTACGCGACCGTGCCGCCGCCCGGCTCCGACGGAACCGTGTTGGCGAACAGCGCGCGCTTTGCAATGAGCAGCCCCGGCGTCCCGGGCCCACCGATGAACTTGTGCGGCGACAGAAACACGGCGTCCTTGTAGGCGAGGTCGCCGCCGGGCTGGTCGTCACGCATGTTCATTTCGATGCGCACGTAGGGGCCCGCAGCCGCGAAGTCCCAGAACGCGAGCGCCCCGTACTGATGCAACAGCACCCCGATGTTCCGGGTGTCCGACCCGATCCCGGTCACATTGGACGCCGCCGAAAAGCTGCCGATCTTGAGCGGCCGTGACTCGAACCGGCGCAGCTCCTCCTCGAGGTGCTCGAGGTCGACTCGGCCGTCCGCGTCTTCGTGAATCACGACCACGTCCGCCAGCGACTCGCGCCACGGCAACTCGTTGGAATGATGCTCGTAGGGGCCGATGAACACCACCGGTCGCTCGTCGGCCGGGACGTGGTCCGACAGGCCATACCGCTGGTCCAGATCCGCCGGGATCCGCAGATTCAGGCAGTCGATGAGCTTGTTGATCGCGCCCGTCGCACCCGATCCGCAGAAGAGCACCACGTCGTCGTCGCTACCACCGACGGCCTCCAGTATCACCGCGCGGGCGTCTTCGCGCAGCCGCGTCGTCTGCAAGCCCGTACCGCTGGTCTCGGTGTGCGTGTTCGCATAGAGCGGCATCACCTCGGTGCGGATGAACTCCTCGATGAAATCCAGAGATCGACCGGACGCCGTGTAGTCGGCGTAGGTCACCCGACGAGGCCCATACGGGCACTCGATCACACGGTCTTCGCCGATGATCGAGTTGCGAATACTTTCGATGAGGAGTTCAGAATCGCGGCTCATGGCAGCTCCTTGGCGCGCTCGAGGTCACTATAGCAGATCGCGCGTTGACAACGATCGCACCCGAGCCAACGGTACTACCTCATGTGGCACACACTTAAAACGTACGGCCGGGAACTCCACGACGAATGGGAGAAGGACAACGTCTCCTCCCTCGCCGCCGCCCTCGCTTACTATGCGACCTTCTCGCTGGTGCCCACCGTCATCATCCTCATCGCGATCGGCAGTATCTGGGCCGGCGAAGACGCCGTTCGCGAGCAAGTCCTCGTCGAATTGCATCTCTGGATCGGCCCGTCCGCCGCTCAGATCGCTCGCGAAGCGCTTGAGGGCAACACTCAGACATCCGGCGCGCTCGCATCTGGCCTCAGCCTCGTCGCGCTGCTCGTCGGGGCGACGCAGCTCTTCGCGGAGCTGCAGGCCGCCTTGAATCGCGTGTGGGAGGTTAAACCCCGGGGTCTCAAGTTCTGGGACACCGTCCGACGCCGTGCGCTGGCCGTGCTGCTGCTCTTCATGACGGGGCTCTTGCTTACGGCGTCCTTCATCACCAGCAGCGTTCTACGTCTCGCGAACGACGCCATCGGCGGCTTCGGCCACTGGCAAGTCATCAACGTCGCCGCTGCATTCGTGCTCGGCACGTTGCTGTTCAGTTTGATGTTCAAACACTTCCCCGCCGTAAAGCTGCAGCTCCGCGACGTCCGATTGGGCGCCGCGCTCACGACAGCACTACTCATCCTCGCCAAGTACCTGCTGTCGCTCTACGTCGCGCGCGCATCGATCGCGTCGACCTACGGCGCCGCCGGCACGATCATCGTGTTTCTGCTCTGGGTCTATGTCTCCGCCCAGATCGTGTTGATGGGGGCCGAGTTCACCCAGGTTCATTGCCGTCTCCAGGGCCGAATCATCGAATTGAACGACCGCGCGGAAGCTCGGCGGATCTAACCGACCCGCGCCGGCGATCCGACCCACGCTCGTCCCGCCACCAAAGGCTGAGCGGCGAGCCACCCTACGAATTCTGCAACGTTCGCGACTTAGGGCCGATTACGTCTCCTCAAGGAGGCGCCATGTCCGCACCCAACCCTGTGTACCCCGACTCGACCCTGTTCCTGACCCGTCGCACCCACGACGGCAGCTTCCGGTTCACGCCGACCGAGGAGATCCTGAACATCTTCAAGTACCTCGCGATCCACTACGCCCAGCGCGACGGCATCGCGCTCACCACGCTGGTGCTCATGAGCAACCACTACCACGCCACCGGCGACGACCCTCTGGGCC
>JBFIHF010000082.1:0-19690 GCA_041601915.1 Bradymonadaceae bacterium
CGACATCGAGAACGACTACATCCCGGGCGTCGTGGCGTGTGAGAACGGCGGCGCGCCGCTCGAAGCGCTGAAGGCACAGGCCGTCCAAGCGCGATCGTTCCTGTACTACAAGCTCTTCGTCGCCGGCCAAACGACGATCCGAAACAGTACCGCCGATCAGGTCTACAGCTGTAGCTACCGGCCCAACGGCCCCGCCGCGATTCATCGGCAGGCCGCCGACGAGACCAAAGCGCAGTACCTGACGTGGGAGAACAGCATCGTCGCGTCGTTCTATGTGGCCGGCGCGATTCCTCCGAACCCCAACGCCGCCGACCCCTTTGGCTCGTGTATGGGCAATGGCGGCAGCGACCCCACGAGCACCCAGCGATGGGTCACGTACAATCGCGGCAAGACGGGCTGCGACATCGACCTGACCGACCTCGGGTTTGTGCCGGCAGACTGCCGAGGCAATCCTCACAACCGCGGCTGTGCCTCCCAGAACGGCGAAGCGTGCCTCGCGGGTCTCGGCATCGGATACGAGGACATGCTCAAGGCGCACTACGGCGACGACATCGTGGTCGCGACCGGCGACGGGCGCTGCGGTGCGACGCCGGTCAGCGCCGAAGACCAGTTCTGCATCGACAACGGGGACGGCTCGTTCTGCTTCGACGCTCTGAATCGCATCGATTGCGCCGGCGGCGCGGCAAGCCTCGTCGAGGCTTGTGACGACGGCTGCGGCGAGGGCGCGTGCGTCGTGCCGCCCGATCCGACGTTCTGCACCGGGCAGCCCGACGGCGCGCTGTGTGACGGCGCCTCACTCGTCGTGTGCAGCGCGGCGACGATCTCCATGACCCAGATTTGCCCGAACGGCTGTGCGGGCGGCGCGTGCAACGCGCAGACGCCCGTCAACAACGGGACGACCGTCAACGGCGACCCCGGCCCCGGGCCGGGCACCAACAACAATGGGACCGGACCCACGACGCCCGCGGTCGGCAACGACGGTGTACCTCCGGTGGTCGGACCGTCCCCGGGGCTGAGCGGCGGCTGCGGAACCGTGTCGGGCGACCCGACGGGAGCGTGGTGGCTGCTGGCGCTGGTGTTCAGCGGAATCGGCAGCTCACGTCGCCGAGCGTCGAGATCGAGAGATCGAGCCAATCCCCCGCTTCCACCGGCGTAATCGGCCCCAGCGCCCCCGACAGCACGACGTCGCCCGCGCTCAGCGCTCCGCCTAACCGAGCGAGCGTGCGCGCTAGCCATGCGACCGCGTTCACTGGCGACCCCAAGCACGCAGCGCCGGCGCCCGTGGACACGATCGCCCCGTTCTTACTCAGCTTCATGCCGACCAGTCGGAGGTCGAGACCCCGGGCGGAGACCGGCTTCGACCCCAACACCAGCATCCCGCTCGACGCATTGTCCGCCACCGTGTCCGCCCACTTGATCTTCCAATTCGCGATACGGGAATCGACGATCTCGATCGCGGGCAGCACAAACTCCGTGGCGGCGAGGACGTCTGCGGCCGTCGCTCCGCCTCCGAGGTCGCGGTTCAAGACGAACGCAATCTCACCCTCGGCCCGGGGCTGGATCAGCCGCGAGCGCTCGATGACGTGGCCGTCCGGGACGACCATGTCGCTGAGCAGTGCCCCAAAGTCGGGCTCCGTGACGTTGAGCCACTTCTGAATCGCGTCGCTCGTCAGGCCAACTTTCCAGCCGACCCGGGCCGCGCCACCGGCGATGCGGCGATCGACGTTCTCGCGCTGGATCGCATACGCGTCCGCTTCGCCGAACTCGAACTCGCTCGACAGTGGTTTACAAGGCTCCAACGACTCCCGGGCTTGGCGGAGACGCTCAGCGGCGATTTGACGGGGATCCATAGTCACCTAGGGAAAGAACTCGTTGGAGAAGAACTGGTCGAACCGCTTGAATGTGACTGCGCCGAACGCGTTGACCACCACGCCGATCACGACCGCAGCCTTGAACGCGCGCGTCAGCGGGCGCCGCCCGACGGCCAGCAAAGCCACGAGATACGGCGAGTAGTCGATGCTGAATCGATAGCCGAACTGCTCGTAACCGGTGTTCTGATAGAGCAGCGCCGGGACCGCCGCGATGATGACCACCGTCCACAGCAGGCGGTGCCAGAACCGATCGAGGTGGTTCTCCCGGGGCAGCGGCCACACCAGCCAGATGAACGCCGGCGTCGTGAGCAAGATGCTCATGCCGTGCTTCGAGATCGTGATGTACGGCTCTCGGGGCTCGATCCGCGGGATGAGCGTGAACAACGCGGAGAGGTTCTTGGACAGGAAGTGGATGTTGAAGAGGCCGTAGTGCTTGATGTTCGACAGCGTCCCGCCCGCCAGATACGTGTGGCCGAATTCGCCCCACTGCCCGAATCGCGCCTGGTTCATCGCGAGGAGCCCGACGCCCACCACGACACAGGGGACGCAGAACAGGACGAGCTTCCGAGCCGCGTCGCCCCAGTTGTCACGGCGCAGGCGGCCGCCGGGAAACAGCACAAACGCAAAGAAGAACAGGCTCGTGAACAACAGCGGCGTCCGCGTCGCAAACGCCATCGCGCAGAACACGCCAGCCAGGAACGGGCGGCGGGCGTCGATCGCGCAGAGCATGTAGAGCAGCGTAAACGTCGCCCCCACGATCAGCGCCGTGAACCACACCTGTCCGAGGACCGCGCACCACAGATGCACGGTCCCGAACCCGAACAGCGCCGTCAGCCACAGCGCGTCGCTTCGGCTGCGCCCGGTGCGACCGCCGCGCGTCAGGCGGCGCAACAGCACGAACATCAGCGCCATGTTGAGCGCCGCGAAGAAGATCGTGAAGAGCACGTCGTTGAGCCGGTAGCCCCAGATCGCGGCCAACGGCATCATCGCGACCGATGGGCCGGGCGGAAACGAGACGAAGTAGCGCTGCTTGCGCTTCGAACCGCGCAGGTCCGCCGCCTCGAGGATCAGCGCTTCGTTGGTACCAAGCTTCTTGAAGCGCCCGCTCCCCTGCTTGTCCAGCCAGATCCCGCGGTGCACCGCTCCACCGGGCAGCTCGATCTCCCAGTACGAGGCCCAATCATTGCCGTGCGGAGGCTGGCGTTCCAACTCGAACGGCACACGCGATGCACGCCGCGCGACAGCCTGATCATTGCCGAGCGCCGCCGCGATCATCGAATTGTAGGTATTGGCCAGATACGCGAAGTGCGGATCCGACGACGGCCCGGTTACGCGCTCGGCGGCGAAGGCCGAGAAGACCACGCAAGCGATGAGAAACACCGCCAGCGGATCGCGCCATGCGCCCGTGGACCACGCCTCGCGCAATGCGGCGAACACATGGCGCGACGAAGCGAGGCGGACCGTTTGGTCCGCCTCGTCGTTTGAATCCTGGAGCGTCCAGGCCCCGTTGGGCTCGTGAAACAACGCTCGATTAGAACTTGTAGGAGGCGTTCAGCAGGCCGAAGAGGCCCGGGGCCGTGCCGCCGATAAAGTCGGGGCCGCCCGTGACGAACGGCGTCTGGAACGTGCCGTTCAGCTCGAAGTTGCCCAGGGCAAGGCCGACACCGACCGACCACAGGAACTCGTAGAACGTCGACGTCGTCGACACGTTCGGGGTCGCGTCGCTGTCAAACGAGCGCGAGCCGAAGGTGAAGTAGTAGCGCGAGGACATCCCGGTGCGGAAGGCCAGATACTTCAGGACCCAGTGTTCCAACGACACCTTGAAGCCCGGAAGCAGCAGACCGGTGGTGCTGAAGCTGCGATTGTCGTCTTTGTACGACGAGGAGCCGAAGCCCACCGTGCCGTACGCCGCGATCGTCGTCTTGTCCGGAAGCTCGTACACCGGACCGGCGCCGCCTTCGAGGAAGACGTTCGTCGAGCCGAACTGCTGGCTGTCGGGCGTCGTCGCCGCGGTGGCACCGAACTCGTCGTTGAACGACGCGGTGTTCACATGAAGAATGCCGAGGAAGCCGAGCTTGACCGACTCTTGAAGCGAGCTCGATCCGCGGGCCGTCAGCGAGAACGACGGCGCGAGCGTCGCGCTGTCGATGTAGTTCGGCTCCGTCTCGTTGGTGTTGTAGCGGTTCGAGAAGAACGCGAGACCGAACTCGGCGCCGAGGTCGAGGTCGAAGTCGCCGCGCATGCTGAAGCCGACGAGCAGGTCGATGACCGTGGTGTTCCAGGTCTCGACGTCCTCGACCATGTTCCCGAGGCGCTCTTCGCGGAACGTATTCTGACCCGCCGAAAGACGCAGACCGAACGAGCTCGTTTCACCGACGCCAAACCCCATGAGGAGGTCGACGAGTTGGAGCGGTTGCAGGAACACGCCGCCGGCGTTCCCCGCGGTGCTCCCCGCACCGTTGCCGGTCGGGGTGGCCGATGGAATGGTGGTGCCGCCCGGTACGGGGCCGTTGTAGCCGAAGAAGCTCCACGCCTGCTGGCGATGGTTGCCGTACAGCTGCAGGTCGCCCACCCCGAGGAACGATCCCGGCGACGTGCCGTACCACTCCTCACGGTGCGTCGCGATTCCGAACGCAAAGCCGTCCTGCCCGAACAGCAGCAGACCGGAACCGCCCATCGACGACGGCCCATTGGGCACCGACGCGGCGTCTTCGGAACGCGGACCGAGCGCGCCGGGCGACACGTTGTTCGTCGGGAAGTTGTTGGACGACGTATTGTTGGTCGCTCCGCCGCCCTGTCCGGAGACATTCGTGGCCCCCGTGCTGAGCACGGAGTTCAGCGAGGCGCCCGGAAAGTAATCGAAGCTCACCAGGTTGCGGTGTTCGAGCGTGAGCTGGGGGTACATGTACACGTCATCCTGATCGTGGATGAGTATGTTGCCAGCAAGGCTCGAGCGGCGATCGGCGAACGCGTCGGGCGAGAAGGCTGCAAGCGTGGTTACGCCGGCAACCGAGAAGGCCAAGAGGCGACTCAAGTGAGTGGTCATCAACTTCCTCCAACAAACATCAATCTTTGGGCTCGTCGGCGTCATACCGCAGAAAGATCAGCCGTGCAATAACTCAAAGGTCGCTCGGCGGCGCGAATCGCGCAAAAAAAAAGCCCCGGTTTCCCGGGGCTTTCCTGTGCGATGCGGCGAGCGTCACTGCGACTCGGCGCCGCCTTCGGGCTCTTCATTGTTCGTCCCGCCTTCTTCGGCAGGCGCCGCTTCCTCAGCCGGGGCTGCTTCCTCGGCCGGAGCCGCTTCTTCGGCGGGAGCGGCCTCTTCGGCCGGCGCCTCGGTCGGTGCGACCGTCGTGGCCGCTTCTTCGGCCGGCTTGTTTTCGCACCCGATGGTACCGAACGCGAAGCTCATCGCGATCAACGCCGTCATCATGAACTTGAAATTTTTCATTCGGTCCTTCTCCGCTTGTGTGGTCGTGAAACCGGTGTTTGGGACTGGGCGAGTGTATGACACGCCGATCCAGCCGGTCAAAAAAAAACGCCGGGGGTCATGCGTTCGTGCCGCTCTTTACCCGGGCCCTGTCCTATCGTAACGTGCCGCCGAAGCTGCACCCCCGCAACGAGGACGTGATGGACAAGGTATTCGAGAGCGCCGACGCCGCCATCTTCGATCTGGCGAGCAACGCGGTCGTCATGAGCGGCGGATTCGGCCTGTGTGGCAATCCGGAGAACCTCATCCGCGCCATTCATGCCAAAGGCGTCGAGGGGTTGACGGTCATCAGCAACAACTGCGGAACCGACCAGTTCGGGCTCGGATTGCTGCTGCAGAGCCGTCAGATTCGCAAGATGATTTCGTCGTATGTCGGCGAGAACAAGAACTTCGAGCAGCAGTTCCTGTCCGGAGAGCTCGAGGTCGAACTCAACCCCCAGGGCACCCTCGCGGAGCGCATTCGGGCTGCGGGCGCCGGCATCCCCGCGTTCTTCACCGCGACGGGCGTTGGCACCGTCGTCGCCGATGGCAAGGAGACGCGCGAGTTTGACGGACGCACCTACGTCATGGAGCGCGCCCTGCACGCCGACTTCGCCATCGTCAAGGCCTGGAAGGGCGACCGCCACGGCAACCTCGTGTTCCGCAAGACGGCCCGCAACTTCAACGCGATCATGGCCACCGCCGCGCGCATCACGATCGCGGAGGTCGAAGAGCTCGTCGAACCCGGCGAGATCGAGCCCGATCAAGTGCACACGCCGTCGATTTTCGTCCAGCGCATCATCGTGGGCGAACACTATGAAAAGTGGATCGAGCAACGCACGACCCGGCCACCCAACTAAGGAGACCTGCATGGCACTCACGCGTGAACAATTGGCTCAGCGCGCGGCACAGGAGCTCCGCGACGGAATGTACGTCAACCTCGGGATCGGCATCCCGACCCTCGTGGCGAACTACATCCCCGAGGACGTCAACGTCGTGCTGCAATCCGAAAACGGACTGCTCGGCATCGGCCCCTTCCCCGTAGAAGGCACCGAAGACGCCGACCTCATCAACGCGGGCAAGCAAACCGTCACGGCCATCGACGGCGCCTCGTTCTTCGATAGCGCGGCAAGCTTCGCGATGATCCGCGGCGGTCACATCGACCTGTCGATTCTCGGCGCGATGGAAGTCAGCGAGTCGGGCGACCTCGCGAACTGGATGATCCCGGGCAAGATGGTCAAAGGGATGGGGGGCGCGATGGACCTCGTCGCCGGTTCCAGGCGCGTCGTCGTTCTGATGGCCCACACGACGAAGACCGGCGAATCCAAAGTGCTGCCCCAATGCACCCTGCCGCTGACGGGCATCGGAGTCTGTCACCTCATCATCACGGACCTCGCCGTCTTCGAGGTGAGCGGCGATCATCTGATCCTGCGCGAGACGGCCCCGGGGGTCACTGTCGAGGCGGTGCTCGCCGCGACGGACGCCCGCGTCGAAGTCGCCGCAGACGTTCGCGAGATGACCCTCGACTCATAAGTTCCGGACAGCAGAGTCATGAATCCAGGCAGCGTCGTCGAGTATGCGGTCGCGGACGGCCACCGGTTGGGCGCCGTGCTCGACGTCATCGGCAAGACGAAGCTGCTGGTTCTGACCGCCACCGGCGATGAGAACCGTCCGACCTTCGACGACATCTCCTTCACACTGACCGGGTGTTTCGGCACCCACGATCGAGGTGCGGCGTTGGATGCCGTACAACGGCTCGAGCGCGAACTCGAGTCGCTGACGGGGACGCTCGATGTCGCCGACATCTGGTCCAGCGCCGGCGGCGGACGCAGCTACGAGATTGACGAACTCGCCCGCGTGTCGGGCCATCCGGCCGGACTCGCCCACATCGCGGTGGCCCGCGTATTGCGCGGCGACGACGTCTACTTTCGGCACCGCAAGGGGCGCTTCGAGGCGCGCTCGATCGAGCAGGTCGAGGAGCGCCTGCGCCAGCTCGAGTTCGCGGTCAGCCGCGACGCGCAGCGCGCGACGTTCGTGGCGCGCCTCGCCGAGATCCTCGCGTTACCGTCCGAGGAGCGCGCGGACCGCTTCCGCCGCGCCGAGCAAACGGATCCAGAATTCGAGGAATGGGCGGAGCTGTTGCGGGGCTTTGCGGCCGACGAAGCCGAGTTTGCGCGCCGCGAAGAAGTGGACGCGGTGCTCGACGACATCACACAGGCGTCCGGGCTTCGCTTGTCGGCTCGGGCGGCACCGCGCGGGTTTGAGTTGATGCTCGAGCTCGGCCTGTGGACCGAACACGAGAACCTCGCGATGCATCACTTCGGCCTCCTCGATCGCCACGACGACGCGACACGCGAACTCGCGGCCGCGGCGGCCGCCGCGGGCTTCGATCGCGAGGGTCGTGAGGATTTCACCGGTTGGTGGAGCCTGACGATCGACGACATCGACGCCCACGACTTCGACGACGGACTCTCGATCCGCCCGACCCTCGACGGTGGATGGGAGGTCGCGATCCATATCGCGGACCCCGACGCCTACGCGCCCAAGGGAAGCGCCCTGGACAAGGCGGCCCGTCAACGCGGGTCCTCCATCTACCTGTCCGACGGCGCGATCGGCATGTTTCCGCTCGAACTCAGCGCCGACGCGATGAGCCTGATGCAGGACGTCGATCGGCCGGGGCTCACGACACATGTGCTGTTCGACGCCGACCTCGAGATCGTGGAGTGGCGGTTCGCACCGTCGGTCGTTCGAATGAACCGGCGCCTCACCTACGACGAGGTCGACGCGGCGCTGCTGAGCAACAGCACCGACCATACGACCTCCGTGTTACGCGACCTCGCCTTTATCGCCGATGAGCTCCACGCGCGGCGACTCGCTCGGGGCGCACGCCCGATCGAGCTTCCCGAACCACACGTCCGCGTCGCGTTCGAAGACGGCGACGCCCACATCGAGCTGCGCATCCAGGAACCGTCGACCGCACGAAACCTCGTCGCCGAATTCATGGTGCTCGCCGGAGAACTCACGGCGCGCTGGTGCACCGACCACGACGTCCCCATCATCTATCGCACCCAAGACCCGCCGGGCGCCGAGCGTGACGACCCCGAGATTCAGCACGTCCCGGAGGGCTGGGCGCGGGAGTTCGCGCTGCTCATGACGATGCGGCGCGGCGACCTGACCACGAATCCCGGCGCCCATGCCGCGCTCGGTCTCGACCGCTACGCTCAGGCTACGAGCCCCATTCGCCGCTACGGCGACCTCGTGCTGCAGCGTCAGCTCAAGGCGGCGCTGCGCGGCGACGAGCTACCCTACGACATGCACGACCTCTATCGCGTCGCGCAGCGGATCGAGCGCGCGAACCACGAGACCTCGATGGCGGAGCGCGAGTCCGAAGAGTACTGGATCCTCGAGCACCTGCGACGGCGCGAAGGCGAGGAGGTCGACGTGATGGTCGTTGCGGCGCGGGACGAGACGGGCCGCCGTGCGGAGGTCATTCTGCTCGACTGCGGGTTTCGAACCCAGGTCCGCTTTCGAACTCGCCCCGAGCTCGGCTCCACCGTGCGATTGCGGATCGACCGCGCGCGCTGCCGCCCGCCGGTGCTCACCCTGGAGGAACTGTGAACCTCCTCGTCGTCCTCGTGGTCGTCCTCGTGACGAGCTGTCAGTCCGACGACTTCGTCAAGCAAGGCGAGGGCGGCGAAGTGTGCAACGGCCGAGACACCGATTGTCGGCAGGGCCTCGTCTGCACGAGCGGCCGGTGCGACGACCCGGGCCCCGGGCCCACGTACGACTGCGGCGAAATCTGCGCGCGCCTCAGCGCCTGCGATGCCGCCGACCCCGGATGCGAACCCGATTGCCGGATCTCGACGACCTCATGGCGACTGCCCGCACGGGAAAAGTTCGGCGTCTGTCTCGTCGAAGAGTTGACGTGCAGCGAAGCGCGGGCGACGTTCGCGCCACAACTGTGCTATTCGCGGATCGAGATCCCGCCCCCCCGACGCGCGACGTGCGATGCGTTCGTCGATGCGGCCCGAGGGTGCGGCGCGTCCAATGACGACGCCGAACGGGTGCTCGAAGGGTGCGCCGCGATCGCCCGTGTTCGCACCGAAAACGTCTGGATGGAGCCGCTGCGTTGCGCATCGGTGATAGAAACTGGCATTTGTGACGAAGTCGCGACATGCTTCAACCAAGAATTTGAGCTCGACCCGGCCATCGAGTTTGTGACTTTCTGAGTGGCCGAACCGATTGGAGTACCCACATGCGTACGCTTTACGTCGTTTTGCTCATGTCCGTCGTCGCCCTCGGCGCCTGCCGCGCCGAAGACACCGTCAAGCAAGGTATCGAGGGCGAGTACTGCAACAACCGCGACGACGACTGTCGCGACGGCAACATTTGTCAGGACGGGGTCTGCCGGTCCACGGGCGTGGGCACCATCACCTGCGCGCAGATGTGCAACCGCCTGGAAGCGTGCAACACCGGCGAGGAAGACTGCGAGGCGGACTGTCGAGCGACGATCCGCGGCACCTGCCTGACGCTGGCCTGTCCGTGGAGCGCCGACGCCGTGGACTCCTTCGGGCGCTGCATCACCGAGGAGCTGACCTGCGAGGAAGCTCAGGCCAGCGACGCGCCCCAGGAGTGCTACCGGCGCATCCCGATCGCCACGGAGCGCGAGAACCGCTGCGAGGCGTTCATCGCCGCCGGGGACCGCTGCAATCCCGGGGTGAGCGCGTCTGCGCTGCGCAACCGTTGCTATCTGCTGGGCCGCACGAGCACCGCGGAAAGCTGGGCCCGAACCGACGCCTGCGTAGAGCGGGTCGCCGGCGGCTTCTGTGCTGAAATCGAAGCCTGCTACAACGGTGTCTTCGAGCTCTCCCCCGCGATCGAGCTGGGCGATTCGCAGATCGGTGCCGGCAACGAGCCGCCGGCCCCCATCGACGGCTAATCCCGGCCCGGCTCATCCAAGGAAGGAAAACCGATGTCTAGCAGACTGCCAGGCCTGATCGCCGTCGCAAGCCTCCTCGTCGCGGCCCCCGTCGCGGCGCAGAACTTCGATGTTCAGCAGTTCCAGCCCGCGAACGGACCGCATGCCGCTTTCGCCACCGAGGGCGCGCGGACGATCCCGCACCTGTCCACGGCTGGCGCGCTGATGCTCAACTATGCCAGCCGCCCGCTCGTCATTATCGAGCAGGCCGACAATGGCGACGAGCTGACGTCCCCCATCGTCGATCAGCAGCTCGCGCTGCACGCCATCGTGGGTGTGGGCCTCTTCGACATCCTGCAAGCCGATCTCGATGTCCCGATCTACCTCGTCAACGAAGGCGACCTCCCCCAGGAGTTCAGCCAAGCGGGGCTCGGCGACATTCGGCTGCGCCTCAAAGGCAAGATCATCGGCGCCGACGAAGGGTTCGGAGCAGGGCTCGCCGTTGATGTGTCGCTGCCGACCGGCTCGCCGGAGCGGTATGTCGGCGAGAGCTCGGTGACGTTCGCGCCCCGCGTCGTGCTCGATTACGACTTCGGCCCGTTTATCCTGATGTTCAACGCCGGCGTGCGTCTGCGTGACGAGGGCCAGTTTGGCAACAACGTCGACCTCGGCCCCGCCGCCACCTTTGGCATCGCCGCCGAGGCGGAACTCATGCGTGGGCTGCTGCTGTTGACCGGTGACCTGTACGGGCGGTCACACACCCGCGACTTTTTCGCATCCGAAGACACCCCGATCGAGGGGATGTTGGGCGCCAAGGTCATCGCCGCCCACGGCATCACCCTCACCGGCGCGGCTGGTGGCGGCCTGACGGGTGGCGCCGGTGCCGCCACGTTCCGCATGATCATGTCGGTCGGTTGGGCGCCGCGGAACTCGGATTACGACGACGACGGCATTCCCAACGATGCCGATGAATGCCCCGATGAGGCGGAGGACCTCGACGACTTCGAGGACGCCGACGGGTGCCCGGAGTCCGACAACGATCGCGATACGATCCCCGACATCGACGACGCGTGTCCGCTCGATCCGGAAGACAAGGACGGCTTCGAGGACGAGGACGGATGCCCCGACCTCGACAACGACGGCGACAAGATCAACGACGACGATGACGCCTGTCGCGACGAGGCGGAGGACTTCGACGGCTTCGCCGACGAAGACGGCTGCCCCGATCCGGACAATGACGAGGACGGAATCGGCGACGCCGATGACAAGTGTCCGCTCGACGCCGAGGACGCCGACGACTTCGAGGATGCCGACGGCTGTCCCGATCTCGACAATGACCGCGACAAGATTCCCGACGCCGAGGACTCCTGCCCCAACGAGCCAGGGCTCGTCGAGGACAAGGGGTGCCCGCCGGCCGAGACCAAAGCCGTGCGCGAAGCCGGTCAGATCAAGATCCTCGACAAGGTGTTCTTCGAGACCGGAGAAGCCGCGATCAAGTCGGAGTCGTTCGACCTACTCAAGCAGGTCGCGCTGGTGCTGCGGACCAACGACGATATCAAGCTCGTCGAAATCGGCGGCCACACCGACGACCGCGGCAACGACCAAAAGAACCTGGAGCTCTCACAGCGCCGCGCAGACGCAGTACGGCAGTGGCTGGTCGATTTCGGCATCGAGGCTCCACGCCTCGCCGCCGTGGGCTACGGTGAGTCGAAGCCGGTACAAGTCGGCCGCACGGCCGAAGCACGTGCCACAAATCGCCGCGTCGAGTTCAAGATTTTGGACCCCGCGCCGGTCGCGCCCGCCGCAGAGGCCGCTGAATCAACGCCGGAGTAACCCGTGAACAAGACGACACTCGCTCTCACCCTCGCACTTGGAACCTTCGCCGTGTCCCCCGACGCCGACGCGCAGTACGTCGATCGCGACGAAAGCGCCCGCTTCGAGGAGGACTTCCAGCAGGACGAATTCATGGTCAACGCGCGCGGCCATGCGCTCGTGATCCCCGGCTTCATCCTCAACCTGTTCTGGAAAGAGCACGAGAATCACTGGGCGAACGGCAAGACGAACTTCGCCTGGGGCGGCGAGTTCACGTGGCGACGCAAGGGCGAGTACGAGATCGGACTGTCGGTCGACTGGGCCGATTTGCGCACCAGCGACGGATGGTGGCAGGACAAGGACGACCCGCCGTCGGGCGCCGACTGGACGACCCAGGAGATCCAGCTGCTCTCGGTCCAGTTCTTCTCGCGCTGGTTTTGGAACGTCTCCGAGTGGTTCTCCCCGTTCGTCGGCGTCGGGCTTGGGCCCGGCATCATTTTCGGCGAGGTCACGAAGTACAACCCGTCGCCCGGCAGCGCCTGCCGTGCCGAGTTGGACGCGGGACAATTCCCGCCTCCGTGCAGCGCCGACGGCAACGTCGACCTCGCCTCCGATTTCGACAACGGGATCGTGGAGAAGTCGGTGCCCCCCGTGGTGCCCGTCGTGGGTTTCGGCGGCGGTGCGCGCTTCAACATCGCGAAGCACGGCATGATCAAGATCGAGCTCGGCTTCCAAGACTACTTCTACGCTGGCCTCGGTGCCGGCGTGCAGTGGTAGCGCTGTTTTCGATCAGCGAGTGTTCCATTCTGGAACACCCGCCGCGCCGCTAGCGCGCGCCGCAACCTCGCAACCATCCGTAAAACCACACGATCGCGCGTCGGCTGCCCGCTGGCACTGCCATTGCTCTGTGGTTGGGGCAGACCCCCAGCGGAGAAGCGCATGAACATCACACTTTGGGGCACGCGAGGAAGCGTGCCGGTATCCGGCGCACCATTTGTCCGCCACGGCGGCTGCACCACCTGCGTATCGATCGCGTTCGAACCGACCACACAGAGTCAGCCGAGCCCGCTCGTCATCATCGATGCGGGCACCGGGATCGCCGAGCTCGGCAAGAACTTCGTGGGACCGTGGGGCGACACGATTCTCTTGCAGACCCATCTGCACTGGGATCACGTGCAGGGCTTCCCGTTCTTCGGCGCGTTGTTCAACCCCGCCGCGGCGCTCGACCTCTGGGCGGTTCGGCGGGACGACAAGACGCTGCGCGAGGTGCTCGAACGTCAGATGAGCCGACCGACGTTCCCGGTGGGCCTCGACATTGTGCCGGCGAAGCTCACGTTCCGGGACCTCGCGCCGGCGGGCGCCGAGTCGTTGCGCGGCGGCAGCACGATCGAGTGGGCGGAGATGTGCCACCCTTCGGGTTCCAGCGCCTACCGGATCGAACATCGCGGCAACGCGTTCGTGTTCAGTGGAGACGTGGAGGTGGCCACGGGGTCGCGCGATGCGTTGATCCGCCTCGCTCGCGGCGCGGACGTCCTCGTCATGGACGCGCAGTACTTCCCCGACGAGTACACGACTCGCGTCGGTTGGGGGCACTCCACGCCCGCTGACGCGGTGGATGTCGCGCTCGCCGCCGGCGTCTCGCGGCTCATCATGACCCACCACGACCCGAGCCACGACGACACGCGGCTGGAGCAGAAGCTCCAGCTCGCCCGTGACCTCGCCCGCGGCACCGGGCTGGTCGTCGACAATGCGTACGACCGCATGACGATTCGCTTGGACGACACCCTCGCGCGAGCGGCCGCGTGACCATCCAGATGACGTCGACTACGATGCTGATCGATAGCACTTTCCTGGAACGGCTCAGCATGCCGGACGTCGACATCGAAGACGCCCTGCTCCTCGCGCTTGGCGCGATGGTGCGCAAGCGCGTGAGTGCGGACGAGCTGCTCGGGCGCATCGTGGACGTCGTCGCCGACCTCCTCGACGCGGACCGCGGCACGATCTACCTGTGCGATGCCGACGACGAGGAACTCGTCAGCATCGCCGCGCATTTGCCCGAGATGCGGGAACTTCGCGTTCCGCTCACCCAGGGCGTCGCGGGCTACGTCGGACGCACCGGGCGCGTCGTCAACGTCCCGCACTCCAAAGAGGACGCCCGGCACTGGCGCAAGATCGACGAGACGACCGGGTACCAGACGGACACGATGCTGGTCGCCCCGATCCGCGGGAGCGACGGCGCGCTGCTGGGCGTGATCCAGCTGCTGAACAAGCGCTCCGGCGAGTTCGACGGCGCCGACGAAGAGCTGCTCGTGGTCCTCGCGCGCCAGGCGGCGGCGCTGCTCGAACAGACAACACTACCCGCGCGCCCAAGCCTCGTCGCACGCCCCGAGCGCAAGCCCCGCAAGCCCGCCGATCCGTTGACGCTCGGCGAGCGATACAACGGGATCATCGGCGATGGCACGGCGATGACCGCGCTGCTACGCAGCGTGCGACGCGTCGCCGAAACCGATGCCACCGTGCTGTTGCGCGGCGAGTCCGGCACAGGAAAGACACTCGTGGCGCGGACGATCCACGACAACTCCGGGCGGAGATCGGCCCCGTTTGCCCACGTCGATTGCACGACGCTGCCCGACGGGCTCATCGAAAACGAACTCTTCGGCCACGAGCGCGGCGCCTTCACCGGCGCGCACGAACGCGCGATCGGCAAGGTCGCCGCCGCCGAACACGGGACCCTGTTCCTCGACGAAGTCGGCGACCTCCCATCGGCGATGCAGGCGAAGCTCCTGATGCTGCTGCAGGATCGGACGTACGCCCCGGTTGGCTCCGCCACACGCACCGCGGCGGACATTCGAATCGTCGCCGCAACGAACCGCGACCTCGAAGCGCTCGTGCATGACGGCCGCTTCCGCGAGGACCTCTACTATCGGCTGCGCGTCGTCGAGCTCAGCGTGCCAGCCCTGCGGCAGCGCGGACGGACCGACCTCGCCCGCCTGATCGACCACTTCGTGGACCGCGCCAATCGCCGCCACGGCCGGTCCGTTCAACGCATCCGCGACGACGCGCGCGAGATGTTGCTCAACCACGCCTGGCCCGGAAACGTGCGCGAACTCGAGAATTGCCTCGAAGCGGCCGTCATCTTCTCGGACCACGAGATCACGCCGGACGTGTTGTCCCTGAACGCCGTGCGCGAGCGCGCCCGTGACATCTCCCCATTCGACGACTCTCCGTCCCTCGATGACCTCGAGGCGCGCTACATCGCCCACCTTCTGGCTCGGCACGACGGAAATCGGTCCGAGTGCGCCCGCATCTTGGGCATCGGGCGCAACACGTTGCTACGCAAGATTCGAAGCTACGGCATCGATTGACAGCACCCCCGCTGCTGGCGCGGCGCGCCCGCCTCGCCTTGGCTCGCACTTTGAGCTGGGGTAACGTGCCGCCACGTCTGAACTCAAGCGACCGTGAATAGACGCGATGCGACCGCGTCAGTGGAACTTGACCTGCGAAATCTCAAACCTGCAACGATTGGATAGAAGATGGCTATTTGGACTCGAGGACTCGCGCTCTCCCTCATCACGGCAACGGCGCTCGCGACGGCGTGTAGTGGCAAAGCGGACAAACCGGACAAGAAAATGGCCCCCGACCAGATGGGGCCCAACCTGTCGGGACCACGCAAGGGCGTTTACCTGCGCGCCTCATTCGATGATGACCCCTCGCACTTCATCGGCCGCTTCATCGGCAACGAGATCGCGGCCGACGACGTCGACGAGAACCGCGGCTTGCAGACCGAATGCACGAAGTTCGTCACCTACAAGGAAGTGAACTCGTCGGGCACATTCGACGAGTACTACAACAGCTCCACGTCGGTGCGCGGTGATCTCGGGATCAAGAATCCGGCGCCCACGGGACCCAGCGGCTCCGGGAGTTTCGGACACGAGAGCGGCACGTCGATCCGCGTGCAGTACGACCTCGAGAAGAAGCTCGTCGCCAACGTGACGGACCCCGCCGCGTTCAAATCCTGCTGCGAAGCCTCGCCGGACAACTGCTCCGACCAATTTATCGGTGAGTTCTGGTACGGCAAAGGCACGCTGTTCGAGAACACCGGCCAGCAAACCGGCGGAAGCGCCACCGTCACGGCCCCCCAGGGACAGGGCGGACTCGACGTGGCGGACGGCTGGGCCTGGCGACGCTCCACCGAGTTCCAGGACGTCTACTTCGCGTTCCGCGTGATGGACCGCGTGGGCGCTGATGACTGCGGCTGGGCAGACAAGCTGCCGAAGTCCGACGAAGGCCAGTACTTCGTGGGCGTCTCGCCGCCCGCGCCGACGGAGGACATCGCGCGCACGGCCGCCATGCGCCACGCTCGCACGCAAGCCGTCCAGTACCTCGGCGAGTTCATCAACTCGTCGACGATGAACAACTCCAGCGTCATCCAGGGGTACGTGGAGAGCGAAAACGTCGTGACGACCGCCGCCGAAGGGATGGCCAACTTCGTCAAGGACGACCGCTACTGCGCGGCCGAGGAGCAAGCGACACCGGAGGGCACGAAGTACGTGGTCAAGGTGCTCGCGTTCTTCCCCAACGAAAAGAAGGCCGCGGCAGGCACCGCCACCGTGGACGCGATCGAGACTCAGGCCAAGACAGACGGCAAACTGACCCCCGATCTGAAGAAGCAGCTCGATGGGATCCGCAAGAACTTCAAGGCTCCCTGAACCGCCTCGCGCGCCTCCTCACGCCTCGAGAACGCTATGTCTCACGCTCGCAACCTCCTCCTCTCGGCGTGCGCCTTCCTCGCGCTCGGCGGCTGCAGCACGCCGCAGTACACCGTGATGAACGCGACCTCGTCGAATCCCACCAGCGGCTCGGGACAGGCGACAGCGTTCCCCGACGTGGGCGCGATCACCACGACCGCGGCCGCGTCGAAGGACGTCGCGGTCATCATCGCGATCGAGGACTACGCCTTCCTGCCCGACGTGCCCGGCGCGGTGGACAACGCCATCGCGTGGGAGAACTACCTGCGCAAGGTGAAGGGTTTCGGAGACGTGTTCGTGCTGACGGACAAACAGGCGCCGATCGAGGAGATCAAGCGCTTCACGGACCAGGCGGTGGCGGCGGCCCCGGAAGGCGGCGCCCTGTGGTTCGTGTTCATCGGGCACGGCGCAGCCCTCAAAGATGGCTCGGACGGCGCGCTCATCGGCATGGATGCCCAACAGACGATCGAGTCGATCGGCTCGCGCAGCGTCGCGCGCAAGGAACTCATCGCCAGCCTGAACCGTGGCAAACAGGCGCAGACCGTGGTCGTGCTCGACACGTGTTTCTCCGGGCGCGACGCCGCCGGCGAGCTGCTCGCCCAGGGCACCCAACCGGTGATCGCCGTGAACGCGGCGCCCCAACTCGTCGGAGGTACCATCGTGCTCAGCGCGGCCGGCAACGACGAAGTCGCCGGACAGCTGCCTGGGAACCCGCGACCGGCGTTCAGCTACCTGCTGCTCGGCGCGCTGCGCGGTTGGGCCGACGACGGCGACGGCCAGGTCACCGCCGATGAAGCGATCACGTGGACCCGTCAACAGCTTCGACACGTCAAAGGGCGGCAGCAGACGCCGGCCGCCGACGGCGATACGCGTATCACCCTCGCGATGGACGCCCGCGAACCGGACCCCGGCATTGCAGCGCTCATGAAGGGCGGCGGCAGCGCGCCCGCGCAACCCGCCGCGGCGATCAGCGGTCCGGCCGACGGAACGATGATCAACACCAATGAAGGGCTGATCTTCGTCAAGCCGGCGGACTGGGGCGTCGGGCCAGCCGGCATGGGCGTGATCCTCACCCTCGCCAACCAATTCAGCGGCAACCAGATCGTTGTGACGCGCCAGAAGATGAAGCAGGCGTACGCCTCGCAGATGCTCGGCAGCCCCGCCCCGCGTTTCGATGATGAACGGATCGAGATCTTGCGCGCCGCCGAGACCGTGAGCTATGGCCCCAATCGTGGGCAAGAGTCCGAGTTCAAGATCGTGTCCAACGACACCAATCTGCCCATGAACGAACACCACATCCGCTTCGGCGCCTACCAGAATGGCGCCGCATGGTTGATCGAGCTCCTCGTCAACGACGAGTCCAAGCGCGACGCCGATTACGCCACGTTTCAACGATTCATCGAAGGACTGCAGTTCAAATGAAGACCATCACCACCAGCATTCTCGCCGCGCTCCTCGTCGCCTCCTGTGCCACGAACAAACGCGAAGTGAACCACTCCTTCTTTGGCGGCAAACAGGGCGAGCTCGGTGAGCCGAGCGAGCCCGTCGCACCGCAGGCCGCAGGTCCCAGTGAGCGTGAGATCGACACCGGATTCGGCGTCGCCCTGACCCCGCCCAAGGGATGGGGCGCCAGCGAGCCGGACCCCGATCAGGGCATCGTCATCACGTCCGTCAGCAATTCGGTCGTCCGACTGCACGCCTACCAAGACTCCGGCGCGCAGCTGGACCACGTCACGAAGTGGCACGAGGACTACTCGAAGCTCGCTGCCAACGTCATCGAACCGCTCGCGGAAGCAGAGCTCGCCGGTTCCAAGGCATGGACCGCGAAATACCACTTGATGGTCGACGAGGAGACCGTCAGCCACACGATGTGGGAGCTGCCGCACAACAAGACGTTCTACCGCGTGCACGTCATCGTCGCGGACGCGAGCGACCGGTACGAGACGCAGACGGTCCTCGATTCGCTGCGCTTCGTTCCGGCCTCCAATGCAGGCAGCTTGCCGCAAGAGATCCCGAGCGCCAGCATCGACAACTCGTCGCCCGGCAAGTCCAAGCTCTCCGTGGCGGGATGGGACAAGGCCCCGACCTGCCCCACACCGGGGTGTGTCGGCTCCTGGGCTCGCGGTCAATCGGTGATTCTGCTGTTCCGACGCGACTTTGCCTCCGAGGCCGCCGCCAAGCGCGACCTGCCACTCTTGGTCGCGATGCAGGCGCGCGTCATCGACGGGACGAGCCGCGCCGCCAAGTACGGGAAGAATGCCGGCGAGTTGATCAAGAGCGACACCGAATGGACCTGGCTCCACCGGCTCGAGAAGTCGATCTGGACCGTCAAACTCATGGGCACCGCCGACGAGATGAAGTCGTTCGAGAAAGCATTCGAGAAATCACTCACTTCCGCGCGCTTCAAATGAGGAGGGCACCGATGCCGAAACCTTGGATCTGGGTCGCCGCCGCGCTGCTGTTTGTCAGTGCGTGCGGCAAGAAGGACCAGCTCCCGGACGGACCGGTCGCGGTCGAAACACCGGCCGCTGACCCGGGTCAGCTCGAGCAATCCAAGTGCCACGGCAACCGCGTACCGCCTACGAATTACGTGCAGGAGACCGCGTTTGTGCCCGCCGACTCGCCCAACAGCACCGAGGAGGCATCCCGCGCGGCGGTCGCGAAGCTGCGCGACCGCATCTGCCAGGGGTATCGCTGTACCGAGCTCGCGCCGCTGATCACCCTGTGGCACACGGAAAAGGACTCGCTGCAGGTCTGCGCCATGGCGGTGATCAAGGGCGATCAGGTCGCTGAGTTCAAGGCCGGACCGCGGAAGCGGTTCGACGCCGACCTCGACACCCGCGCCGGCCAACTCCTCAAGAACGTCGCCGAA
>JBFIHF010000083.1:0-19503 GCA_041601915.1 Bradymonadaceae bacterium
CCCGGCATCTACATCATTCACGGGCACGGCACCGGCGCCCTCAAGCGCGCCGTGCGAGGGTTCCTGCCCGACTCGAGCTACGTCCGCGAGTTCCGTCCCGGCGAACGCGGCGAGGGCGGCGACGGCGTGACCGTCGCCTACCTGAGCTAACCGCGCAGCCGGGCTACTCCTCGAACTGCGGGTCTTTGGGGATGTGGCGCAGCCCCATCCAGCCGATGGCGGCCACGTGCTTGGCCACGGTCTCGACTTCGAGCGTCTGGTTTTCGAGCCACCACTGGCCGGTCAGCGTGACCATGCCGATCAACGTATGCGCATAGACGGGGGCAACTTCGGTGCGCAGCCCCGCCGCCGCCAGTTGCTCGTAGAAGATCGCGCCCACGCGGTCGGCGAGGTCGCTGATCACACTGGGCATGCCCTTGCCGGCCATCGTCATCGGCGCGTCGCGAGTCAGCACGATGAACCCGTCCGGCTGGTCCTTGACGTAGGTCAGGAACGCGAGCACGGCGCTCTCGAAGCGTTTGCGCGGTGAGCCCTCCGCGATGCTGGTGGCGATCCGGCGAACCAGGGCGTCCATCTCGCGGTCGACGATCACCGCGTACAGACCCTCCTTGCCGCCGAAGTGCTCGTACACGATCGGTTTCGAGACGCCCGCAGCTCGCGCGATCTCTTCCACCGATCCGCCGTTGTAGCCGTGTTTCGCGAACACCTGCCGGCCCACAACCAGTAGCTGTGCACGGCGTTGCGCGGCGGTGAGACGCTTCTTGCTCTTTTTCATGTTGACGACGTTATTACCGGTCCGTAACTTACGCGACAGTAACTTGAGAAATTTCGGCCGCGAGTCTGCGCCGAAGCATGGGATTGACACTATGTACTACGTACTCTGCGCCGTTGTTTTCGTCATCGCCTACTTCCTCAACACGCTCATGATCAGCGTCGGCTACCATCGTGGCCTCGCTCATGGCGCGGTTCAGTTGCACCCGTTCCTGCGCCGATTCGTGATTTCGATGGGCAACTGGCTCACGGGCCTCGATCCGAAGGGGTGGTCCGTCATGCATCGCATGCACCACGTGCACTCCGACACACCCGACGACCCGCACAGCCCGTTGAACGTGGGGTTGCTCGGGATCGGACTCGAGCAGTTGCGCAGCTACGAGCGCGTGTTGCGCGGACTCGGCCGCGAGGATGCGAAGTACACCGACCACGCTGCGGGCATGGACTTCGAGCTGTCGTGGCTCAATCGAAACGGGCTCTGGTACGTGCCCTACGTGTTGCATGCCGCGATTGGTGTCGTTCTGGGCCTCACGATCGGATGGCTGCTCGGCGCGGCGTACTTTGTCGGCATGGCGAGTCACCCGGTGCAGGGCGGGCTCGTCAATGCACTCGGTCACGCCGTCGGCGGTCGCAACTTTGACACCGACGACAACTCCCGCAACAACTGGCTCGTCGCGCTCTTCATCGTCGGCGAAGGCCTCCAGAACAACCACCATCAGTACCCTCGGTCGGCCAAGTTCTCCTACCGTGGTTGGGAGCCCGACTTTGGCTTCCTCGCCTGCCGTGTCCTGGAGATGTTCGGCCTCGCCACCATCGACTACGCCCATCTCATCCCCGATCCCCCGCGCCGTCTCCGCTCTGCCTAGCGCCCAGCGCGGGCACTCATCCGAAGTGCACGGCGGCGACCAGCACCATCGCGTTGCTGAACGCGTGATAGATCGTGGATGCGAGCACGCTGTTGGTGCGCCGACGAAGCCATCCGAAGAGCAGCGACGGGAAGAACACCGTCATCCGGTTCGCGAGCAGCACGCCGCCCACCGGGACGACGAGATGCCCCACGCCAAACAGGACGCTCGTCCAGAAGATGGCGGGCGTGAACCCCAGAAACGACGCCGTCGAGCCGCGTGCCGCGAACCCCTGCTCGAGCCGCGTCTGCACAAACCCTCGATAGAAGACCTCTTCGGGCAGCGCGACGAGCAGTAACTGCGTGGCGAACCACAGCAGCAGCCACCAGATCCCGCGGTTGTCGCGGAAGCTGCCCTCCACGACCTCGGCGTTCGGGCCCTTGTAGACCGGCCATTGCGGGTTCTTTGCCGTAATCGGCACCGCCGTGACTTCGAGGGAGTCGGGGCCGCGGATCGTGACGACTCCCCGGCTGCGGGAGTGCGTCAGCGTGATCTCCCAGATCGCGGAAGCGCCCTCGGCGTTGACCGCCAGCGGCTTCAAGACCAGCGTGCCCCGCTTCTGCATCGTGAACGGCTGGTCGGCCTGCAGGCGAACCTTGTTGTTCGGGCCACCGTCATTGCGGACCCCGACGTGGATGGTATCGCGGTCGGACCACACCCAGACTCCGGCGGCGTCCTGCCCCCACTGCTCGGGTTCTCCATCCAGATCGGACGACCACTGCCGATAGCGCCCGATGTCCGGATCGAAGTCCCGCTCCAGGAAGTAGTGTTCCCAGACCCAGTAGCCGGGGATGAAGAACGGGAGCGTCAGCAACGTCGCCCCAAATCCCCACAGGATGCCGCGTCGTGTGTTTCCGCGCGTGATTCCGTAGTCGACGGGGTCTTCACCGCGCCGTTCGATCAGGCGTTCAGGGACCAGAAAGAAGAGCAGGGCGACGATCGCGTACAGCATCTGCGCGATGAGCCCCACAAACTGCGCCAGCACGGCTGCGACGATGATGATCGCCACGACGCCGATGTACACTCGCGCGACATCTTTGAAGATCGCTCGAGGATCGCCGCGGTCCTCATCGGCCATCGACGTTCTCAGGCGGCAAAGTCACGTGCTGAACGGCGCGAATACTGCCGATGAAGAGCTTCCCTTCCACGACGGTCACCCGCAATGTGCCCGACGGCGTGTCGGTCGACCACAGCCGTTTGCCGCTCTTCGGCTCGATCGCCGTCAAGCGGTTCGGGACCTCGGCCAGACGCGACACCACATAGATTGCGTTGTCATCTGCGGCGATCGACGGCACATCGTCGCCGATTTCGTACGCCCAAACGATGTTCCCGGACGTCGTGTCCAGCGCGAACAAGTTCTCTCCGATCTTCAGCAGCACGCGATCCAGCGCGTCGAACGCATGGGCCAGCGCCGCCGTCGGCGCACCCGGCAGATTCGTCCGCCAGACCTCCTTGAACGTCGCGAGGTCGTACGAGACGAGCGGCGGAGCGTCGAGGCGGCTGGGGGCGAAGTAGAGGTGGTGCCCGTCCGTCGCGTAGTAGCCGGCGCGCCCGCCGAGACCTTCGAGCTTCCGGTGCTGCATTTCCGCGCCGTTGAACGGGTAGCGCTTCGTGATCGCGCTGAGATCCGCCACGACGAGACCATCGACCCCCGTCTGAGGTGCGATCCCAGCCCAGAACGGCAGGGATCCCTTCCACGTCGCCTCACCGGTGGCGGTCGCCATGCAGATTACCTGGGTATCGCCCTCGTACAGGGTCCCCGCGCAGACATGTTTCGGCGGGAGCGCGGTGATGAACGAACTGCGGTAGTTTGCCGCCCAGTTCGCCGCTTGCCGCGATCGATCGAGGTCGACCGTCCAACGCAGCCGACCGCTGGCCTCCCACACCGCGATCCGCAGATCGTGCGCCTGGACGCCGGGCTTCTGGGCCGCGCCCCAGGCGACGACCGTCGCGCCGTCGTGCAGCTGGGCGAGCGCTTCGACGCCGCAGCTCGCAAAGTGCTCGGCGCGCTCCACGGGATCGGTAAATGGGAACGGGTCGACCGGCTTGGCGTCGCGCTCCAACGACTCCCAGCACTCGGGATGCCGACGGGTCGATGCGAACGTGATCGTGGGGCCGAACGGGTCCCCGGTCACGAGCGGCTCGATCTCGGCCGGTGGCGCCCACCCCGCGACCTGCGGCGTCTCGGGGGCCACCACGTTCGGCGCGTGACGCTCGCGTTCGCAGGCGGCCGTCACGATCGCGACCAGTATCAGCAGACTTCGAAGGAGCACTCACTTACTCGACTGTGGCGTGGCGCAGGCGGACGGCGCCTCTTGTAGTACCCCGGAACACCGCGCGCGCCAAACGGCGTCAGCCGATGAGCCCCGCCTCCAACGACTCGGCGTCGGCGAGCATCGCGAGGTCGTCGTCCTCCAGATCGTGCTCGCCGAAGATCTGCACATGCTCGCGCACCTGTGCGAGTCGGCCGAAGCGGTCGGCGAAGGGTTGCGAGGGGCGACGCCGCGAGGACGAATGGGTCAGATCGATGGTGCCATCAGAGCGCATCACGATTTGGGTATCGCTGTGCCCGAGCTCCAGCGTTTCGGCGAGGATCTCGAGGCCGTTCCGCAACTCCACGCGGATGATGCTCGTGATTACGCGGTTCACGAGCAGCTCGTCGACATCGAAGGGCGGCGCCTCGATCGCGAGCAGCGCGTCATCGAGCATTTCGGCCCATGCTGCCGCGACGACGAGGGCGAGGGCACTCGAGCCGAGCACCTGATGGGTGGCGTCCGGCACGATGCGGGCCGAGGCGCAGACGACAGTGCCTCCGGCGGCGCGCAGCAGTCGGTCAAACGCTTCGTCCGGCCCGCCGCTGTCCAGGATCAGTGTCACGCCTCGCCCGGCGAGCGGTAGCAGGGTGTCGATCACCTCGACGCCACAACTCAGCGTGTCTCGCGCGTCGGACTGCTGGCCTACGGGCGTTGCGCCGCCGGGCTCAAACGAGAGATCGTCGAGGGTCGTGCGTCCTGCGCGCGGGGTCGGCCATGCGGCTTCCTCGTCCGTGCAGCGCACCGGATCACCCACCGCAAAAGCGTTGGTGTCGAAGGCGATCGCCTCCACGCGTCGTGCGCCGGCCAGCGAGACGATCCGCGTCGGCGTGTTGCCGATCCACAGCGTCGCCCCCAGCCGGGCCTGTTGATCGCCGACGAAGGCACGCACCCGACGATCGCCGATGGCCACGACGCTGGCTCGCTTGGGCTGGTAGCTCTCGATCTGTTCTTTCATTGGTCGTCCTTTGCGCCAGCTGCCTCGGGTCCGAGCACCGGCGGCGTGCCTTGCCATGGGATCTTGTCCGAGTGCAGCGCCGATCCGCCCCAATGGCCTGCACCAATCGCCCCAAACGCCGCAGCGCACCAGCAGAGCGCCGCGAAGCGCTGAACGTAGATGATTTGTCGGCGCAGCCCAACCTCGTAGCCGATCGCCGCGATCGCCGTGACGCACCAAACCGTGACGCCCATGTTGCGGTGGTCGGACAGCGCTTGCGGCCCGTCCCCGCCCAGGAGGCCCGGCGAGGCGATGATGCCCGACGTGGCGGCCGCCGTCGCCGCCACGAACACGAACCAGCCCGCGAAACGCAACAGCTGGCCGAGCCGAAGATCCCCCGTTCGTACCCACCACACTCCGATCGCCGCGAGGAACAACGAGCCGACAATCGGGAAGTGCAGCGTCAGATGATGAATGTACTCTGGCCAGTGCATGGGGCGATTGTAGCAGCGCCCGTCGTACTCGGAACAAATCAAACCACGCTCCGGTTTTTGACCCGTACACCGCTCGCGAGGGGCGCCCATGATTCGTTACTCGATCGCCATCGTCGCTTCCATCGCGATGCTCAGCCTCGCGCCGTCGGCGGCCGTTGCGCAGGATGCCCTGCCCAATGTGACCGCGTTGTTCAAGGCGCAGAAGGCGAGCGTCGTCTCGATCCAAACCACGATCAACCAGTCGATGCCGTTCGTCGGCACCGTACCCGGCATGGGGCAGGGTTCGGGTTTCGTCGTCGACTCGGACGGCTACGTCCTGACGAACAACCACGTCGTCGACGGCGCCACGAGCATTCGAGTCACGATCGACAGCGGCGAGTCGTTCGAAGCGGAGCTCGTCGGCGCCGACCCGAAGACGGACATCGCGCTGGTGAAGGTCAGCGCTGGTCGGCCGCTCCGGGCGGTGACGCTCGGCGACTCCGAGCACGTCGAAGTCGGGCAGTGGGTCGTCGCGATCGGCAATCCCTTCGGGCTCGACTACTCGGTGACCGCTGGAATCGTGAGCGCCAAAGGCCGAAACATTGGAGCCGGGCCGTATGATGACTTCATTCAGACCGACGCCAGCATCAACCCCGGCAACTCGGGTGGGCCGCTGTTCGACATGGGGGGCCGCGTGATCGGCGTCAACACCGCGATCGTCAAAGACGGCGCCGGCATCGGGTTCTCCGTGCCCGTGGACCTCGTGAAGATCCTGCTCCCGCAGCTCAAGCAACGCGGCTACGTCGTGCGCGGCTTCATCGGTACCGGGATTCAGGATCTCACCGACGAACTCGCCGAATCGTTTGGGGTCCCGCGCAGCCACGGCGTGCTCATCGGTTCGATCGACGACCGCGGGCCGGCGGCCGCTGCCGGCCTGCGCGCCGGAGACATTGTCACGAACTTCGGCGGGGTCCGCGTGCGCTCGACCCAGGAGCTGCTGCGTGAGGTCGCAAAGGCGACGCCCGCCAAGCGCGCGTCGGTCCGCTATGTGCGCGACAACCATGAGTTTGACGCGCAGCTCGTGGTGGCCGAACGCCCCGATGCCGTCCGGCCACGCGGCGCGGCAAAGCCGATCCCGCCCAAGCCGAACACCCGCAGCGGTGTGAAGCTGCGCCCCGTCGACCAGCGGATCGCGCGCGCGCTGGGCATGAGTCGGATCACGGGCGTACTCGTGGAAGGCGTCGTCCCCAGCTCAGCTGCCGCAAAGGCGCTGCGGGCCGGCGATGTGATCCTTCAGGCGCGCGGTGAGGAGGTAAACTCGCCGGCGGACTTCGATGCGATCGCGGCGACGATCAAGCCCAAGCAGGTCCTGCGTCTCATCGTGTTCCGCGATGGCCGCACGCAGTTCGTGGGCCTTCGGCTCTAGCCGCTCTGGCCCGCTCTGGCCGTCAGTGTGCGTTGGCGACCATGTCGCCATCCACCACATCCCACATCGTGCTTCCGCGCGGCATGCCGACCTCGACGAGCTTGTCGTTCGCCAGGTAGCTCGTAAACGGGATCGGGAGTCCCTGCGCGATCGGGAACTCGACGCGATCCTGCACGTGCATGTGGACGTGCGGCTCCGGGGACTGTCCGGAGTTCCCGCACGCCGCGAGCACGTCCCCCCGACGCACGAGATCGCCGAGCTTCACCGTGATCGAGCTCTTTTTCAGGTGCGAGAGCATGGCGAACTCGGCGGGCCCCGCTTCGATCACGATGTGGTTGCCGACCATCGACTGCGGCGAGATCTCGCCGGGATGGTTGTCGACGTGTTGGTTCTGCAGTCGCACGATTTTGCCGTCGACGGGCGCGAACACCGGCTCGCCAAAGCACAGCCAGTCCGTGTTCTTCTTGCCGTCGAGCCGGAACTTCTTGCCGTCCCCGTCGACCTTCGTGAAGTCGTAGCCCCACCGGGCGGGGGGGAACGTCGCGTGGTAGTTGCGATCTCGGTCCGGGCCGCCCGCCAGCGTCGTCCACTCCCCCCGCACCGGTAACTGGTACGTCAGCGGGGTGACGTAGCCTTCGGTCGCCAGCGGCGCGGGGACCAGCGGCTCGGTGCCCACGAAGCCCGCCGCGAGCAGTCCGAAGAAGGCGATCGTGCGGCTTCGACGGAGCACGGGAGGGTTGAACAGCGTACGTACGAGCCCCCAGGCCAGGATCACCAGCGTGCTGGCCCCGAGGTACGGAATCCACGCCAGAACTTTCACGCTCGTGATTCCGAGCCGCAGGAAGACGACCGTCCACATCCCGGCCATGAGGATCGTCAGGCCTAATGCGACCTTCGACCACGTCTCCCACGGGTCCTCGGCGCTGAATACCGGCTTTTTGGGCGTTTCATCCGTCATCGAGCCATTACCTATCAGAAGGTAGGAGCGTGAGCCAACTTGACCGACGGGGCGCTGGCACTGATCGTGGAGTCCAACGAATCAGGAGTTGAATATGCTTCGTCGAGCCGCCTTTTCGGTCGGGATTGCGGTCGTGCTCCTCGTAAGTGCCCCTGCGTGGGCGCAGACCGAGTTCGATCCAGAGAAAGTTGAGCTGCCGGAAGACCCGGTCGCGCCTAGCGATACGACGAAACCGAAAGCCGATCCCAAGCCCAAGCCCAAGCCGGAGGCGAAGCCGAAGCCGGAGGCGACGCCGAAGCCTGAAGCAGAACCTCTGGCCGATGAGCCGGCGGCCGTCACGCCGATTCGCGCGGCGTCGCGTCGGGCGGAACTCCGCGCACGGCCCCGCGTACAGCGACTCACCGTCCGCGATCAGGGGCCGGCGATTCCGGAGGCGCTGCGGCCGTGGGTCGCGTGGGCCGTGCACGAGAGCCCGGATATCGTGTGCCCCGACGTCGCCGGGACACGCACGTGTCGCTGGCCCGGAACACTTCGACTCCAAGCCGACAAAGACGGCGGAAGCTTCTCGTTCAGCGTGTACGCCGATCGAGAGATCGAATTCACGCTGCCGGGGAACAAGGATCTGTGGCCGCAGGAGGTGCGCGTCGACGGCCTCGCGCCGCCCGTCGGGGCCGCCGGGGATCTGCCACAGATCATGGTGCCTGCCGGATCCCACCGCATCGAGGGGCGTTTCGTGTGGAACGAGGTCCCGGAGATGATCGCGGTCCCCTGGGATGTCGGCAACGTCGAGCTCACGCTGGGCCGCCGCGTGGTCCCGCGCCCACGTGTCGATGCCGAAGGCCGTTTGTGGCTCCGCGATGGCAAATCGGAGGGTTCCGGGGAGGCCGAAACCGACAGCGTCCGCGCGTCGGTGTACCGCAAGCTCCTCGACGGAGTGCCGGTCACCGTCACGACACGCGTGCGGCTGAACGTGTCCGGCCGCGCCCGCGAAGTCGAACTCGGCAACATTCTGATCGCGGGAAGCCGTCCGATCGCCGTTCGCGCACAGATCCCCGTGCAGGTGGGGGTCGACGGGCAAACGAAGGTCTACGTCCGCCCCGGCAGTCACGACATCGAGATCGACGCCGTCATCCAGAACCGGCCCGCGAGCATTCTCGCGCCGACCCCGACGACGAACTTCTACGACCCGCAGGAAGTTTGGGTGTGGGTCCCCAATGAGATGGTGCGCTCCGTCGAGCTCGATGGCCTGCTGGCCGTCGATCCCGAGCGCACCTCGCTGCCGGCGGATTGGGGCGGCTTCACGACGTTTCTCGCCGAACCCGGCAAGGGGCTGCAGCTCAAGGTCACGCGCCGCGGAGTCGTCGAGACGCAGCCCAACGTACTGACCTTGCGCCGCGATCTCTGGCTCGACCTCGACGGTGAGGGCTACACGATCCGCGATCGCCTGCGCGGCACGCTGCATC
This sequence comes from Bradymonadaceae bacterium, assembly GCA_041601915.1. GTDB lineage: Bacteria > Myxococcota_A > Bradymonadia > Bradymonadales > Bradymonadaceae > JBFIHF01. The sequence continues at coordinate 9,246 of JBFIHF010000083.1, forward strand.
AGGACTGGCGGCTCGACTACACCGGCTTGGCCGAGGCGCGCCTCGGGCGCGTCGCCCAGCGCGGCGAGAACCTACTCATCACGCAGGAAGCGGGCAGCGAGCTGTCCGGTGTGGAACTGCGCCAGGCGTCCGTGGAGCTCGAGGCCGAGATCCGCGTCGAGAGCGCCCGCACCCATCTCGCGATCGTGGGCTGGAACCACGACGTGCAGAGCCTGAGCGCGTCGCTCCATTTGCCGCCGGGCTGGACCGTCTTCGCCAGCCGCGGCATCGATTCGATGCCGGGCACCTGGGTCGAGTCATGGTCGCCGTGGGACTTCTTCTTCGTGCTGTTGATCGCGATCGTGATCGGCCGCTTGTTCGGGTGGCCGGCGGCTGGCGCCGGCATCTTTGCGATGTGCCTCGCCCACGGCGAGCCCAACGCGCCGGAGTGGATCTGGATTCACCTCATCGCGACACTCGCGCTGCTGCGCGTGCTCCCGCGCGGGTGGTGGCGCAAATTTGTGGTCGTGTACCGTTGGGGGGCGCTGATCGCGCTGGTGATCATCCTCGCGCCGTTCGTGCGTGATCAGATCATCGTCGCGTTCCACCCCCAGGTTCAGGCAGCGCAGCGCTCTGACAACAGCCGCAACGACTTCGCGTCGAGCTCATCGAGCTTCGAGCGCGGTGAACCCCAGCAGGCGCCCGCCTCGGTCGCGCTCGCCGACGAGATGGACTTTGACGAGGGCGGGGGCGGCCTCGAAGAAGAGATCGACGGAGTCGTCAGTCGCAGTGTGCCGATGGAAGACAAGAAGGTTGGCTCGAAGCGGGACTCCTACGGCTTGTACAGCCAAAAGGCTGTCCAGCAGCAGCTGCAGCAGGTCGACCCCAATGCCGTCGTGCAGACGGGGCCCGGCCTGCCCAACTGGTCGTGGAGGACGTGGGAGCTCGGCTGGACTGGCCCCGTCGGCCGTGACCACGTCGCGTCCGTGTATCTGCTGTCGCCGGTCTACAACTCCGTCATCGCGTTGTTCCGCGTGCTGCTGCTCTTGTTCCTCGCGATGATGTTGATCGCGCCGCGCGACATGTACTGGGAGCGCCGCAAACCGGTGCCCGCGTGGTGGGGGCGGATCTTCGGAAGCGGCGTGATGGCCGCGCTGCTCGCCGTGACGTTTGCGGTGGCGCAGCCTCGCGCTGCGGTCGCCGCCGAGATTCCCGGCGAGGAGACCCTCGCGCAGCTGCGTCAGCGCATCGACGACGCGTCGCGTTGCCCCAGCCCGTGCGTGGTCGCCAGTGATGCGTCCATCGCGGTCAACGGTCTGGCGTTTGCGATGAGTGCCGACGTGAGCGCGGCCCGCGATACGGCGTGGACCCTGCCGGGACCCGCCGACGTCTTGCGCATCGAGTCCGTGGAGATCGACGGATCGCCCACCAACCAGCTGCGCCGCACGGACGGGCTCGTGCAGGTCCGCCTGCCCGCCGGCAACCACGAAGTGGTCGTCGTCGGCTTGCTGGCGGAGCGCAACACGCTGACGATCCAGTTCGAGGAAGCCACTCGTCCGCGTCGCGTCACGTTCGACGGCGCCGGCTGGGCCGTCGACGGGATCAGCCCCGCCGGCGTCCCGGACAACTCGCTACAGCTCACGCGAACCGCCGATCAGGCGGCGCCCGACGATGCGCCCAAGTCGGGCAACGCCGAGCTGCCGCCGTGGTTCAGCGTGGAGCGCCGCGTCGCGCTCGGGATGCCTTGGCAGCTCGAGACCACGGTGCGCCGCGACGATGCGTCCCGGCCACAGCTCGTCAAGTTGCCGCTCGTCGGTGCGGAGAAAGTCATTACCGAGGGGATCCGCGTCGAAGCCGGATTCGCACTGGTCGACTTCGCGCGCGGACAGAACGCGGTCGTGTTCGTCGCCGAGATCCCGATCGCCCCGAAGTTGCTGCTGAAGGCGGCCCTCAATCAGCCGTGGACCGAGACCTGGGTCGTGGAGTGCTCGCGCATCTGGCGCTGCGCATTCTCGGACCTGCCGCCCGTCTCCACGGTCGACAATTCGTCGTGGCAACCGCGGTGGAAGCCGTGGCCCGGCGAGGAACTGGTGATCAGCGTCAGCAAGCCCCAGGGCGCCCCGGGCGACCCCAAGACCGTCGAGAACGTGCGGTACGACGTCACCCCGGGCAAGCGGCTCATGCAGGCCAGCCTGTCCTTTACGATCCGCGCGTCGCAGGGCGATTGGCAAGAGATCACACTGCCGGACGACGCGTTGCTGCAATCGGTTACGATCGACGGCGGCGATCGCAGCATTCGTCCGCAGGACGGGGTCGTGCGCCTGCCTGTGCAGCCTGGTGAGTCGAACTACGTCCTGAAGTGGCAGCAGCCCTGGGAGCGCGGCATCACCGATCGGGTGCCGGCCGTGGGCATCGGGTCCGCCGCTTCCAACGTCGAGATGACGATCCACCTCGGTGGTGATCGCTGGCTGCTCTCGGTGCGCGATGACGAGATGCCGTGGGGCCCAGCGGTCCTGTTCTGGTGGAGCTTGTTTCTCGTCGCCCTGATCGCGGGCATGCTGGGGACGATCCCCTATCTGCCGCTGAAGTGGTGGGAATGGGGGCTGTTGGCGGTCGGCATGTCTCAGCTGCCGGTCGTGGCGATGTTGCCGATCGTGCTGTGGTTCATCCTGCTCAGCTGGCGTTCGCGTGATCCGCTCGAGGCGTGGTGGCAGTTCGATCTCGTGCAACTCACGATCCTGATGATGACGTTCCTCGCCGTGGTGGCGATGTACTGGGCCGCCCACACGAACCTCGTCCTCGACATCGACATGCAGGTCGACGGCTATGGCTCCACGAACGAAGCGTTGCGCTGGTACAGCGATCGCGTCACCAACGAGCTGCCGACCCCCGCGATCGTCTCGGTGCCCGATGGCTACTTTCGCGCCGTGTCGTTCCTGTGGGCGTTGTGGGCCGTATTGTTGATCGTACGTTCCGCACGCTGGGGTTGGGGCGCGTTCTCCGCCGCGGGCTGGTGGAAGTTCCCCGCACCGAACCCCAAGCGTCAAACGCCGCCCCCGCCGCCGTCGGGTGCCGCCGATGACGACGACGAGCCCGAAGGGCCGCCGCCGCCCCCGCCCGTTCCTCGCAATGCGGTGGATGGTCAGCTCGTGCGCGCGGAGTTTCAGTTGTCCAAGCGCTTCACCGGCATCGGGGATCTCAACACCGAGTCGGTCGCCGACGACGACCTCATCGAGGCCGAGCCGCCACCGCCGATCCCACCAGCTCGCGACATCGCGGCGGCGGAGCAGGCAGCCGAAGCGTCCGAAGCCCAGGCAGACGCAGACGCGGCCGCAACCGACGCGCCCGCAGCCGACGCGCCCGCAGCAGACGCGCCCGCGGCCGACGCGGTTCCAGATCCCGTGAAGCCGGACAACGAGCCGTCAGGTCTCGGCGGTCTGACGACGGACGAGATCATCGGCGGGCTCATCGACGACAGCGGAGGCTCCGAAGGCGAAGAACCGGCGCCCAAGAAGCTCGAAGATGATGATGATCCCAGCGAAACGGGCCGCGGATGGCCGCCGGTCGCCGATCAGGAAGAAGAGTGAGCTAGGCCGCGACCTGCGCCGACTCACCGAGGATGCGCTTCACGCCGTTGACCGCGCGGTAGACATCGCTCTGGGCGAGCCGACCGGCTTCGCCATGGATGATCAGGTGGAGCGGGTGGCCTTCGACCTCGAAGGTCCGAAACGCCACATTCTCGGCGGTGATTTCCGGAACGTGGGACTTCACGCCGTCGAGCACGTCGTAATACGCGGCCTTGTCGTGGCAGTTCGCGATCACGGGCGCGTACGCCGCCAGCACGTGCGCGTCGTCCGCTCGACCCGCGTGCGCCACCAGCAGGCCGCGCTCATCGCCGAGGGTGAAGTTCTTCAGCCCCTGCTGTTCGAGGATGTACTCCAACTGCATCTTGATCGCCTCGAAAGTATTGGTGCTCCGACGACGACGACGCTCAAAGGGGATGACGCTCATGTTCGACTCCTGTCTCGCGGGGACGATTCCCTGTCACGTAGGTCAGTGTAGGACAAAGTCGTACTCGGGCAATTTTTCCGTGGACCGGGCGCCACAGCGGTGGCGACTCGCCCCCCCGATCTCGTCGGTACGTGGGCCGGAAGTGCCCGTAGCGCGGTGAAATGACAGTTGGAACGAGATGTGCAACGTCGATTGTTCAATAGATGTCCGATGGAGGATGACGATGAAGATCTTCGCAACTGCACTCGCTCTCTTACTTGTTGCTTCGTTCGCCGCGTGCGGCAGCCCGGCCGATGAACCGGAGGGCCCCGTCTCGATCTCGAAGGCCGAGGCCCGATCGGCGGCCGGTAAAGGAGACCATCGCGATTGGTGCGCGATCTTCGACTGGTACGGCGATGGGATCTGCGACGACTTTTGCGCGGAACCCGATCCCGACTGCGCGCCCGAGCCCACCTGTGACGACGGCTCGAGCCTCAATCCGCTCTGCGACATCCGCGAAGTCTGCGCCGACGGCGAAGTCTCCGCGGTCATCAATGGCTGCTTCCAGTGCGTCGACGCCGAGACCTGCGAAGCTCCCGCGCCGCCATCCTGCGATGACGGCACCACCGTCCACCCGTTGTGCGATGCACGTGAGGCGTGCCCCAGCGGTACCGTCTCCGCGGTGCAAAACGGCTGCTTCGCGTGCGTCGATCCCGTGACCTGTGAGGCGCCGGACGCGACCGGTCAGACCTGTGCCGGTTTCGCCGGTCTGGCGTGTCCCAGCGGGTACGTCTGTGCGATGGAAGCCGGGATGTGCCAGGTCGCCGACGCAGCCGGCACCTGTGTCCGTGGGGGTAACGTCTGCCCCGCCGTCTACGATCCGGTGTGCGCCTGCGACGGCACGACCTACTCCAACGCCTGCATGGCCACGTCCGCCGGGGCCAGCGTGGACCACGACGGCGAGTGTCTGCCGCGCGGTGGTGATGGCGACTGCGGCGGCATCGCCGGATTGGCCTGCGACGCCGACGAGTTCTGTGCCTACGACGCGGACCAGATGTGCGGTGCCGCCGACCAGCTCGGCACCTGCGTCACGAGACCCGAGGCCTGCATCACCCTGTATGACCCGGTGTGTGGGTGCGACGGCAACACCTACTCCAACGGCTGCTTCGCCGCGTCAGCCGGCGTCAGCGTAGCCAGTGACGGCGCCTGCCCCTGAGGTCGTGGAACTAAACCCGAACGATCGGGCGTTGAACGGGCGCACGAGAACGGGTATAGCACGCGCCGGCTTGGAGCCGGCGGACCACAAGTCCATGGATCGGCAGGGGATCTGATTGGCGGAAGCGCGGACAATTGGCGGGGGACGGTTTGTACTCGAAGAATCCATCGGAAAAGGTGGAGTCGGCGAGGTCTTTCGCGCGACGGGCGCTGCCGGCGGGCGCAAGTTCGCGCTGAAACTGTTGCGTCCGGAGTACGCCCAGAACCCCAACCTGCGCCGTCGTTTCGCCCGCGAGGCGCGCGCCGCGTCGCGCTTGTCGCACCGCAATCTCGTCACCGTGTACGCCTTCGGCGGCGAGGCCGATGAGCAACTCTACATCGCGATGGAGCTCGCCGACGGGCCGTCGGTTGCTCACGCCGTGCGCAAGGGGCTGTCGTTGCGCAACATCCTCGAGCTCGCCGATGCGCTGCTCGCCGGCCTTGCGCACGCCCACGCGCGCGGCGTCATCCACCGCGACCTCAAGCCGGACAATATCCTGCTCGCCGGCGCACAGCTGCCGGCGACGATTGGGGTGCCCAAGATCGTCGACTTCGGCATCGCCAGTGTGCCGTTTGAGGAGCCGATCAGCGATGACCGCGACACGATGCAAGGCGAGGTCGTCGGTACCCCGCGATACATGAGCCCCGAACAGGCGATGGGCGAGCGCAACCTCGGCCCGCGCACCGATCTCTACAGCGTCGGCCTCGTGCTTTATGAGCTCATCACCGGACGGCCGCCGTTCGGTACCGATTCGGGGCTCGCCGTGATGAGCAAACACGTGCACGAGTCGATCCCCGTCGCGGTGCCGCGGGCGGGACTCGTGGTGCCCGACGAAGTGATCGCGGTGATCATGCGCGCCTTGGAGAAACGCGCCCTCGACCGCTGGTCCTCGGCCGGCGAGATGCGGGTGGCCCTGCAGTCACTGCTGCTGTCGGCACGAGTCGACGCCGAGTCGAACGTCCAGCCGGCGGCTCTCGCCGAGGCCCCCGCGGGCCTCGATGGGTCCGCACGGGTCGCTACGCCGCCATTTCGCGCTGACAGCATCGACGGCACCGGGCCCTCGGGTGGATTTCCCGAGGTCGACCTCGGGTTCGGTCCGTGGAGCTATCGGGTGCCGTTCGTCGGCCGTGCGCGGGAGCGAACGCGCCTGCGCGAGTTGGCCGAACGCACCGCGTTGGAAGGGCGCGGCGCGATCGTGCTCCTCGACGGAGAAGCCGGCGTGGGCAAGACGCGCCTGACGCGCTGGCTACGCGAGGAACTCGAAGAGCAGGGAACCTTTCGCGCTAACAGCGGCGCCTTCGTCCGTGGCGGCAACGAGAGCCTGCGCGGCATTCAGGAAGTCCTGCACTCGATGTTCCGGACCCGCGGCCTCACGCGCGACAAGATCCGCGACAAAGTCGGCGAACGACTGGCAGAGTGGGGGCACGACTCCCTCGAAGACGCCGCGGCGATTACGGACTTCCTGCAGCCAGCATCGGCGGACGAGACGCGCCCGAACTCCGTGTCGCCCGCGGCGCTGTTCGCGCTGATCGTGCGGACGTTCGAGCTCGCCGCGAACCGCAAGCCGCGCCTCGTGATCCTCGATGACGTGCACTGGGCCGGCCGCGAACTCGTCGACCTCCTCGACTATCTCGCCGTGGAACTTCGCCATCGGGGCATCCCGATGCTGATCGTGGCGACGATTCGGACCGAAGACCTCTCCGAGCGCCCCGACTTCGAGTCTCGACTCGGCGCGCTCAGCCGCTACGAAGGCGAGTCTGTCGAGCACATGACGCTCGATCGCCTGGAGACGATCGCGGGACGCGATCTCGTCCGCAAGATGCTGCCGTGCGACGACGCGCTCGCCGAGCTCGTCCTCGATCGCGCGGGTGGCAACCCGCTGCACCTGCTGATGTTGCTGCGCTACCTGCGCGAGGAATCGCTGCTCGAGTTCAAGGACGGCCAGTGGCACGCCCAGGATGAGGCCGCGATCGCCAACGTCGTCCCGCCGAGCCTCGGCGACCTGTTTCGGGTCCGCATCGACCAGGCCGAGACGCAGTACGGCGTAAAGGGGCGCCTGTTCGCGCTACTGCGCCTCGCCGCGGTGCTTGGGTTTCGATTCCACTTCGACGTGCTGCGCGATCTCGTCGCCAACCACGGCGCCAAAGACCTCGTCGCGCACTTTGACTACGACCTCGATCGGCTGGTGTCGGAGGGCTTCATCGTCGAGTCGGACAGCCGCGACGACTGGTACGCCTTCTCCCATGGCCTGCTGCGCGACTACCTGCTGCGCGACACCGGTCCTGCCGAGACACGCCGCCTCAACAAGCTCGCCGCGCGGTCGTGGGAGCTCACCCTCGGCCGCACCTCTGACGCCTACGCCTTCGAGATCGCCCGGCACTGGGACGCCGCCCGCGAGCGCGACGAAGCGCTGCGCTGGTATCGCAAGGCGGGCGAGGCCGCGCGCCGCTCGTTCGTGCTGCGCCAGGCGATGGCCGCCTACGAGGAAGCTCTCGCGATCCTGGACGCGAGGCTCGGGATCACGACGAATACCCGAGAGCCGCTGGGGCAGGGCAAGACGATCGCCGACTTCGAGGCCGCGGAGGTCTCGCCGGTCGAGTACCTCGCGATCCTGTCCTACCTCGGCGACCTCTACGAAGGCTTTGGGGAGTACCGCACCGCCGAGGTCGCGTACCGCCGCGTGGTTCGCATGATCTCTCGCGAGACGACGAACCCGCTCTACATCGATCCGCTGGGATGGTCGTGGCTGGGACTCGGCCATATCGCCTGGCAACGCGGCGACTTCGAAGCCGCGGAGTGGGCGTTTCGTAAAGTGCGCGAGATCGTCCGACCGTTTGACGCGCGGGCCAAGCTCGACGGCGAGGCCTGTCGGGGACTCGCCCGCGTCGCGTGGCATCGCGGCGAGTACGATCACGCCGCCGCGCTCGCCACCGAAGCGATCGCGATCGCCGACGCCGAGCAGCATCCGCATGGCCGCGCCGAGGCGGAGTGGATCCTCGGCGAGATCGACCGGATGATGGCGCGTCCCGACGCCGCTCGCGCGCACTACGCCGCGTCGATGACGGAGTACGAGGCCCTCTACAATCCGTCCGGGATCGCCCGCAACTTGCTCAGCCTCGCCCAGGTCGCACGGACCCAGAAGGACTTCGGATCCGCGCATGACCTGTATTCGCGCGCGCTGGCGCACTACGAGAACCTCGGCGACCGCCGCGGTGAAGGTCAGTGCCTGAACGGGTTGGGCGATATCGCCCGCTTCGAACAGCAATACGACGACGCCGACCGCTCCTACGCACGAGCACTGGAAATCTACGAGGGGATCGGTGCCGAGTACGACATCGCCGTGGCGCTGGCGAACCTCGGGCTGAACTCGATCGCGATCGCGGACTACCAGGCCGCGGAGGGCTACCTCGAAGCTGCGCTCACCATCATTGGCGCCGGCGACTATCCGTATCTGCTCGCCGGCGTGGAGTACAACCTCGCGCTCGTGCACGCTCTGCGCGGGCAGGCGAACTCCGATGAGATCCGGTCCGTCGTCGATCTCGCGGAACGGTTGCCGATCGCGGACCTCGACTACGCCGAGCCGCTCGAGCGCCTCGCGTCTCTGCGCGCGGACTCCGGCGATCAGGACGAGGCGGTCGCGCTGTGGGAGAAAGCGCGGAACATCTACGACGAGCTCGGCCTCGACGCGGACCGCGACCGCGTCGACGGCTATCTGGACGGCGACTTCGAATGACTTGAAGCGCGCGAGACATGGTGTTACTTTGACACTATGAATCCAAACGACAAGATCGCAGGCGGAATCTGGGGAGCACTGATTGGCGATGCACTCGGCGTTCCGTACGAGTTCAAGCCCGCATCGGCGATCCCCGCGCCAGAACTCATCGAATTCGAGCCGCCGGCCGGCTACCCGCGCTCACACTCCAGCGTTCCGCCCGGCACGTGGTCCGACGACGGCGCGCAGGCGCTCTGTTTGTTGGAGGCGCTGTTGGCGAAGGGCTCGCTCGATCTCGACGACTTCGCCCAGCGCATGGTCCGCTGGTATCGCCACGGCCACCTCGCCGTCGATGGCCGAGTCTTCGATGTGGGCATCCAGACCTCATCGGCCCTGTCCGCGATCGATCGTGGCGTGCCGGTCGATCAGGCGGGAAGGGCGGATGAGCGCGGCAATGGCAACGGCGCGCTGATGCGCGTGCTGCCGCTCGCGCTGTGGCATCAGGGCACCGACGAACAGCTCGTCGAGGACAGCCACCGCCAGTCGATCCCCACGCACCCTCATCCGCGCTCCCAGGTGTGTTGCGCGCTTTACTGCCTCTGGGCGCGGTACGAGCTGCGCGGCCTCGACGCGCCGTACGCCAAAGCCGTCGAGACCGTGCGCGGGATCTATCCGCACGACGGGCCGCATCACCAAGAACTCGAGTTTCACGTCCGCCCGGAGGCCACGACGGTCCCCGGGGGCAGCGGCTACGTGGTCGACACCCTGCGCGGCGCGCAGTTCCTGATGGAGCGCGAAACCTCGTTCGAAGCTGTCGTGCGCGGCGCGATTCGGCTCGGTGGCGACACCGACACGACGGCTTGCGTGGCCGGCGGGATCGCGGGGATTCGCTGGGGCCTCGCCGGGATTCCCGCTCGCTGGAAGTCCGCCCTACGCGGCCGCGAGCTGTCTGTCCCGCTCGTCGACGCACTGACCACCGAACGTCACCACACCAAATGATCCGCTGGTCCGCGGGTCTGCTGGTCTGCTGGTCGCCGGTCAAACTCAAACTTGACCCTCCCTCAAGCCACAGAGCCACCCCGCGCAGCGCAGAGCATCTCCACTTCGCCGCGACGGCCCGCGTGGCCAGCTGGTTCCAGCTCGGCGCTGCGCGGGGGTGCCCCCTGGTTTGAGAGCGTCTCCAGTTTGAGTTTGAAGTTGACCAGCAGACCAGCAGACCCGCGGACCAGCGGAGTCTGTTACGCGTCGGCCTCGATCACGCGGTCGATGGGGACCGTCAGCAACATCAGGCCGCCGACGACGAAGTAGCCGACGACGAGCAG
>JBFIHF010000084.1:0-19447 GCA_041601915.1 Bradymonadaceae bacterium
CTGCCCGTCTGCCCGTCTGCCCGTCTGCCCGTCTGCCCGTCTGCCCGTCTGCCCGTCTGCCCGTCTGCCCGTCTGCCCGTCTGCCCGTCTGCCCGTCTGCCCGTCTGCCCGTCTGCCCGTCTGCCCGTCTGCCCGTTTGCCCGTCATGTTGACCCCTCCCGGTCGCTCCAATGCCTCAACATGGATCACGATTGCGATGCCGTTGACCCTTGTCAAGAGCTGCGCGGACGGTTGCTCGTAACCGACTGAGAAAGCGCCATTTCACGCATCGACCCGTATAGCCCAACGTACGAACCTTAGTTGTCGGAGTGACCGCGGTCAGTGAGTCTCGAGCCGTAATCAGAGCGCGCCTGCAAGAAGCAGTTCGCTGCACGGAATGGCAGCGCGGCGGAGGCGGCTGGAGCTGGCAGAGTCGTCGCCGGAGAAGCTGGGCTGAGGGGCGGAGGAGCGGAGGGTTTGTTTCTGGTTCATACGAATGCTACGCGACGGCCGGCATCAAGACCAAAGCCTGCAACCCGGCGACCAGTGTGGGCGGGGCGTGTACCGGGCCCTGGGACTGCGCGGGGGGCCAGTGGGGACGTTGCGGCACCGAGCACGCAGGCGGCTTTCCCGGCGGCTACTGCTCGATCGCGTGCGGCTCGGGCCAGGGCAGCTGTCCGGTCGGCGCGCATTGCGGCACGACCGTCATCAACAACTTCTGCGTGAAGGACTGCTTGACCGCCACCCAGTGCCGCACCGGCTATTTGTGCAAAGAAGATGGCACAATTGACGCGTGTTGGCCTTGAAAAGGACTCGGTCCCGCCATGGGAGTTAGCGCGCCAGTCTGCTAAGTTTGCGGATATGAACGCCATCGCTGAACATTTGCGAGAGTTCGAGGGGCTCACAGTACGGAACTACGGAACCACCGAGGTTGGACTCGGTGACCTGAGCGCGACATGCCCTCGATTGTCCATCACCTCCATCCCTGACACGCCGGAGTTGGTCCCCCAGCTCAGCACCCGTCGCAAGCTCGCAATGCTCGCGATCGGGGCGCTCGCGGTGCTCGGTGCCGTGTTTTGGTCCGGTTGGGCTCTGGTGTCCGGAGCACTCGCCATTGCGTCGCTCGCGCTCAAGCAACCACCGCCGCCGGGCGTACCGCTCTCGCCCTTGGATGCGATGTGGGACAAGTTTCGGGCGGAACCCAAACTCAACCAGGTTCGCGCGCTCGTTCTCGGGCCGTGGAACGGCGAGTCCGAGGAAGGCATCGAGCGCACGCTCGATCATCTGATCCGCGCTGCGGGCCAGTTGACGGGACTTCGGGCGATCCACCTCGGCGACATTACCGCCGCGGAGTGCGAGATCTTTTGGATTCAGCTCGGCGATCTGACCCCGCTGCTCGAGGCGTACCCAAAGCTCGAAGTGCTCATCGTGCGGGGGACGGGCGGCTTGCGGTTCGAACATCTCGCGCACACCCATCTGCGCAAGCTCGTGATCCAGACCGGCGGCTTGAAGGCGTCGACGATCAACGATCTCGCCACGGCACGGTTGCCCGCCTTGACGGACCTCGAGCTGTGGCTCGGCGAAGCCAGTCGCGGCTTCGACGCGTCGGTGCGCGACTTGCGCCAGATCTGGCGCCCTGGCCATTTCACGTCGCTCAAGGCGCTCGCCTTACGACACTCGGTGATCGCGGACGACGTCGCGGAGGCGTTGCTGCCCGACTCGGCCGCACTGCGCGGGCTTCAACGGCTCGACCTGTCCGATGGCATGCTCAGTGATCGCGGCGCGGTCGCGCTGTTCAACAATCCCGCCGTGCGCTGCCTCGACACGCTCGACGTGCGTCAACACCGCCTCTCCGAGGCATGGGTCGACCAGCTCAAGTCGATGCCCGTGACCGTCGACGTTTCCACACGACTGAACCCTCGCTCCACCGACCTGAACATCGAGTTGGCGTCCGGCGAGTAGGCCCTCGTTCCGCTGGTCCGTCCGGCCTTGTTCCGCGGGTCCGCTGGTCCGCTGGTCCGCTGGTCCCCGATCAAACTCAAACTGGACCCTCGCTCCTACCCGAGAGCCACCACGCGAAGCGCCGAGCAGAGGCGCGTGGCGACCAGTTGCCGGACCGACCGCCGATGGACGGCCTGCCGCCGCTTCGCAGGGTGCCGTTCTGGACGGAGTGCGGGTCCAGTTTGAGTTTGAACGGGGACCAGCAGACCAGCAGACCCGCGGACCAGCGGAACAGTGGAACAGTGGAACAGTGGGAGCCCGACTCACGGACATCGATAGTCGACCTTGAAGGACGCGGTGGGGCGCCGCCCGGGGTCGAGCCACGGGACGACCGATGTGCGATTGCAGACCAGCGTGCGTTCGCCCTCGTCATGCAGATCCACCCGACACTCGGGCTTCGTTGCGTCCGGGAGCGTCTTCGCGACCAAGACGAGCATCTCGTACTCCGACTCGCCGACCTTGCTCTGCGGCATGAACGCGTGTGCTTCGAGGACCTCCGCCCCTCGTACCCGCGCGATCAGCGCGCGCGGCCGGAACTTACGCTCACCGACCTCCCGCCCGACCAGTAACTCGACCAGCTCGTGATCGCGCTGCGTCGTGCATTGAACGGCGTGGAACGGGATGAGGTGGGCCTCGCCGGCGATCGCGACCTGTACGTTGCCCAATGGCGGCTCTCCGCTGACGGGCGCCGTCGGCGCTTCGCACGCCGCGATCGTGACCGCCGCGCCGATCGCGAGGAGTCGCGCGGTGCTCACTCCACGGCGACGGGCAGCGCATCAAAGCGTCGCACGCCGACCTCGGGAGGGATCAGGCTGCCGATCGCCCAGCCGCCACCGACATGCGGGTCGCCCAGCTGGCCGATCGCCTTCTGGATCAGGTAACTGCGCCGCGCGATGGGGATGAACAGGGCGTAGTCGCCGAGCTGCGCCGCGGCCATGTGCGACGCACGAAGCAGGTCGCGCGCGTCCTGATGCAGGCCACGCGCCGCGGCGACGTCGGCCTTGAACATGTAGCAAATCGCGGCGGCCCGCTGCAGGTTCTGCTCGGCGCTGGCGTTCAGCAGCGAAGAGAACGTGTCGCCTTTGGCGCGGAAGCCGTGCTGCAGCAGCTGCGTGTAGATGATGTGTGCGCGGATCTGCAGATCGCTCTCGGCGTCGTTCAGGGCTTGTGCGCGTTCTAGCGCCTCCCCAAGCCGCTGGTAGATCGCCTGTTCGTTGCCGCGGTCCAGCTCGACGTAGGCGAGGCGCACCAGCGCCGCGATGTGCATCCGCGTCAGCCCGATCGAGTCCGACAGGTCGATCGCCCGTTCGAAGTGCGCGATCGCCGCGTCGTGTCGACCGCGCGCGAGTTCGAGATCACCGCTGTACAGGTGGACTTCCGCCATCCGATTTAGATCGCGGGACGTGTTCGTCCGCGCGAGCGCCTCGATGAGGTGTGTTTCGGACTGTTCGAGGTTGTCGCTCGCCGCGAGGGCCCGTGCGATGCCCAGATGTGGCTCGTGCGAGGTCGCGATATGCATCGAACTCGACACCGCGATGGCCTGCGTGAATCGCTCGCGCGACTTCGAGAACTCCCCCGAGGCGAAGTTCGCGTGGCCGAGTTCCGTCAGGCACTCGATGACGTCGTTGTCGCGACCGATGGATTCGAACAGCTCCATCGAGCGCTCGAGGTACTCCGCCGCCTGGACGAAGCGCGCGCGGCGCGTCAGCACTTGCCCCATCTGCCGATTGACGCGGGCCACCAGGGCGTCGTCTTGCAGCTTGCCCGCCATATCCAGCGCTTGCGCGGTCAACTCCTCGGCCAGCGACGGACGCCCTTGAAGCAGTGCGCACTGTCCCATCTCCCCGGTGATCGCGACGAACGGCCGCGCCTGGCCGAGTTCGCGGAACGCATTGCGCCCGACTTCGTAGTGACGAAGCGCATCGCTGTAGCGTTCCTGTGAGCCGGCGAGATCTCCGAGCAGCTTGTTCGCGCGCCCCGAGATCTCGAGGTCGTTGGGATCGGCGTCGTTCAGGGCGCGGTTGAGGGCGTCCTCGGCGGCGCCGTGCTCGTTGAGTGCGCCGTGGATCTCGCCCAGTCGCAACCACACCTGGGGCCGCGCGAACGGGATCGAGTGCTCATCGGTGCCGGTGGGCAGCTCTGTCTCGACGTCGAGGATCTTCTGGATGCGCAGGAAGTACTCGCGCGCCGCGTCGAGATCGAGGGACTGATACGAGGCCTCTCCGGCCTCGTAGAGCAGTCGGATCGCGGCGGCGGGGCGCTCGCCTAGGTGATGTTGCGACGCGATCGCCTTGATGTTCTCGTGGGTCGGCTTTTGGTAGTACTTCTGCATCACCTCCGCGAGCTTGCGGTGCGACTGCACGGCGTCGGGGAACGTCTCGAACGACTCCCGCAACATCTCGGCGAACCCGGTCTTCGTGAACCGGATCGTGTCGTTCGCGCGGTGGATGATCCCGAACTTGTCCGCCTGCGTGAGGATCGTGTCCGCGAGCCGGATCAGGTCGGTGCTCAAGATCCGCGCGTAGACGAGCTTCCAGAGGTCGGCGGGGACTTCATCGCCGAGCTGAGCGAGGTAGCCGAGCACGCGATCGAAAGCCGTCTCCGCGGCGACGGTCTCCGTGGCGACCCGCTCCGTCGCGGCGTCGGGGAACTGAGGTTCCGAGCGCTCGTCGAGCAGCATCTCCTCGGTGACCGGTCCCGTTTTCGTCAGCGTCTTGGCGTCGTCGAGGTCGGGAAACCCCAGGAATGAGCCGTCGGCGGGCATGTCCGCGGGGAGACCTTTCAACGCCTCGAACGGTTCGTCGTCCTTGGACTCGCCGGGGGGGACCAGCGACAGCTGACGGGCGTAGTTCTTGTGCGCCTGCAGCAGCCCTTGCGTGTACCGCACGAGCCCCGGGCGTCGCCGCAGATCCTCGGGGGACACGGTGAGCACGAACATCACCGGTGCCGGATGCGCTTGCAGGTCGCGGAAGAAGCGGTCGATGAAGGCCAGCGACAGTGTGTCGAGTCGCTCGAGGTTCTCGAGCCCCCACACGATCGGGGTGCGCTCGGCCTTCTCTCGAAACGGGGTCGCGATCCGGCCGAGCATCGTGTCGCGCATCGCGCTCAGCGAGTTCAGCGGGCGCGAGTCCGTGCCGAGCTCGGACGCGGTCTGCGACAGCTCGTCGTCGTCGCCGTACAGCCCACGCAGGATTCGCCGCACCTCGTCCATGCCGTGACCGCGAAGCGGTTCGCCGGTCAGCAGCGACAGCTCCGTCTCGAGTCCCGACTCCGCGCTCTCTTCTCCGGCGCGGTGCATGACCGTCACGTCGGGGCTGCGGAAGACCTTCGACAGGAACGCGCGTAACAGATTACTGCGCCCCGTCCCCTGTTTGCCCCGGATGACGACCAGTCGGACTTCGCCCGAAGTTCGGACCTCCTCGAGCACGCTGTCGAGCACGCCGAGCTCCCACCGGTAGACCTTCTCGACCTCTTCGCTGCCCGCCATCGGCTCGGTCTCGCCGCTCGGCTTGGGCGTCCGGGGCAGCGTCGTGGCGCGTTGGGGGCGCTCCGTCGGATCCATGTACTCTTCGAACGCGTCGTGCATGAGCGCGTCCAGCAGCGTGCGCGCCGACGGGATCCGGTGCGCGGGATCCTTCTGCGTGCAGTGCGTGATCAGGCGATCGAACGGCGTCGCGTCCCACGGTTCGGGCAGCGCGAGCGGCGGATCGTTGATCTGGCGCAGCATCACGTCCATCGCGTTGTTGCAGCCCTCGTACGCCGCATGGCCCGTGATCATCTCGTAGGCGATGTGCCCCATCGCATAGACGTCGACCGCCGGGGTGATCGCCTCCGCCATCGCTTGCTCGGGAGCCATGTACAGGGGGGTGCCGAACACGGTGCCCTCCTGCGTCAACGGCGCCAGCGTCGCGGGGCCCGCGTCGCCAAACTGCGAGATCGCCTTCGACACGCCAAAGTCCAAAACCTTGACGAACTCGCCCTCGGAGCGCTGGCACAGGAAGATGTTCTCGGGCTTCAGGTCGCGGTGCACGATCCCCGTGCGATGGGCCTCCGCCAGCGAGCGCGACGCTTGCACGAGCACTTTCCAGACGCGCTTGAGGTCCATCGGCACGCCCATCTGCACCACCGCGGACAGGTCCATGCCCGTGAGCAGCTCCATCGCGATGTAGCAGAGGTGGTTGTCGGTGGTGCCGTAGTCGAACAGCGTGATCGTATTGGGATGATTGAGCTGCGAGGCGTACAGCGCCTCCCGCCGAAATCGCTCCACGATCTTGTGATCGTGCGAGGCCGTCGGCTTGAGCACCTTGAGCGCCACAAACCGATTCATCTCCTCCTGGTGCGCTCGATAGACGACCGAGAAGCCGCCGGAGCCAATCATTTCGACAATGCGAAAGCGGCCCGCGACCACGTCACCGGGCTTCAGACTGGGTAGATTTGGCGCCACGCATGTCCTGATTGAGCGATAGTCGATCTTATACACGCGGGCGATGCCGCGGCCAAGGGACGCGGGCCCGGAACGGGCCAACGACCTACAGTAAGGTCGCTTGCTGGAACCAGATAAACGCGAGACCCGCCGCCGCGCGCACGAGGAGGGTCACGCGAACCGAATAGCCGAGCTCGTGGCTCAGGGCGGCGAGCAGCGCTTCGCCAGCCACGAGCGGCAGCAGACCACTGGCGACCGCCGACGTGTTCCCCGAGGCGAGGAACGGCACCACGACGAGCAGCTCCAGCACCGCGAGCAGTGTGACGCGCAGCCCCGTACTGGTGTCGCGGAGCACGACGTTTTGCACAAACCCTTGCCAGAACACGGCCCGCAAGACGCCGAGCCCCGCGAACAGCGGAAGGGCGGTCTTGAGCTCCGCCCAGGGACGCATCGTGCCCATGTCCGAGAATCGATCGACGTGCAGCGCCGCCGCGAGCACCAGGAACGCGATCATCGCGCCGATCACCGCGCCCGAGCGTGTCGCGGGGTCGACCGATTCGGCGCGCGCATCGTTGCGGCTTCCGAACTCCACCCCGAAGAAGAACGCCACGCCGGCGAGGATCGCTGGCGCCCAGACCGCGATCCCGAGCCACGCTTGAAGCTGCCCCTCCATGTGGAGCTGCAACGGCGGCGCAAAGAAGGCATGGGGAGCTGCCGCGGCGAGGATCGCGATCGCCGTGATCCAGCGCGCCGTTTTCGGGGATAGCTGAGTTTCTTCGGTACTCATGACACAACCGCGCAGTTTGAATCCAGCGACAGCTTCGGACAGTATACGGCGCGCCCACGCCTTGCAAAACGGATGATCCTTGAAGCCCACCGCTTGTACGCTTGTCGCATTGGTTGTTTTCGGCTGTAGCTCCGACCCCGGTGCGCCGACCACGTCATCCGACGATGCCGGCGATCTCGCCGCGACGCACGATCTTGCCAACCGCCCCGACGCACCGGTCACAGCCGATGCCGCCACGCCTGATGCATCGGCGTCGGATATCGGCGCGCTCGTGTCCCCCGGGTGGCACGACCGCGCGGCGTTGCCCGCGCCCCAGCAGGAGGTCGCCGTCGTGCCGCTGGATGGCCTCATCTACGTGATGGGTGGGTTCAGCGACACCGCGCGACAACTCGCGACCGTCATCGTCTACGACCCGCGCACCGACGGCTGGAGCGCGCGCGCGGACTTTCCGACCCCCGCGCACCACATGAACGCCAGCGTCGTGGACGGCAAAATCTGGGTCACCGGCTTTGTGCATCAGGGGTTTACGCCCGATGGGCGCACCTTCGTCTACGATCCGACGGACGACAGCTGGACGCCTGGCGCCGACCTGCCGCAAGGTCGCGGCCGCGGTGCTTCTGCGATCGGGGTGATCGACAACCAGATCTATGTGGCCGGCGGCCTGGGGCCTGGCGGCGCGCAGCCGTGGGTTGACGTCCTCGATCCTTCGACCGGCGTGTGGACCGCGTTGCCCGACGCGCCGCGTGCTTTCGATCACGCCGGGTACGGCGTCGTCGGCGGTAAGTTGGTCGTCGCGGCAGGGCGCAACGGCTCGATCCCGTCCTACGTCGACGGCGTCCACATCCTCGACCCCGCCACCGGGGTCTGGTCCGATGGCGCTCCCATCCCCACCGCCCGCGGCGGGGTGGCGAGTGCCGTCCACGGGGGCAAACTGTATGTGTTCGGTGGTGAGGGCGATCCGGACTCGCCGGGGCGCGTGTTTCCACAAGTCGAGGTTTACGACGTGGCCGCCGACAGCTGGGTGGAGCTGGAGCCGATGCCGATGCCTCGTCATGGGTTCGCCGGGGCGACCCTCGACGACATCATCTATCTTCCCGGCGGCGCGGCGACCGAGTTTCTCGACGCGGTCGCAACGCACCAGATCTTTGTGCCATAGGATAACGATCATGAACCTCCGATCGATCGCCGTCGTCGCCTGCATCCTTGCCGCCGCGTGCGGCAATGACACGTCAAAGAACACGGTGCCGGTTGCGGACATGTCCAGCGCTCCCGACAGCACCGCCCCAGATGCTGGCGGCCGTGACGTGTCGATGCCCGACGTCTCCAAGCCCGACATGCGCCCGCCGAACCTCGACATGGGGCCAGATGTCGCCGCCGACATTGGGGGCGACATGATCGACATGGAGGTGCCGGAACCGCCGATTGAGATCACCTGGCCCACCGACGCCACGGACTACGCGAACAGCGCCAACATCACGTACATCTCGTCGCTCGTGTTCCCGCCCCTCGTCGATGGCATGGCGACCTGTTGCTTCGACTACGGGGCGCGAAGCAAGGCGCCGGGCCTCGACAACTCGTTCGCGAACCTGAACCAGACGCTGACCGGGTTTGGGGTCAATCTGAACGACATTCTCGCTGATTCGCTGACGACCGGCTCGTTGGTCGCCTTGCTCGACCACCGTGAGCTCGACGGCCCCGATGACCCCAACGGGTTCGTGCTCGCGTGGCTGCGCGGCGAATTTGAGGGCGGAACGACCTACGCGCAGGCCGCCGCCGGAACGGGCACGTTCCTGCTCGACCCCGATTCGTTGGAACCCAGCGGCGAGGCGAAGCTGTTCTTCAATCCGGCCAGCATGTCGACGAGCCAGATGGCGGCGGGTCCCGCGGCGCTCTCGTTGTTACTGCCGGTGCTGCTGTCGAGCCTCGAGCTTCGCGTCGAGGGAGCACGAATGTCGGGGGATGCGGCGATCGGCGTCGATGGCGTTAGCTACCAAAACGGCACCATCGCGGGCTACGTGGCCGTCCGAGAGGTGTTCGACAACCTCAACGCGATCGTCGACCAGCAGTGCTCCTGTCTGGGTGCGGTCGGCGACTTCTTCACGACGCCCGGCAACGGCACCTGGAGCGGTCAGTGCGTGATGGATCCCGAGGCGCTGGGCTGCACCGAGGAGCTCTGCATCGCGCTGGGCGGCAACCAACTCGACAACGGCGGCGTGTGCGCGATCGCCTCGACGCTACTCCCACAGCTCGCCGACATTGACACCGACGGGGACCGGGCGACGTACGAAGCGATCTCCCTCGGTCTGCAGTGGGAGGGAGCGAAGGGCACCATCGTCGGCGTCGGGAACTAAGGGTACCGCAGGCGTCGAACCAGCTCGACCAGCTCATCAACATGCTCGTCCTGGACGTCGAGCGCGGTGAGGCTCGCGTGCAGGTTCATCAGGTAGTCGATGTTCGCGCCGCTCGGCCCTTCGGCGCGCGCGATGACGCGCGCGATCTCGTCCATCGGTAGCGGCCCGCCCCAGTTCGGGTTGCCCGCGGTCCCGATGTAGATGAGCGCCTCATCGGTGATCGGCCCGTCGAGGTCGCGGACCGTCACGACGTGACGCTCGTAGCCGCCGCTTTCGCGATGGTCGAGGCGCTCCAGGATCCGATCCCGGTCCGGGGCCGCGATTCGGTACGCCGTGCCCCACGTCCGCGCCCCGGCCTCGGCGACCAGCGTGACGACGCGGCCCGGTGCCTCCGGCACGCCGCGATGGTCCGTCGAGTCCTGCCAGAACCGTCGCGCCCACCCGTCGATGAAGCCGACGCGCCGCTCCTCATACGGGAACCCCACCTTCCAGATCAGGCTGCCGTATCCGAAAATCCACATCGTGGCTGACTCTCTACGACGGCGCGACGAGCTTCATGCGCGTCGGCCCGTCGACCGCGGTGGCGCCCGCGTACTCCGGGAGGTGACCCGGATACTCGGGGTCGCCCGGCAGAAGCAACATCGGCCCGGTCTCCTGATCGAGCCAGTGCGGGATGATGCAGGGCGGCGTCTTTCCGATCGTCGAGGCGAACGCGGCCTCGACGTTGTCGAACGCCGCGAGCCGCTCCAGCGTCCGCTGCGTCGGTGGCGGCAGGTAGAACTCGCCGGCTTCGAATCGCGCGACCGCCTCGGCGGGCCGAATCCAGAAGCTGTCCGTGGTCTCGCGCTCGTCGTGCAGCGGTTCCTGATGCTGGGGGGCCCGCGCGAGGAAAAAGAAGGTGTCGAAACGCTTCGATTCGAACGTCGGCGTGATCCAGTGCGCAAAGTAGGCGAGCTCGTCGAGCGGGAACGACAGGTCCTCGCGCTCGGCGACCACCGACAGAGACTCTTCGCCGCGCTGCAACTTCCCCCGGTACTCCGCGTAGCGCGGCGAGCTGTTGAGGTTCACGTAGTCGGGCTCGCCGCCCTGACGGGCGAGCAAGAGGCCCGCCTCCTCGAACGTCTCGCGGATCGCGGCCAGGTAGAGGCCCGCCGCCCGCGTCGGCGAGTCCACGTCGAGGCGCACCTCCCCGATGATGCGCGCGAGCACGTCGGGGCGGGTATCGGCGTCGTCGAGCCGGCCGCCCGGGTAGACCCACGCGTTGGCCATGAACGAGCTCTTCCCGTGTCGCTGCACCATGAACACCTCGACGCCGTCATCGGCATCGCGCAGCACCAGCACGGTTGAGGCATCGAAAATCACGGTGTTCCTCCACATCAGACGCTATCGTCGTATGTCGCTCGTCGTGGCGACGCAAGCATCAGGCGCCGATACGCGTTGCGCTCCCGCGACGAGACCGCTAATCCCTAAGGGACCATGTCCACCAAGCGCATCGCCAGCACACTACTCCTCGTCGCGGCCGTCCTCGGGACGGGGTTCGTCGTGCGGGAGCTCAACGACCCGCAGCGGGCGTACCGAAGCTCGGGAAAGCACGAGATCTTTCAGACCGAAGGGCAGCCGGCGCCGCCGTTTACGGCCAAGATCGTCGGCGAGGACGCGAGCTTCTCGCGCGACGACGTCGACCGGCCGACGCTCTTCATGTTCTTCGGCACCTTCTGCCCGCATTGCAAGGACCAGATGCCGTCCGTGCGCGCGCTGACGCAGAAGTACGGCGACCGCGCGCATATTTTTGCGGTGAACGGTCGTGAGTATGCCAACCTGCCCGACGAGGAGCGCGAACAGCGCGTCGCGGATTACCTCGCCGACAATAGCTGGTCTGATCTGCCCACGCTGATCGCGCCGGTCCAGATGCAATCGGCGTTCAAACTGGGTGCGGTGCCGACCGTGATCCTGATCGATCGCGCCGGGGTGATTCGTTACGTTGGGCTCGCGGCGCACGAGACGTCGCGGCTGGAGTCTCTGATCGATGAGGCGCTCTAAGATGGAAGGTTGGCAGACACTGCGTGCCGAGATCGGCGCCGCGATCCGCAAGCTCGCCGAACTGCCGGAGGGCGCTCGAGCGGACGTCCGCGACGAGCTCGAGATTCTGCGCCGTCTCGTGGTCGGGCATCGTGAACCACGGCTCGCGATCGTGGGGAAGATGGACGTCTCCCTGCACGAGATCATGGAGTCGATCGGCGCGACGAGCGAGTTCGACGAAGTGCGCGAGCGACTCGGCCTCGGCCGCTGGTACGAGCACACGTTTCCAGCCGGAATGCTGCACGTCGCCGATCTGCGTAGCGATGCCACGCCCAACCTGCGCGCGCTGGAGTACGAGGCGCCCGATGTGGTCGTCGCGGTGGCGCGCTCCGAGGACGAGGACGTCGACGGCGTCGCGGGCGCATTGTTCGACGCCCTCGAGCTGGTCGACGACACGTGGGGCGCCTACCCGCCCGCGATCGCGATCGTGTTCCGCACCAACGATGGTCGCAACGCCGGCGATTTCAAAACGATGCAGGCGTTCCGCGACGCGTTTGCCGCGCGCGGCCTGCCGCGCGATTGGGTCGATGTCGAGTCGACGGCACGGATCGCGATGCTGTCCCGCACGCTGCTCCCGCAGCTCCCGCTCGAAGCGCGGTTTGCGCTGGCTCGCCTCACCGAGGACCTCGCGACCAAACGAGAGGTCGCGTTCGAGCTCACGCGCCTCGCCAGCACTCTGAATGCCGCGATCGCGAGCGTGCCGATTCCGATCGCTGGCGCATTGCCGATTACCTCGATTCAGATCGCGATGGTCGCCGGCATCGCAATGCTGTCGGGCCGACCGCTGACCCTCGCGTCGTTCGGCGAGTTTGCCGCCGCGATTGGACTCAATGTCGGCGCCGCGATCGCGTTTCGGGAGATCGCACGGGCACTCATTGCGTGGATTCCGGTCGCCGGACCCGTGATCTCGGCATCGATCGCCGCCGGCGCCACGCTGACCCTCGGCAAGGCCGCGACCCGATACTACCTCACCGAGTGAGCCCTGCGCGCCGTCGTGGCCCCCTTCGAACGTCGTGCTTTCGCCGCGCGTGCTCGCGCAAGCGTACCGTCATCGGCTAGACTGCGGATTGGCAACGGCCGCGCCGGGTAACGAGGTTGACAATACTCGCGACATTTCACTACATTCCGACTGATCTGTGGCGGGCCGATACGCCAGTATTTATGCGCGCATCACCGACGCACGTGTCAGAGGACCTCTAGTGAGTGAACCCGGAATCCTGCCGAACCCGATTCCGTTCGGGAAGTACTATCTTCTCGAACGGATCAACGTGGGCGGCATGGCGGAGGTCTACAAGGCCAAAGCCTTTGGCGTGGAGGGGTTCGAACGCCTGCTGGCCGTGAAGAAAATTCTCGCCTCGATCGCCGAGGACGAGTCCTTCATCAACATGTTCATCGATGAAGCGAAGATCGCCGGCCAGCTCAACCACCCCAACATCGCCCAGATTTTCGACCTCGGAAACTGCGACGGCGATTACTTCATCGCGCTGGAGTACATCGGCGGCAAAGACCTCAAGACGATCTTCGAGCGCGCGCGCCGGCTCGGCGAGAAGGTCTCGATCCCGCGGGTCTGCCACTCGATCATGAAGGTGTGCGAGGGCCTCGCCCACGCCCACCACAAGAAAGACGCTCAGGGCCGCGACCTCAGCATCGTGCACCGCGACATCTCCCCGCAGAACGTGCTGCTGTCCTACGAGGGCGAGGTCAAGATCATCGACTTCGGCATCGCCAAGGCCCAGGGCAAGACGTCGCAGACCCAGGTCGGGATCCTCAAAGGCAAGTTCAGCTACATGAGCCCGGAGCAGGTGCGCGGGCTGCACGTCGACAACCGCAGCGATCTGTTCTCGCTGGGCATCGTGCTCTACGAGCTGCTCACGCTGGAGCGACTGTTCCTGGGCGAGAGCGACTTCGACACCCTGGAGAAGATCCGCAAAGTCGAGATGTCGCCGCCGTCGCTGTACAACCCGCACATCCCCAAAGAGCTCGAGGACATCGTCCTCAAAGCCCTCGCGAAGTCCCCGGAGGAGCGCTTCCAGACGTCGAGCGAATTCGCCGAGGCGATCGAGCGCTTCATGCGCAACCAGGGCCACTACTTCACGAACAAGGACCTCGCCGGCTACATGAAGGAGGCGTTCAGCGCCGACATCGAGTTCGAGAACAAGAAACTCGAGTATTACCGCAGTCTGAACCTGCAGCCGCTCGAAGAGGCCGCGACGTCATCGACGCCGGCGGTGGTGCCGCCCAATGGCGTGCCGAAGAAGAAGGGCCTGTCGTGGGGCGAAGAGGAGATGGAGACCCAGATCTTCGATCGCGATGACGAGATCGAGGTCGAAGTCGACGAAGCCGACATCGTCTACGCCGATGCGGCCGCCGAAGAAGATGTGCACACGATCGAGGACCAGCGCTGGGACGACGGCGAAGGGATGAGCTTCGACGACGAGCCGCTGGGCCTCGGCATGCGGTCCAGTCGCCGGATGAAGTCCACGGGGCCGATCCCCGCCGCTGAGCCACGTCGAGATTCTGCGTTCACGATCGAAGGACCGGCCGTGGTCCGCCCGCGCAAGGGGCCATCATGGCTGATGATCGGCGGCATCGCCGGTGGCGTGGTGCTGATCGGCTTCCTCGCGATCTGGCAGTTGCTGATGCCGAAGACGGCACCGATCACGTTCGACACCGAACCCAAGACCGTTCAGATCTATGTCAACGGGGCGTTGCGCCATGACGGGCCGACGCCGTTCAAGATCGACCTCGAGCCGGGCCCCACCCAGTTCGAACTCAAGAGCGATGGCTTTCGGCCGTTCACGACCTCTCGCGAGATCGTGGCCGGTAAGTCCTACAATCTGACGCAGCACCTCGAGCTCGAGGCTTCGCAGGGCATGGCGCTTCTCGTGAAGAGCGAGCCCGGCGGCGCCGCGATCGAGCTCAATGGCAAGGCCGTCGCCGAGCCGACCCCGCACACGATCACGGACCCCGGCAAGGGGCCGTGGAAGTTCAAGCTCAGCAAGGACGGCTTCTTTCAAGAGGTCGTTGATATCGACACGATCCCCGCGACCGGCATCGCCGTGCGCCTGCGCCCCAAACTCGTGGCGCTCAAGATCACCTCGGAGCCCGATCGCAGCGAATACACGCTGTTCGACAAGGAGTCCGACAAGAAGCTGTCCAGCGGACGCACCCCGGACACCGTCAAAGATCTCGATGCCTCGAAGGTCTATCGCCTCGAGATCCGGCGCCGCGACTACCAGAACTGGTCCGACGTCGTCACGCCGTCGTTCGATCCCGAGGTGCGTGTCGACGCCGAACTCAAGCGCGAGGAGTCGTCGCCCGAGATTGCCACCGTGACGCCGAAGCCGGACGTCCGCGACAAGCCGGACGTGCGTGACAAGCCGGACAAGCCCGACAAGGTCAAGCCCGACAAGGTCGATGAGCCTGACGTGGAGCCCGATCCGCCCAAGACCGGGACCGGCTCGCTGAGTATCGCGTCCAAGCCCACCGCGCGCGTCTACATCGATGGACAGGACACCGGTCGCTATACGCCGCTCATCGGCTTCAAAGTGAAGTCGGGCAAGCACAAGATCAACCTGGTAAACCCGGACTACGGCCTGAACAAGACGTACTACGTCGAGGTCGAGCCGGGCGACTCCAAGAAGATCATCAATAAGTGACTCCGTTGCGCTGAACCAGGTCTGTCGTGTCATCCAGCGCTCTCACCAACTCCGAGTACACCCACTACTGTGCAGCGTGCACAGTGTGCGTCGACGACCCCCACCAGCCGTGCGCGGAGTGTGGGAGCGAGCCGCCGTCCGACGGCTGGCCGAACATTTCCGAATCGCCGTACCGGTACCTCGGCAAGATCGTGGAGTCGCGATACTTGCTCGATCAGTTTCTGGGCGATGGGGCGACGGGCTATGTGTACCGCGCGCGTGCGGTCCAGATTCAGCGCAAGTTCGCCTGCAAGATCGTCGACACGCGCCGCTACAACCGCAAAGAGTTCGAGGAAGAGCTACTGCGACGGTTTCGGCTCGAGGTCGAGGCGATGTCGCGGCTGCGAAACCCGCACGTCGTCGCCATCTACGAGGCGATGCAGCTCACCGAAGGCGTCTTCGCGCTGCTGATGGACTATGTCGACGGGCGCACGTTGCAAGACCTGCTCGATCGCGTCGGTCGCATCAAGCTCGATCGGGCGTTGGACATCATCCGGCAGGTCGCGAACGGCGTGTACGAGGCCCATCGCCTGGGCTTCATTCATCGCGATCTCAAGCCGGACAACATCATGATCGAGCGCCTGCCGGCGTCCGGATTCTTCGCGCGAATCCTCGATTTCGGCATCGTGCACGTGATGGGTGGCGTCGACGCGACCCAGGGATTTCGCGGGACCCCGCTGTACGCGTCGCCGGAGCAGTGCATGGGCGATCCGGGGATCGACAACCGGAGCGACATCTACAGCCTCGGCGCGGTGTTCTTCCATTGCATCACCGGGCAGCCGCCGTTCCCCGGCACCGAGAGCCTGCGGGTCATGGACGCGCACGTGAACGAGGATCCACCCAAACTCGCCGACGTGTTGCCGAACTCGACGATTCCGCCGGCCCTCGAGGACCTACTCGGGCGGATGCTCGCCAAGGAACCCGCCGATCGCCCGCGCGACTTGAGCGTCGTGATCCACGCGATCGATGAGATCACGCGGAGTCGGGAGCAGCCCCGGCCGCGCTCCCGGACGAACCCCGGTCGCCCCCCCAGCTCCAGTCAGACGGTGCGAGGCGTGCGACCCGACGTGGACGACGGTCGCCTCGCCACCGGCGACTTCCCCGCCGCGCGGGCCGAGAACCTCGTCTCGGCCAGCGGAGCGGAGACCGCGAACAAGTCGCAGGTCGTCTCGCCGCTGGTCGAGTATTTCCTGCCCGCCAGCGTGGCGGAGGGCGTCGTCGCATTTACCGCCGTGGCTCTCAGCGATGCGGGCGACGCCGCGACCGTCGCCGATCAGCTGAACCGCGTCCACGTGATGGGCCTCAAGAATGAGAATGTGTTCCACACCCTCGTCGGGGCCAATGGGCTGCTCGTGTCGGTGTACTTCCACGGCGCGACCGAGGAGGTGTTCGCGTGCGAGATGGACGGCACCGTGTTGGCCTGGAATCTGGCGGATCCGACGCACCCTCGGCGCATCGGCAAGGTGCCGGAGCGCGTCTACGCGCTCAACGCGTCATCGGATGGCACGCGTGTGCTGTGCGGCACCGAGCGCGGACGCGTCATCTCCATGGATGTGAAGTCGGGCGTGTCGACGACGCTCGTCGAGGACGGGCAACCGATCTCCGCGCTGGGCTACTCGGCGACCGAAAACAAGTTGATCGTCGGATACTGGGGCGGCGCGATCTCCACCGTGAACCTGGGCACCCGTGCCACTCAGGTGCTGGAACCCGTCCCCAAGAACGCGAAATCCATCGTGGTATCGCGCGATGGCTATCTGGCGGCCGTGCTCGATGAAGCGGGCCACGTCCGCATCCTCAGCATGCTCGATGGCAAGCCGTTCTTTACGATGCAGGCCGACCTCGCCGCGCTGCGCGCCCTCGCGTTCGCCGAAGACGGCCAGCTGATGGGGCTCGGCGTGATCAAGACCTCGATGCAGCTCTGGGAGATCCGCAATCGTCCCGTCGCCCGGCAGATCACGCGATGAGGCCCTTTGTGTGGCTCGGCGTCGCCGTGCTTGTCGCCAGCTCGTGGCTGGTCGTCGGCTGTGCGGAGGGCAACGTCTGCGAGCGGCAGCTGATCTTCGAAGAAGAGGACTGCTTCCGCGAGTTGGAGCAGCCCACCGACGTCGACAAGGACGAATGCGTCGATGACGACAAAGAGTATGCGAAGTGCGCGGTGCGCAACGAAGACGCCTACTGCGCGTACTTCCTGTGGCAGAACCGCGCCGCCGCTCGCGCCGAGGGGTACACGGTGTCTGACAGCCCGCCGCCCAACAACGCCTTCATCGCGTGTATCGACGACGCGGGTTTGCGCGACCGCTAACCCGGTTAGAAGTCGTTGATCCGGTCCGCCAGCGCGGGGTAGTCGACAAACGGGTTCCGGGAGTTCTGAACGTTCGCGATCGACTGATGGCGTCGTCGCTCGGCGTCGTCCGGCGGATCGGCCGTGTTCCACTGCCGCAATACCGTCTCCTCCTCCCGGCGCATGTTCACGTTGTACGTGACCGCGTAGTAGAATAGCGCCCGCGCGGCGTCGCCTTTGTGCTGATCGCGCGGTTCGAACACGGTGTCACCGGCGGCGTTGCGCCCCTTCGACGAGCCGCCGCGCTGCCAATCGGCGTTCACGACCTCGCCGAAGTACAGCGCCGCGCGCTCCGTGTTCGCGTCGGGCTTCGTGGGGTAGAGGTGGTGCAGGTCCGATTCGGACGCCGGGTCGCCGCCCGACCGGCTCTGGGGCCAGCCGTGCTCCGTGTTCATTTGCGCCGGCTCCGGGATCTCATCCGTCGTGACCCGATCGCCCGTATACACGCACTCCACCTGTCCCTGATCCTTGTCGATCCAGGCGAACATGTGCACGCGCGCCTCGACGTAGTTCATCACGACGTGGCCAGTGTGATCGGCGCGGATCGCCTCCTCGAGCTGCAGATCGGCGAGGCCCGCGTACGGATCGGTGGTGCAATCTCCAGGGTTGTACGCGCAGGGGTCCGCGGCGTCATCGACCCCGTCGAGGTCCGCGTCGCCCGCCACGATCGCGCACGGCCCGCCGCGGCACTCCAGTGTGAACGTGAAGTCACCCGCTGTGCCGCCGAGGTTCTCGAGCACGAGCGGGTACGTCCCGGTGAACCAGAACTCGTACCCATCACCGAGCTCGCCGCTCCGAAACGGGATCGAGGCGTCGGCGTTGCCCTGCGGATTGCCGTACACGAGGACGTCCGTCTGACCGGCGCGAAGCACGTTGATCGAGGGGTCCCAGTCCGTGCCGTTCGCCTTTCGCAGCCACATCGTGACCCGATCCGCCTGAAACACCGTCAGATCGAGGCGGACGGATTCCATCGGGCCCAGGTGCCCCTCGAACGTGGCGCCCGCGGACGTAATCGCGGCGGGCGGCGCGCCGAAGTCGGGTCGGTCACCGCCCATGTCGCGCGGTGGTCCGACATCGGGCGTGCCTACGTCGGCCCTCGCCATGTCGTCGTCGGGCGTCGCGTTGTTCGACCCGCTCGTCGCGTTGTTGGTCGTCGGATCCGTCTTGTCACTGGGATCGGGCGACGAGCAGCCGCAGGTCAGCGCGATCAGCACGAGCGGGAACGTAATTTTCATGAGCACTCCGAGGGCCGGTCAGCATAGCGACGCCGATCCTTCGGCTCAAGCGAGGTTCAACGGCGAATGGCATGGCACGTCGAATTGATGCAGAATCAACAGACACCGGAACGAGGAACAGCATGAGCCGATGGATTTCAGTCATCGCCGTCGTGGCGCTTTGGGCACTCTCTGGATGCGGGAACGATGCGCCCCAATGTACGCCCGGCCAGTCGGCACAGTGCTTCTGCGCCACCGGGACCGGCGCTCAGTCATGTCTGGCGGACGGAACGTTCGCCGAATGTGTGTGCGGGATGAACACCGCCAACAACACCACGCCGAACAACATGACGCCGGCGAACATGACCCCGAACAACGTGACGACACCCACCAATGTCACGCCGAACAACATGACGACGCCGTCCAACAACATGACGACGCCGCCCAAGAACAACGTCACGAGCCCGCAAGGCACGAGATACTGCAAACAATCCTGCAACATCCGCTCCGATTGCGCGGTGTTCGGCGACCCCGCCTTCTGGGAATGCAACGACTCCTCCTGCGACATCACGGC